>JBCBRU010000070.1:0-22135 GCA_039819565.1 Myxococcota bacterium | reverse complement strand
GTTGGTGGATCGGCTGCCCACCCCCAGACCTTAGCAATCGCTCCTCCCGAGCGCGAGCCCGTCCTGACCTCGCGACCCCTCAGTCTTCGCCGAAGAGGCCGTCCACGAAAGCCTCCGGATCGAAGTCTCTAAGGTCGTCGACGCCTTCGCCGACCCCGACGAAGCGCACCGGAAGCCCGAGTTCGCCCGCGATAGCGACCACCACGCCTCCCTTGGCGGTGCCGTCCAGCTTGGTCAGCGCCAGGGTATCTACGGTCACGGCCTCGGAGAACTTCTGGGCCTGCGAGATGGCGTTCTGGCCGGTGGTGGCGTCCAGCACCATGAGGGTCTCGTGGGGTGCGCCCTCCATGGCCTTGTTCATGACCCGGCTCACCTTTCCCAGCTCGTTCATCAGGTTGACCTTGGTCTGGAGCCGCCCTGCCGTATCGCAAAAGAGGACATCGGCCTCGGCCGCGCGGGCCTCCTCGATGGCCCGATAGATGACGGAAGCCGGATCCGCCCCCTCTTCGCCCTTCACCACCTCCGCGCCCGCGCGCTCGCCCCAAACCTCGAGCTGCTCAACGGCGGCGGCGCGGAAGGTATCTCCGGCCGCCAGCATGACCTTCTTCCCCTCACGAGCGTAGCGGGCGGCGAGCTTGCCTATGGTCGTCGTTTTTCCCACCCCGTTGACGCCCACCACCATCACCACCGTGGGACGCGCCGGAAACCGCCAGGGCTCCGGCTTATCTCCGAGGATGCTCCGCACTTTTTCGCGAAGCCGGGCTTTGACGCGTCCGGGGTCCGACTGTTCTTCGGTCGACAGCTCCGCTTGAAGCTCGCCAATGAGCCGCTGCGCGGTGCGAATCCCGAGGTCCGAGGTGACGAGGAGGGTCTCCAGCTCTTCGACGAGCTCCTCATCGAGCTTCCGGCCTCCTCCAAGGAGGGCGTTCAGGCGTCCTAGGAAGCCGCTTCGGGTCTTGGTGAGTCCGAGCCGGAGGGCTTCCGCGTCGGTGGGCAGACGCTTCTCCGTCTCAGGGGCGAGGGTCTCGGGCTCGAGGGGTCGCGGCCTTCGGCGTCGGGACACGGCGACCAGGCCCCCGAGCCCGAGGGCACCGACACCTCCAACGAGAGCGGCTGCGAGGACCTCGACGTCGAGGCCCACCATCGCTTCGAGAGCGGGGACGTCCAGGCCGAGCTGGCCCAGCCAAGCGGGCAGGTCGATGCCGAGGCCCTTGAGCCACTGTCGAAGTTCCACGCGATGGGCCTAGAGCAGGCTCGTGAGGGGATCAACGGGTATTCGCGCGTGCGAGAGCGGTGGCCCCGAGGAGTCGTTCGGCGAGGCCCTCGAGCGACAATACTTCTTGCACCCCTCCGAGCTCCACAGCGGCGCCAGGCATACCCCAGACCACGCTCGTCGCTTCGTCCTGCGCGAAGGTGGCCGCCCCCGCGTCCCGTAGATCCTTCATGCCCCGCGCGCCATCTTTGCCCATGCCGGTCAAAATGGCGGCGGCGACGTTACTTCCCGCGCACCGAGCTGCGGACCGGAAAAGAACATCCACGGAGGGGCGATGCCGGGACACCAAGGGCCCGTCCCTAAGCTCCACTTCGAGGCGGGCTCCGCTCCGAGTCACGAGAAGGTGCCGGTCCCCAGGGGCGACCACCACGGTTCCTCGAAGGAGCGCCTGTCCCGACTGTGCCTCCTCCACCCGAAACGGCATCTCGGCGTCCAGGCGGGCCGCGAAGGCTCGAGTGAAGCCCGCCGGCATGTGCTGGACGATGGCCACCGGCGGGGTGTCGATCGGGAGACCGGAGAGGAGCTCGCGAAGGGCCTCCGTGCCCCCCGTGGAGGCCCCTAAGCAAATCAGCTTGTCCGTAGTGTCGAGCTTGAAGAGCGAGCCAGAGGGCTTTCGGACAGGGGCTCGGGGGCGAGGCCGGATGCGCTGAGGTCTGACGTGGGCGGCCGCCTTGACGACGTCGCATAGCCGGATGCGGGCCTCTTCGAAGAAGGCGCGCGTGCCCACTTTGGGCTTGGTGACGATCTCGACCGCGCCGAGCTCGAGGGCTTCGATGGTAGCGGCGGCTCCCGCGTCGGTCAGAGTGGAGCAGATCACCACCGGGAGGGGCCGCTGACTCATGATCTTCTTGAGAAAGGTCAGCCCGTCCATGCGCGGCATCTCGATGTCGAGGGTGAGTACGTCGACCGGCTCGAGCCGCATGATCTCGACGGCTTCGTAGGGGTGAGCGGCGGCGCCGACGACGTGGATCTCAGGGTCGCTCCGCAAGGCTTGGCCAAGGGCCTCTCGAACCAAGGCCGAGTCGTCTACAACCAGGACGCGGACGGTCATCGAGGGCTCTCCGGACCAAGGTATCGAAACGCCGTGGGCCCGATCGGTTCGAGGGGGAACTCTTGGGCCAAGGGGCCGTCCGTGTGGCCCAAGACGAGGTATCCCCCCGGAGCCAGCGTGGCCAGCAGCCGCTCCACCACGCGCAAGCGGGTAGGGATATCGAAATAGATGAGGACGTTGCGACAGAAGATGATGTCGAGGGGGTTGCGGAGCCTCCAGTCGTCCCGGACGAGGTTGAGGGTGTGAAAGCCCACCTTTCGACGGAGCCCCTGCTGGATCTTGAAGGAAGTCTTGCCGGCCACGGAGACCTCACGGAACCATCGTTTTCGACGATCGGGAGGGACCCCGTCGGCTTGTGTCGCGGAGTACAGACCTCGACGGGCTCGCGTGAGGACGTCGTGCGAGAGATCTGTAGCGAGCACCCGGTAATCGACGGCGGCGTCCTCGAGCTCGGCTAGGCACATGGCGAGGCTGTAGGGCTCTTCTCCGGTGGAGCAGGCGGCGCTCCACACTTTGAGGGGAGCGTGGCGGCCGAGGCGCTCTGCGCTCGCCGGCACCATCCGCGAGATGAGGAGGTCGAAGTGAGCCGCTTCCCGAAAGAAAGAGGTCGTGTGGGTGGCGAGGAGCTCGATGGAGCGCGAGAGCTCGGGCGGTCGAGCCCGCCGCATCAAATGCTCCAAGAGGGCATCGAGGTCCCGAAACCCCCCTTCCTCGACCCATCTCTGAAGACGGGTCTCGACGAAGACCCGCTTGTCCTCGGTGAGAACGAGACCGCTCTCCGCCTTCACCATGGCGGCGAAGGTCTCGAAGGGCCCGGAGACGCGCGATGGGGCGGTCGACCTCATGTTCGCGTCTGAGCCTCGGGGGGAGGCTCCACCCCGGCGAGCTCGCCGGGCGCGAGAATGGCCTCGACCCGCATCAGCATCACGAAGCCTTCCTCTCTTCGGGCGAGCCCGGAGAGGAGCTCGGGAGCGAGGAGGGTCCCGGCGGGCGGGGCCTCGAGGATGTCCTCCGGCGCGAGCTCGAGAACTTCTTCGACGCCGTCGACCATGGCCCCCACGGTCATGGTCTCTTCGCCGACGTCGATCTCGATGATGATGACGCAGGTATCCGCGGTCGGGTCACGCTCCGCGAAGCCCAGCTTGCGGTTCATATCTACGACGGGGACCACGTTCCCGCGAAGGTTCATCACGCCTCTCATGAACGCAGGCGTTCGCGGAACCCGAGTGACGGCTCTGTCGTACTCCACGATCTCTCGGACCCGGGTGATCTCCAGCCCGAAGATCTCTTCGTGGAGGTGGAAAGTGAGGTAGGTATCTGCTCCGCTCATCGCGTCTCCGTCACATCCTCGCGAACCAGTCGTCGGGGTCGTCTTCGGGTTCATCGAGGACGATGGGCGCCGGGCGAGACGCGAGATCCTTGGCGAGAAGAGGGCGGGAGCCCTCGTGAGGAGGCTCTGCGGCTTCGAGTCCTGAAGAGGCACCCTCGAGAGGGACGTCTTCGGACGAAAGCCTCTCGTCCTTCCGAGCCCCAGTGCCGTCCCGGAGTCGGAAGTATCCCACCGCACCGAGGAGCTCTTGTGCCTCCTTGGAGAGACTTCTCGACGTCGCCGCCACCTCCTTCGCGCCGACCGCGTTTTGCTGGATGACCTGTTCGAGCTGACGGACGGCCAGATTGATCTCGGTCACTCCGCGATCCTGCTCTCGGCTCGCGGAGCTGATCTCCATGACCAGCTCCGCTGTGCGCTGAATGTCAGGGAGGATCTTGTCGAAGAGCGCCCCCGCCCGCTCGGCGACCTCGACGCTCGAATGGGACACCTCCGAGATCTCCGCCGCGGAGCGTTGGCTGCGCTCGGCCAGCTTACGCACCTCGCTGGCCACCACCGCGAATCCCTTTCCGTGCTCCCCCGCCCGGGCCGCTTCGATAGCTGCGTTGAGGGCGAGCAGGTTGGTCTGACGAGCCAGCTCTTGGATGATGGCCACCTTGCTCGCGATGTCCTGCATCGCGCCCACGGTCTCTCGCAGCGTTTCCCCGCCGAGGCGGGCGTCGTCCGCCGTGCGCTGGGCGATGGACTCGGTCTGCTGGGCGTTGTCTGCGTTCTGGCGGACGTTCTCCGCCATCATGCCGACGGATCGAGAAATTCCCTCGACGCTCGTGGCCTGAAGGCCTGCGCCCTCCGACATCTGAGCCGCATTGGCGCTCAGCTCCTCACTCCCGGCCGCCGTCTGGTGGGCGGCGTCCATGACCCGTGTCAGGACCTCACGGAGCCTCGCCGTCGTCGCATCTATACGTCCCCGCAGGCTCTCCGGCGCGGCCTGCCCCCCCTCAGCGGTGAGGTCTCCGCAGCTCATGGCCACCGCGAGACGCTTCACCACCGCGATCTCGCCCCCGAGGGCGGCCAAGATTCGCCGGATGAGTACGCCCGCCACGGCGACCGCCAAGAGCAGGGACGCGATCACCGCGGCCAGGGCGTTGCGCTGGGCCTCTACCTTCGCCTGGCTCACCATTTCGCGGGCCACCTCCGCGTCGTCTCTACGGGCTCGGATGATGGCCTGGAGGGCATGGCTCGCCTCGCCCAGGAGGCGGTCTCCCCGGCCCATGGCAAGGGCGTGCGCTCGCGCTCGGGCGGAGGTCGACATCTCGTTCTCGGCCGCCTCGCACAGCCGAGCGATCTCATCGATGAGGTCGAAGTACGGTCCGATGGCGGCCCCATAGGCTAGGAAGGGCTCCCGGTGATCATCGGCGGCGGCGAGGAGAAGATCGTTGAGGGCATCCACGAGGGCGTAGCGGAGCGCGTTCATCTGCTCGACACGCTGGGGAAGGGACACCGCTCCGGGCTCGATGAGCAGATCCCTCTGGCTCCGGCTGAGTTCGAGCTGGAGACGCTCCAGACCTTCGACCCGCCGACTCGAGGTCATGGCGACGTCGGCAGCCTCGAAGGCTCGACCGACCTGTCCGATCCCCTTGAGTCCCACGAGACCTGCGCCGCAGGCGGAGGCCACCACCACGCCTAGGCCCGCCACGAGCTGGAATTTTACGCTCGAGAGCATCCTTCGTTCCTCATGCGCGCGCCGATTCGAGAGCGCCCGCGATCTTCTTCGGGTCGAGAATGAGGGCCACCTCCCCGTTGCCGAGGATGGTGGCTCCCGAGATGCCGTCGACCCCGCGGTAGGCTCGGCCCAAGCTCTTGATCACGGTTTGTTGTTGGCCCACTACGTCGTCGACGACGAAGCCGTAGCGCTGGCCATCCACGTTCGTGACGATGATCTGCTGGTGATCTCCGCCCGCCTCGGGGAGTTCGAACCAACGCGCGAGGTCGAAAAAGGGCACCAGCTCGCCGCGCAGCTCCGCGAATCGACTCCCGTCGTCAGGGACCTCGATGCACTCCTCGACCTGACTGAGGGGCAGGACGTACCGCGACCTTCCGAGTTCCACGAGGAGGCCCTCGATGATGGCCAGGGTGAGCGGAAGATGAATGCGGAGGGTGGTCCCCACCCCCTTCTCGGAGGTGAGGGTGATGTCGCCTCGGAGGGCGCGAACGGCGGAGCGCACCGCGTCCATGCCCACCCCTCGCCCGGACAAGGCCGAAACGTTCGGAGCGGTGGAGAAGCCCGGCGCGAAGATGAGGTTCTGGATCTCCGTGGGACTGAGGCGGGTGTCGGGGGTGATGAGACCTCGCTCGATCGCTTTGGCGCGGATGCGTTCCGTGTCGATTCCTCGGCCGTCATCGCGGACCTCGATCACCACGTTCGCGTCGGAGTGCCGGGCGGAGAGCCAGATCTTCCCCTCCGCAGGCTTTCCTGCGGCCACCCGCTCCTCCGGGCTCTCGATTCCGTGGTCGAGGGAGTTGCGGATGAGGTGGACCATGGGGTCTCCGAGCTTGTCGATGACGGTCTTGTCGAGCTCCGTCTCTTCTCCCGAGGTCTCGAGGTGGATGCGCTTGCCCAGCTGTTGAGCTACGTCCCTTACCAGGCGCCGAAACTTGGAAAGGGTCGCCCCGATCGGGACCATTCGCAGGTCCATGGTGGACTCCCGCATCTCTACGCACATGCGTTCGAGATCCTCCGCCACGGCGTGGAGCTCGGGGTCGGCATGGCGGCGGGCGGCCTCGGCTAAGCGGGCTTGGGCGATCACCATCTCCCCTACGAGGTCCACGAGGACGTCGAGTTTGGTGGCCGCGACCTTGATCATGTCCTCCCGGGCCCAGGCCGTGCCGGCGCTCGAGACCGCAGGTCTCGGAGGGGCCGGGTCGGGCGGTGGTAAGGTCGGGGGCGGCGAGGGAGGCGGCTCCATCCTTGGCAGGATAGCCTTCAGTCTCTCGACACCCTCTCCGAGGGCGAGGTCGAGCTCGGCACCAAGCACCTCGATCGCGTTGGGTTGGACGCGATCCGCGATCGCGTCGAGCTGGAGGAGGGCGCGATCTTGGAGGAAGAAGAAGACGTCCTCGAGCTGGGCGCGCGAAGCCTCCGAGACGATCAAGATCTTCCACGTGAGGTGAAGGTGGCCCGGCGTCCAGCTCTCGAGGGGAGGGGAAGCGTCGCCGATTCCGACGGCTCGCCACGTGCACAGAGAGCTGAGCCCCGCAAAGACCTCGAGGGGGTCGAGCCCGTCGACCAAGGTGTTCGGTTCCGGGGCCACCGTGACCAGCCATGCCGACGCGCTCGCAGCGGGCTTCGACGGAGGCGCCTCGGGAGGCTTCGGCGATCCAGGTGGCGGCGGCGCGAGCGTCTGCAGGAGCGCGGTCGACTGCGAGATCAGCTCAGGTCCCGGGTTCGGTCCCGCCGCCACGAGGCTTCCGAGATGATCCAGGGCGGCCAGGGAGGCGTTCACGAGCTCCCCATCGAGGGCGCGGGAGCCCGCGCGGACCGCGTCGAACGCGGACTCGAAAGAGTGCGCAAAACGCTCGAGCTCGGCGAAGCCGACCATGGCTCCCGAGCCCTTCAGGGTATGGAGAGCGCGAAAAGCGGCGTCGATCTCTCGTCGGTGGCCGGGATCGGCGTCAAGCGCAAGCAGGCTTGTCTCGAGAGTCTCGAGGACGTCTCTCGCTTCGAGGACGAAGGCCTCTTGGAGAGGGTCCATCAAACGGCTCCGTCGAAGAGGAAGTACTGGACCTCTTCGCCGTCCATCCAAGGCTCCTCCAGGAGGTGGGCGAATCCGGAGCGCTCCATCGCGTCGCGAAACGCGTAGCCATGATGGGTGATGGTGAGATCGACACCGAGGGTCCGAGCGCTCGCTCGCGTGCAGAGCACCAGCTGCACGAGGCTGATGTCGGCCTCGCCGAGGTCTGCGAGGTCGAGCCGAAGGGGGCGGCCCATGGAGAAGGCCTGGAGCAGCACCTCTTGCGCTTCTCGACAGTCAGACACGCTGAACCGACCGCCGACAACGACACGAATCTCGTGATCGGAAGGCTCGAGTCTCGCGGCCACAGAGGCAGCATCGACCCCCCGATGAGGGGCTCAACCGGCGGAGCGAAAATCTTCGCTGTCGTAGCCGGGGGCGTTCGGATGTGCCGGGGGGTTTCAGGAACGGCGTCGAGCGCGCCAGGTCTGCGGACCTATAAAGAGCAGCCATCCGAAGAGCAGGAAGACCGAGCTCCCTGAGGTGGTTCGGCACCCTTGTTGGGGAACGTCGGCGTCGATAACGGGCCGGTCGGGGGTCGGGGCTCCGGGGCTTGCGCGGTAGGCCTGGCTGCACCCCGCGCCGGCCAGGAGCGTCCCGGTGGTGGGAAAGCGCGTCGTGGCTCCGGACGCGTCCTCGAGCTCGAAGACGAGAGCGGTGCACGCGGCGGGGCGCGGCACCGTCGTCTCCCATACCCGCTGACCGGGCGCGCCCACGCCCGGCGAGAGCGGGTAGGTCTCTTCGCCGAGCTGGGCTTCGAACCGAACCGGTACGGCGCCGCCTGCGTCGAAGGCGAGGGCGGCCAGCCTAAGATTCGCTCCCCTCGGAAAGTCGGCCGCGGAGACGATGCGAGGGAGCGGGACGGAGATGGTCCCGAAGTTCTGAACCCAATGAAATCCCGTAGCTGTCCCGGTACCGAGGACGTTCCAGGTGGGGGTGAGGATGTTCTCGCGATGGCCGGTGGTCGAGTTCATCCAGTCGGTGATCGCTTCCACGGCATCGCGCTGGCCGAGAGCGATGTTCTCGGCAAAGCTACCGCCGTCGAAGAAGCGCTGGATCCGCTGCTGCGCAGGGGTGCCGTCACAGCTCGCGTGCTGAAAGCACCCGGACGTCGCCATGTCCTGAGCGTGAAAGTGGGCTGCGGTGAAGAGGTCGTCGTGAAAGGCCACGGGGGGGCGGGCTTCGCCGGAAGCCTTCGACGTGTCCCAGCCGGGAAACTGATGGGGGGCTGCCCTCACCTGATTGGTGAGAAGGTGGACCCGTCTCTCGTCGGCGGTGGGCACGCCGTCGGCGTCGGACTCCCCGTAAGGAAAGGCGGACGACGAGCTGAGCAAGCCCACCGTCACCAAGGCCGCACTGATCGCGGGGCGCATCGCCATGAGCTACGGAGTAGCAGCGACCTTCGGCGCAAGTCCACGGCCGACGCGATACCCGCCCTCAGAGGCTCGGGCGTCCTCCGGCCCGCGGCTAGACCGCCTTGAGCTCGGGCGTTTTTTCGGACTCCGAACCCACGACATCGACCGGCACGATCTTGGAGATACCCGGAACCTCCATCGTCACCCCGTAGAGGCGATCCGGAAGCTCCATCGTTCGCTTGTTGTGGGTGATGAGGACGAACTGGGAGATTGGCGCCATCTCGCGGAGCATCTCGTTGTAGCGCCCGACATTGGCCTCATCGAGCGGCGCATCGACCTCATCGAGGAGGCAGAAGGGCGTCGGCTTGATGAGGAAGATGCCGAAGATCAGCGACACCGCAGTGAGGGCCTTTTCGCCACCGGAGAGAAGGTTGACGCTCTGGAGCTTCTTGCCCGGCGGCTGGGCCATGATCTCGATGCCAGACTCCAGCGGATCCTCTTCGTCGGACATGACGAGCGCACAACGGCCCCCGTTGAAGACCTTTGGGAACACCTGCTGAAACTTCTCGTTCACGAGGCGAAAGGCCTCCACGAAGCGCTCTCGACTGGTCTTGTTGATCTTCCGGATCGCGGAGCGCAGGGCCTCGATGGCCTTCTCCAGATCCGCCTTCTGCCCCGCGAGGTGCTCGTACCGAGCCTTGACCTCGGCGTGCTCTTCGATGGCGGTGAGGTTGATGGCTCCGATATCCGAGAGCTGGCGACGGAGGCTGCGGGTACGCTTGCTGTGCTCATCGCTCTGTCTCGGGAGCACGTGGAAATCGTGAAGGAGGCCTTCAAGGTCGATCTGGTAGCGCTCCTTGAGCTGACTCTGGAGGTTCTCTCTCGCGATCTGGTACTCGCGGATCTTCATCTCGGCCCCTGCGTGCTCGCTGCGCACGGCCTCCAGGGCGTCTCTCCGCGTCCGCACCTCGCCCTCTCGACTCTTGAGGGCTTCCCGCTCTGCGTCGAGCTCGGCCCGGAGCGCCTCCACGGCTTGACGACGCGCCTGCACGCCCTGCTCGAGCTCTTCGATCCGGACCTTTTCGTCCCGAACCTTGGTGGCCCCCTCCTCACGCTCCTCGCTGCTCCGCCTCACGATGGCGGCCAGCTTGTCGAGTCGGAGGTCGATATCGTCGAGACGCGCGCAGATCCGTCCTAGGTTTTGGCGTGAGCTGTCCCGTTTTTCCCGGTTGGCGGCCACGTCGACCTTGAGGGAAGTGATCTGGTCGGACAGGTCTCGCGCTCTTCGCTCGAGATCGGCGAGGCCCTCGGCGGCGTCCGCCACCCGATGCTCAGCTTCGGTTTTCTCCTCGCCGAGTCGATCCAGCGCCGCCTCGGTCGCGCTCTGCTCCTTCGTGGCCGCCTCGAGCTCGGCCCGCATCCGCGTGGCCTCTTCCGCAGCCCGATCTGCGAGTTCCGACTCGCGGGCGATCTGGGCTCGGAGGCTTTCGATGTCGCGCTCGAAGCCCACGATGGAAAGGGCACCTCGCTGCCCCTCCGACGAGAGGTCTCGGACTCGCAGTTGAACCTTCTCGATCTTCGCCGCGAGGTCCCGCTTGCGGGTCTCCGCCGCCGCAACCTGGGCTTCGAGTTGAGCCACCGACTTGCGAAGCTCGTCCATCTCGCGCTTTTGGGCCAAGAGCCCCTCGGACACGCCTGCGGAGGAGCCGCCGGTAAAGAGACCCATGGGGTCTAGAACCTCGCCCTCGAGAGTGACCAGCGTCTTGCGATGACCGTTGTTGACCCAGAGCTCATGGGCCTTCTCGAGGCCGTCGACGACGAGAACGTCTCCCATGAGCGCCCGCGCCACGTGTTCATAGCCCGGCTTGGCCCGAACCAAATCGGTCATCTTCCCGCACACCGAGGCGTCCTCGAGATTGGGCCAGTCCGCCTCCTCCTCTTCCTCCCAAAAGCCCTCCGAGCCTCGTATTCCGGCGTCCGAGGCTTTCTCGTCGACCTCGAGCGCTCCCGGCACGTGGGTCAGCGCGGTCTGAGGGAGGACGCTCTCCTCGAGGGGCGCGGGGAGAACGGTGGAGTTGAAGTCCGAGGGGTCGGGAGTGCCCACCGCCTCCGAGGGGGCGGCGAGCGAGGAGGGCACCGTGAGCTCCGCTGGACGCCCCGCGGGAGGCATCGTGGAGGGATCGTGGGTAAGGAGGCGCGGAGCCCAGGGCGCGTGATCCAGGCGTAGATCGAGAGGGACGAAGGTGGAGCGGCCTTGCTCCGATGAGCGGAGGAATTGGCCAGATTCGAAGGCTTCGTCCTGATCGGGCACCACGATCGATTGAAGCCGCTCCCCTAGGACGGCTTCGACGGCTGTCTCGTAGCGAGGATCGGAGTCGAGGACGTCGGCCACGAGGCACCGGGGGCTCGTCTCTTCACGCTTCATCACCGCTCGGACCGCGCTCGAGCAGCCCTCGTAATTGTCTCGGATCTTCTCGAGGGAGCGGAGGCGGCTGCGCTCATTCACCAGCGCTTCGCGAGAGCTGGAGAGCTTCGTATCGACTTCGTCCGCAGCCTCTCGAAGGCGCTCGAGGGTTGCCTCTTGGGAGGCTTGCTCCTCCTCGAGCTGCAGCTTCATTTGGCGGCTGCGCGTGAGCTCCGCCTCGAGCTTGGCCACTCGCTTCTTGGTGTCTTCGGACCGCGCCTTGGAGGCTTGGGCGTCCTGCTCGGCCTTGGTGGAGCGGAGCTCCAGGTCTTCCATGCGCCGAGAGAGGTTCTCGAGGCCGTTACGGCGCTCGGCGACCGCCGTCAGATGCTCGACCATCGAAGCCTTGTCGGCGTCGAGGGCGTGGCGCGCTTCCGCCATTTGTTCGTGGAGGGCGTTCAGCGCGACCTCGCGGGCCTCGAGCACCCTGGATTCTTCGCCGGCCCCTTCGCCGAGGGAGGCTTCCAGCGCCTCGACCTCCGTGCGCTCCTTGGTGAGCCTCGCCCGCTCCTCTTCCAGCTCGCCGTGTTCGACCTCTGCCTCTTCGATCCGCTCCGCAAGCTTTCCGTCCTCACGGCGCAGGAACTCGACGTTCTGCCGGCTCAGATCGAGGGACTTCTCGTCCTCGTAGAGTTTGGCTTCCTCGACGCGGAAATCGGACTCTCGGACCGCGAGCGCCTCCGTGGCTTCGGCGATGGCGGCTTCATCGGCCTCCACCCCTTCCTGCTCTGAGGTCAAGGTCTCTTGCAGGCCGTCTCGGCGTGCGCGGTCGAAGCGCTCGAGCGCGTCAAGCTCGAGACGCTTGTGGGCCGCCGCGTGGAGATCGAGGTCGCGCAGCTCGACCTTGATCTTCTTGTACTTCTCGGCGCGGGCGGCTTGCCCGTCGAGCACCTTGAGCCGGCTCCCCAGCTCGGTGACGAGGTCCGTCACGCGAACGAGGTTTTGTTCGGTCGCGGCGATGCGACGTTCGGCTTGCTTGCGGCGAGCTTTGTAGCGGCTGACCCCGGCGGCATCCTCGATCAGCGCCCGCCGCTCCTCGGGGCGAGCGGTCACGATCATCCCGATGCGGCCCTGCTCGATGATCGCGTACGCGTTCTTTCCGATGCCGGTCCCCATGAAGAGGTCGAGAATGTCCCGGAGGCGACACTGCACCTTGTTGATGGCGTACTCAGAGGTGCCGTCCCGAAAGAGGCGGCGGGTGACCTGAATCTCTTCGTGCTGCTGATACTCGGGGGGAACCAGGTTCCCGTCGTTTCGGAAGGTGATGCTGACCTCCGACATTCCGGCCGGGCCACGGGTCTCGCAGCCCGCGAAGATGACGTCCTGCATCCCCGCTCCGCGGAGGTGCTTCGCGGACTGCTCACCCATCACCCAGCGGATGGCGTCGACGATGTTCGACTTGCCGCAGCCGTTCGGGCCCACCACCCCCGTGATGCCCTCACCGAACTTCAGCACCGTGCGATCGGCGAAGCTCTTGAATCCCTGTATTTCCAGCCGGCGGATCTTCATGCGGCAGGTCGAGGAGTACCCTCCGCGACTCTCGCTGGCAACCCCATCCCTCGGGGGGGCAGCATCCCCGGACCCACGACATCTTGGGGTCGTTCACGCGAAATGCGAAGGACGGACCTGTGAGTTGCTTGGGAACAGGCTGTGGATAAGCGGTGGAAGACGGGGATGGAATCCCAGCCGCCGAGCCGGAGGGGCGGGGGAGGGGTGAGACCGGAGGCGCCGACCGGAGGGGCCGGGGAGGGTCGGGGCTCAGACCCCGAGGAGCTCGACGAAGCGTGGGTGGCTGCGCAGCCCGTCGAACTTTCGCTCGCCTTCGACCCACATCTGGACCCGCTCGGGATCGAGAGCGTGGGCCCGCTCGAGGTGCTCGAGGGCCTCGTCCGGGCGTCCCCACGCGGCATACAGCGCCGCGAGGTGATACGGCGCGAGAAGCTCGCGGGGCTCGAGGCGGGCCGCCTCTAGAAAGGCTCGCTCCGACTCGTCGTAAAACCCTTGAAAGGCATACGCGATGCCCAGGTCGATCCAGGCGTCGAGGTTGTCCGCTTCACCCTTCAAGACCGCCTTGAGCTGACGGATGGCCTCCGCGAACTCCCCGACGTCGATCAGCGAGGCCGCCAGCTCCAGCCGCGCGCCGTGATCCGAGGGATCTAGCTCACAAGCGATCCGAAACTCCGCGATGGCCTTCTCGTGCTCGCCCGCGTCGACGAAGCACAGGCCGAGGTTCACGTGGGCATCGGGGTAGTCGTACTCGAGCTGGATGGCTTGCTGGTACTCGTCGATGGCCATCTTGTCGCCATGCGCCGACAGAAAGCAGGCCAGGTTGTAGTGCGCGGTGGGGCTCTCGGGCTCGATCTCCAGGGCGTGGAGGTACGACTGCAACGCGAGGAGATATCGCCCCTGCTGGGCGTAGACGCGGGCCAAATTGTCGTGGGCGTGAGCGGACTCCGGGTCGATCTCAATCGCCCGGGTGAACATCTTGACGGCCTCGTCGAGCCAGTTCCGGTCCGCCGCGTCGATGCCGCGCTGGTTATAGAGATCCGACTCGCGCTGGCGCTTCAAGCGCTCGCCATCGTCTTCGGCCATCGGCGTACCTCGCGGACCCTCGGCCTACCGCGATTACGCAGGGGACGAGGCAGGGTCAACGTGTTTACTCCCCTCGCACCATTGGCTACGGTGCCGCCGCCATGGGTTCACGTCCTACGCTCGGCTCGATAGGGGGGTGGGCCTCACTGACGCTGCTCGCTCTGATTCCGTTCGTGGGGGCCTGCGGCGACGACCCCTTGCCTCCGGTGGAGCTCCCGAGCGCCGCCGATGCTCAAGAGTTCCTCGCGGTCACTCCGGGTTCCTGCATTCGCTACCGTTTCAACACGACGCAGCGGGCGACGGCCCGGGTGACCCAGGACGCCGCGAGCCTCCCAGGTCGAACCACCTCCCGATGGAGCTTCTCGCTTGCTTCGGGGGGCTTGGCCGACGAGCGGTTCTTCGAGCCTCAGGACGACGGCGAACTTCGGCTCCTCCGCTTTGATACCTCAGACGCGAACGGGCTTCGCGTGAGCACCCGCTACGCGTGCGCAGGCCAGGAGCAGTGCCCAGACCCGGATGAGCAGGAGCCGCTCATGCTCCGGCTCGCCTTCGATATGGACATGCAGGCCGGCCTGACCGCGGGAGATCGATACGAAGTCGTGACCACGCCCGCCAGCGTAAGTATGGGCGTGGCGACGGCGGAGCGACACACCGTGGTGGTCCAGCGTACCGACGTGGACGTCCCCGTGCCGGAGGGCACAACCGAACCCGGCGTCGAGCTGACCTACTCCCGTCAGGTCGGCACCGACGCTCCCGTCACCTCGACCTGGCGCGTCGTACCCGGGAAGGGCATCGCGCAGATCCAAGAGGGCGGCGTGCAATACCAAGCCTGCAGCTGGCGCTATTGCGATGCGGCGGGAAACTGCGAGGGCGCCGCAGATTGTAATGCGCTCACCTGCAACTAAGCTTCGGAGCCCGTCATGATCAAACGACTCGTCCCCATCGTTCTCTTTGCCTCGGCCTGCGCGGGGGGGCAGCCACCAGCGCCGCCCGCCCCCGTCGAAGCTCGGGTCTCCCGGATTCTTCCTCAGTCCACGGCCCTCTCGACCTCACGCATGTCGGTGAAGGTCGAGGTCTACAATCCGCGCGCCGAGGCGGTCGGGGTGAAGGACATCGCCTATGCCCTCGACACCAAGGACGTGGCGGGACGCATCGAAGGCACCGTCGACGTCAATGGCACCCTCGAGCCAGAGCAGCGAGCCACCCTGGACTTCGACGTGGATGTCCCTCTCCCGAAAGGCTCGGAGGACCTCGCCCGGCTGGGGGCTATGGAGGTCGTGCCCGCGGACCTCTCGGGACAGGTCCGAATCAGCGATGGCTCGTCGGTCAGCTTCACGAAGAAGTCCGGTCTGGCCATCCCCACGCTCCCCCAGTTCATCGTCTTCGATGCCCAGGCCGCGCGGTACGAGAAGAAGGGCTTGGATGTGACCCTGATCCTTCGTCTCGTGAACGAGAACGGCTTCACGCTTCCCGTACAGTCGGTGGCGTACACGGTGGAGGTTTCGGGAAAGGAGCTGCGTTCGGACGAGGCGGGCGTAGGGACGCGCCTCACCGCCGGTGCCGCCGAGGAGTACGAGGTCAGCCTGATTCTCGACGACAGCTCCTACGACGGTGTCGATGCCCTGCTCCGGAGCGGAGTCGTGGACTACATCGTCCAGGGCAAGGTTCAGACGAAGGACTTCGAGGTCCCCTTCCGCCACGCCGCCAAGATCGAACTCGCCCCTTCGTCTCAGTGAACGGCCTCGCGAGCCCGGCCCAGTATGGGTGGGAGAGCGTCCCCGCCCGGTCCATCTGTCTAAACGAAGTTAGACCGTAGCCGACCCGAAGGACGGACTGCGGTCGTCGCCTTGACAGGCGGGATTGCTCCGCTCGCGGAGGATGTAGAGGCTAATCGTCCCGGGAGGATTCGAGGACGTCGTTCACGGAGGGAAATCGGGTGATCTCGGCGCGCGCAATGCGCCACGCCTGCTGGACGATCCACGACAAGGAACGGTCCTGCCGCGTTGCCTCGTCTTGTATCTCCTTCAGCATGTCCTCGGGAAAGTAGAGTGATTGCTTTCGCTTATCCGTGCCTGCCATGTAGTCCTCGCCCGCTCTCGCCCTATCTGGGTGCGATGCTCGGGGAGCATGGTGCGGCCCGGGGGTACTGTCAAGAAGGGTAGGTCGCGCGCCCACGACGTTTCACGGGGGCGAAGTCATCGAATCCAAAATCGCGTATCTTGGCGCCTATGCGCCAGGTCTTCGGGATCTTGGGGGTGGCGGCAGGGGCGATCTTCGTCATCGCGGGGTGCTCCGATGAGCCTCTCGCTCGGGTCACGTCCATGCTCGTTGCAGATCCGGACGCCCTCGACGTGGGGGAGGGATGCCTCGGGGAGGTCACGGTGGCGACGGTGATCTTGCGAAACGACGGGCGAGGCCGGGCGGAGATCGTCGAGACCCGCATTGAAGGGGAGGAGGCTTTCCGACTCCAGGTCCCCTCGGATCCCATTTGGGCCCCGGGAATGAGTCGAGAGGTCGAGGTCGAGTTTCGGCCCGTTGAGCCCGGGCGGGCCCATACCGCGACCGTCGTGATCGTCGATGACGACGGAGGCGAGCTCGCGTTGCCCGTCCGAGGCACGGGCGGACTGAGGCGGGTCGAGGCCGACCCCGCCCGCGTCGACTTCGGGGTGGTCGACGCAGGGAGCCCGGCGATGCGCACCGTCCTTCTTCGGAATGCTGGGGGGAGCCCCCTTACCGTGGCGTCCGTGGTTTTGACCTCGACCTCGCCGGAGCTCAGCCTCGAGGCGGGCGGATTCTCCGGCGGCGTCCTCCCCGCCAAGACGGAGGTGTCGATCGGGGTGGTCTACGATCCACAGGACCGCGGAGAGGATCAGGGCGTGGTGTGGGTCGCCTCGGATGACCCGAACACTCCCCAGCTTCAGATCCCCCTGCGAGGCCAGGCCAATCTTCGACCCCAAGTCTCCCTCTGGGCGTGCCGAAGCGACCGCCCTCGCGAGCAAGGGTGCGCGCTCGCGACCCGCGGGCAGCAGCTCTCCGTCGGCATCGATGAGGTGGTCCATCTCGACGCCCGGGAAGCTCGGGATCCCGAGGGCGGGCCCCTTACTTGGATCTGGTCCGTGCCCGAGCGACCCGAAGGAAGCCTCGCCGGGGTCTTTCCGGGCGAGGCCGACACCGGCGATATCCTGGCCGACCGGCTCGGGGTCTACCGGGTGGCGGTGCGGGTCCGAGACGCCCGCGGCCTGGAGAGCGCCCCGTCCGAGGTCACGCTGACCCCGAAAGATCTGGTCCTGACCCTCGACTGGGACCGGGCCACGGACGTCGACCTCCACCTCGTTCGCCCGGGGGGTGAGGTCGGGAGCTACGGAAACGGCGTCCCCGGGCGGAGCGAGGGCTCAGACTGCTCCACCTTCAACCGTGCCCCGAACTGGGGAGATCCTTCCCGAAACGACGACGACCCGCGCCTGGAGCGCGACGCCGTGACTTCGGCGGGGGTCGAAGTGGTGGGGCTCGACCAGCTCGAGGCGGGGGAGTACGTGGTCTTCGCTCACCACTGCGACAGCCGGGAGACACGCACGCAACCACGCGCCGAGCTCACGGTCACATCTCGGGGCCAGACGGTAGGAATGAGGGCCGAAGCGGATCTTCCGAGCGGAGCGCTCTGGCGCGTAGGTACCGTCCGATGGGATAGTTCCGCCGCCTCGGCCATCTTCGAAGCGACGCTCCCTCTCGACGTGGTGTCCCGGCCCGAGATCTGCAGGACGAATTGACAATGATTGAAGCGCGCGACTTCTCCGTGGACGGCTCCCCGGTAGCCTGTGACGTGTACTCTCCGGACGGCCCGACGTTGGCTTCAGTGGTGATCGTGCACGGTCTCGCCGAACACTCGGCGCGGTACGCACCGATCGCCGAGGCTCTCGTGGATCGCGGCTGGACCGTCTTCGCTTACGACCAGCGCGGCCATGGCCGTACCGCCACCCAAGACGAAGACCTGGGCTACTTCGCGGACGCTGAGGGCTGGGACCGGGTCGTGGAGGATCTGCGCAAGGTCGTGGACGCGGCCAAGGCTGCGGCCCCGGAAGCGCCACTGGCCGTCCTCGCCCACAGCATGGGCTCTCTCGTCCTCCAGGATTACCTCGCTCGCTACAAGGGCGCAGGGCTCGACGCGGCGGTGCTGTCCGGAACGTCAGGGCCTCCACCCCCGGTGGCGACCCTAGGGCGCTACGTCGCCCGCTTCGAGAAGTGGCGGCAGGGGGCTCGCGGAAAGAGCAGCCTCATCGACAAGCTAGCCTTCGGTGCTTACAACGGCGCCTTCAAGCCGGCGCGCACGGACTTCGACTGGCTCTCCCGAGATCCCGCGCAGGTCGATCTCTACGTGGAGGATCCCAAGTGCGGGTTCCTCTCGAGCAATCAGCTCTGGATCGACCTTCTGGACGCGGTGCCCAACCTGGCCAAGCCGGAGCGCCTGGCCCGCTTTCGCCGGGATCTACCGATCTACGTGTTTTCCGGAGACCAGGACCCGGTCAGCGAGGGGGGGAAAACCGTCAAGACGCTCGTCGAGCTCTATCGGAAGGCGGAACTCGACGTGGAACTCAAGCTCTACCCGGAGGGCCGACACGAGATGCTCAACGAGAGCAATCGAGCCGACGTGCTTCACGATCTCACGCGGTGGTTGTCCAAGCACCTGCCGACGACGTCCGCGGCCTGAACGGAGAGGGCTCGAGCCGCACCGCGGCGGCCGCGGCTCAGACCGCGGCGCGCATCTCGGGCTGCTTTTCTGCCTCCCGGATCGACACCATTCGGCCCGCCTCGGGATCCCAGAGGTCGAGGTCGAAGCACCGCCAGACGTCGCTTAGCGACAGCGTCGTACGGCCTGGGCTCTGAAGCTCGGGTACCGCGTTCATGGTCTCTTCCAGCCGGTAGAACGGGATGGAGGAGTTGAGGTGGTGAACGTGGTGATAGCCGATGTCGCCGGTGAACCAGCGCAGCACCGGGCCGAGCTCCATGAAGCTCGAGGCGTGGAGGGCAGCGTCGGTGTACGTCCAGTCTCTTCGATCGCGAATGACCGCATCGGGGAAGTTGTGCTGGGCGTAGAAGAGGTAGCTGCCGATGGCGCTGCTGAGGGCGATCGGGAACAGGAAGGCCAAGAAGGCGGTCTGCCAGCCGGCCACTGCGGCGATGGCGAAGAAGACCCCGTAGTGAATGACCAGGGACCACACCGCGGACTTGTTTCGCTGCGGGTTCTTGACCAGAGGACGGATCACCATCCCAAGCAGGAACACCGTGAAGTATCCGAAGACCATGTTCGTGGGTCCGCGGACCATCCGATACATGAAGCGCTGAAATCCGGAGGCTCGGCGCCACATCCGCACCGTGAGGACCGGGTAGGAGCCGATCGAGGCCCCGACGATCTTGGCGGTATGGGCGTGGTGATAGTTGTGGGAGTCCTTCCACACTCGGTCCGGCACCAGAATCATGTGCCCGTAGATCTTCATGATGCGCTTGCCGAGCTTCGACTTCTTGAAGACCGCGCCGTGCATCGCGTCGTGGAAGAAGATGAAGAGCCGGATGTAGGTCAGGCCCAGAATGACCGCAAACAGCAACCGGAAGGGCAGGTCCACGGACTCCCAAGCGGTCGCCCACATGCAGGCGCCCGCGACCGCGCAGGTGGTGATGAAGAGGCGCCAGGTGGTCCCCTCATCTTCCTCGCTGAACGGCTTGGTGGCTCGGATGAGCTCGGGACCCGTCCTCGGTTCCCCGTGGGGCGCCGCGGACGAGTTTGGAGCCTCTGCATTCACAGCGGTCACGCGGCGCTTCTTGCACCCTTTGCTGCGCTTGAAAAGCTCTCTGTGGCCCCTCTCACGCCTCTCTTTCGTGCCTCGACGCGACGAGGCACCTACAAAGATGGGGCCTTACCCCTACGTGCGACACGGGGTCTCAGGGGTCTGGGCCAGGCCCGAGCTGAGGTGGGACGAGCCCGTCCGCGGGGTGAGGGAGCCCGCGGCCGCCGAGCTGGCGGGCGATGGAGCGGGCCGCGTGATATCCGCCCATTCCGTGCACCCCGCCCCCTGGTGGGGTGGATGCGGAGCCGATGAAGAGCTTGGGATTCGGCGTCGCGTAGGGGTCGAGGGCGGCGACGGGGCGGGTGAAGAGCTGGAAGAGATCCGCGGCGCCCCCGGTGATGGCGCCCCCGACCCAGTTAGGGTTGTACCTTTCGAAGTCCAGAGCGGTCATCGCGTGCCGAGCTCGGATGCGGTCGCGAAAGCCTGGCGCGAATTGCTCGACCCGGCTCTCGACCAGCTCGGTGAGGTCTTCGTGATGGCCCCCCGGCACGTGGATGTAGGCATATCCCGTGTGGTGCCCTTCCGGGGCCCGACTGGGGTCGTGCTCGCTTTGCTGAACGAGGAGGACGAACGGGGTCCGGCTGACCTCTCCCCGGTACATCGCACGCTCGCTGGACGCGACCTCCTCCAGAGGCCCACCCAGGTGGACCGTCGAAGCTCTCCGAACCCGGGGATCCCGCCAAGGGATGGGCCCCTCCAGAGCCCAGTCGAGCTTGAACACGCCGGGGCCGTAGCGATAGCCGCGGAGGCGCCGGAGGTAGCCGGCGGGGAGTTCGGATCCGGCGATTTCGGCAAGCTGCAGCGGGTCTGTGTCGAACAGCACCGCTCTCGAAGGGGGGAGGTCGGCGAGGCTCCGAACCCGATGTCCGGTGCGGATGGCCGCCCCGCCCAGGGATCGAAACACGCTCACGAGTGCTTCGGCGAGGCGCTCCGAGCCTCCGCGGATGACGGGCCACGGCTCGACATGGCCCGTGACCGCAAAGATGAGCCCGAGGGCTGCGGTGAAGGGCTGTTCGAGCGGAAGAATCGAATGGGCCGCGCATCCCGCGAACAGAGCCCGGGCCCTGCGTTCTCGAAAAAGGGTGCGGGCGAGAAGGGTGGCGGGCCAAAGCGCGCGAAGGCCGAATCTCGCGAAGGCGATGGGCTTGCGCGGAAACCCGAGGGGGCCGAGGGCGTCGGCCAGGAGGCTGTGAGGGTCCGCTAGGAAGGGACTGACCAGCCTTCGCCACGCCTCACCATCCCGCCCGAGCCCCTCCGCCGTCGTATCCACTGAGGTCTCGAGGAAGATCGCCGGTTCGTCGAGCAAGGGGTGGGCAACGGAGGCTTCGGGTCGGACCCATTCCAGGCCGTGAGCCTCGAGGGGCAGGCTACGAAAGAAGGGCGAGAGAATGCCCATCGGGTGCGCAGCCGAGCACACGTCGTGGCGAAAGCCGGGGAGGGTGAGCTCATCGGTCCGGGTGCCTCCTCCGATGCGCTCCCGGGCTTCGACGATCTCGACGGAGTAGCCCGCTCCGGCCAAGGCTACGGCCGCGGAGAGTCCGTTGGGCCCGGACCCCACCACGACGACGTCGGTGGCCATCAGGCGTGCCCGGGGACGGTAGGATCCACCGCTTCTTCGGGCCACGGCTGGAGGGCTCGCAGCTCAGAGACAGGGATGGTCCCCGCCTCACGCAAGCCAGTCGCGGCGTCGTGGAGACGGTAGTGGAGCTCATCTCGCAACAGGGGCTGCGACTCTACGAAGAGACAGCGGAGCTCTCCCGGCTCGAATCGACACTGGGACTGGACCTTCTCTAGAAGCTCCTCCTGGTGAAGATGGCCGTCGCCAAAGTTATAGCCGAGGACGAGGCCAGCCACGATCTCACCGTCGACGTACTCGTAATCCTCGAAGTGCTCCACGAGGCGCGGCATGACGAGCTGGAGGATCCGGCCATGGAGGTGCATGGCGCGAAAGCCCAGGACCTTTCCGAACAGCCCGATACTCGTGGCGTCGTCATAAAAGCGAGAGAGCTGATCGAAAACCCACGGCGAGGACTTCTTGACGCGCTCCAGTTTGCGGTGAGCGTCGCCGCGGAAGAGCCATACGCTGAAGGGCCAGTTGCCGGCATAGTAGCGCATGGAGAAGAGGAAGCTCAGTCGATGGGGCCAGAGGTTTCCCGCGAGCGGAGCGAGAACACAGGTCACGACGAGCACCACGGCGAGCCCACCGGACTCAATCCCCAGCACCGAGACCTCAGCGTGGGTCCCGAAGAGGAAAAAGGCTCCGTAGACGACCATGACGTTCCACTCCAGGGGGACGCCCATCGGCACGTTGCTGGTGATGAAGCCGTGGAGCAGGAGCATCAGCGCCATGCCCACCCAGGTCAGGGGCCCGCCCCCGCCGAGGCCCAAAAACAAGGGGACCAACAGTTCCAGCGCGGTTCCGAAATGCGCGAGTCGTTCGGC
>JBCBRU010000069.1:0-22197 GCA_039819565.1 Myxococcota bacterium | reverse complement strand
GGCGTCCCATAGATCGTTGCCCGGTTGAATGAGCCCGTAGAAGAGCTCGCCTTCGTTCGGGAGTTTCCGGAAGCGACCGAGGTTCTTCTCCACGGGGTCATTCAACCGGGCAACGATCTATGGGACGCCACCTTCTTCTGCGGCTCCTGCGCAGTCATCCGGAGGGCCCCTCTGGAGGAGGTTGGGGGGATCGCGGTCGAGACCGTGACCGAGGACGCTCACACCGCCCTCAAGATGCAGCGCCGAGGCTGGTCGACGGCCTATCTCGACGTCCCTCAAGCGGCCGGCTTGGCTACCGAGAGTCTCTCCGCGCATGTGGGCCAGCGCATTCGCTGGGCCCGGGGGATGGCCCAGATCTTTCGCACCGACAACCCAGTCTTAGGACGCGGTCTGAGGTGGCATCAACGCCTCTGCTACACCTCCGCGATGCTGTACTTCTTCTATGGAGTCCCGCGGCTGGTCTTCCTCCTCGCTCCGCTTAGCTTTCTCGTCTTCGATCTCCAGATTCTCAACGCCACGCCTTACCTGGTACTGGCCTACGCGTTTCCTCATCTCCTCCACAGCATCACCACCAACTCCCGTCTTCAGGGGCGTTTCCGGGCCTCGCTGTGGTCGGAGGTCTATGAGGTCATTCTCGCGACCTATATCATTCTTCCCACCACCCTCGCGCTCATCGCTCCCAAGCTGGGGAGCTTCAACGTCACCGCGAAGGGCTCGGTGGTGGACCGGGATTGGTTCGACGGAAAGATTGCCCGCCCCTACCTCGTGCTCGCGCTGATAAACGCGGTCGGCATCGGCTTCGGCCTCTACCGAGCCTACGCCGGCCATCCCAACGTGGACGTGATTGGCTTCAACATCGCGTGGTGCACCTACAACCTGATCATTCTGTTCGCCGCGGTGGCGGTGGCTTGGGAGACACGCCAACGACGGGACAACCACCGGGTGGAGATGCGCCTGCCGGCTCTCTTGCGGGCCCGCGGACGAGCCATGTCCACGCAGACTTTGGATATCGCCCTCGGCGGCGTCGGAGTGACCGCCCCGGCGGACCTCGACATCGCGGTGGGGGAGAGCGTCGCTATCGCTCTCGACGTCGACGGAGACTACGTGAGCGCCCAAGCGCGGGTCGCAAGCCTCGGCTCGGGGCGGCTCGGCCTCGCCTTCGACGGTCTCGACATCGAAGCCGAGACGGGGATCGTCCGCGCCGGTTTCTCCCGAGCATCCTCGTGGACCAGCTGGACGGACGGTCGGCCAGAGGACCGTCCTCTTCGCTCCTTGGGCCAGGTCTCTTCTCACGCCGCCGGGGCGGCTCTTCGACTGGCGGGGTCAGCCTTTCGTCGATCGCCGGAGGCCTCGTCTTGACGCGCCTCGCAATCACGCTGACCGCGGTCGCTGGCTTGGCGATCGGCTTCGCCCGCGAAGCCCAAGCCCAGGACGCCTCTCCTCTGCCCTCCGACCCGGCACTGAGCGAGCCACGACGAGGGCTCGAAGGCGGCGAGTTCGCCTCAGAGATCGCCTCGCGCCGCTCCCTCGAGGACCTCGATCTCGGACCCGAGCGCCTCGCCCGGATCCGTTCTTCGCGTATCGACGTCGACCTGGTGACCCGCGCCGACCAGGTGCTGCTCCGCGGCGCTCTTCATCTCCGCTTCGCCCCCGATCGACTTCCTGAGGAGGTCACGGGACTGCGCATCGAGCTCAACGGCGAGCCCCTCGCCGAGCTCGACCGACGGGACCTCTTGGATGGCGACACGGCCCGCACCGCCGACCTCGACCCTCGAATGGTCAGCGGCCGAGACAGCCTCGGCTTGGTCCTCGAGACCGCGGACCCCTGTGCTCGCGTCGAACCCGGCACCTGGTCCTTCATCGCGGAAGGTCGACTGGAGACGCTCGGCACCCCGCTGACCCTCCCCAACGCCCTCGAGCTGCTCCCCCTCCCGTTCGCGGACGACACCTTCGAGAGTCGCCCCGAGCTCACCTTCGTCATTCCGGAGGCGGAGTCCGAGCTCCTCGAAGCGGCGGCCGTCGTCGCGGCCGGGATGTCCGCTCGGACGGAAGGGCTCCTGCAGATTCGAGTGAAGAGCTCCCTCCCGGAAGGTTACGCCATCGCCTTCGTCGCCAACCCGGAGGACGCCGGCCGTCTCGGGCTTCCCTATCATCGGCGCCCCACGGCAGAGATCGTCGATCGCCCTCCCCGACCCAATGCCAAGGTGCTGGTCTTCTCGGGGGGCAGTCCTCGAGAAGTGAAGCGGGCCGCCGTCGGCCTCTTCGACGAGGGTGGGAGAGGCGCCCGGGCCGAGTACGACGGATCTCCTCCGGCCCCCCGGCGGGCCCCGCCCAAGCGCTGGCTCCGCACCCGCGGTCCCCTCACCCTCGACGCGATCGCTGGGGGTGAGCTCGTCCACCGCGGGCTCCGGCCAGCCACCCTCCGGACCCAGTTTCGGGTGGCCCCGGATCTCTTTGGCTGGCCCGAGCCCACCTTCCCCATGGTCGTACGGTACCGGCGTCGGGCCGAGCTCAATGCCCCGCGCGCCCTCATCGACGTGGAGTTCAACGGCATCCACGTGACCAGCCTCAACGTTGAGGACCGATCCGGCACCTCGGAGGAGACTCGGCTGTGGATTCCTCGCGAAACCCTCCGGGGGTTCAACGAGCTCGTCTTCCACGTCCGCCACGAAGGCATAGATGCCTGCCTCGAGGACGATGGGATAGGCGAAGGAGAGATTGTCATCGAGGGTTCGACCCAGCTCGACCTCGCGGACTTCCGAACCTTTGCGGCGCTCCCCAACCTCGAGCTGTTCGCTTTCGATGGCTTTCCGTACACCCGCTACGGAAGTCTGGCCGAGACGGTGGCGCTGCTGCCGCCGAAGCCCGCCACCGAGGAGCTCGCAAGCTTCCTCTCCGTCATGGCGCGGATGGGAGCCGTGACCGGCGAGCTCCCGGTGGGTCTCCGGGTCCGGATGGACCCAAAACCCCCAAGACAGCTCGATGCTGACCTCCTCGTCATCGGAGCCTACGACCGCCATCCCGTCCTGAAGGCCTGGCGCACCCATGCCCCCATCGCGTACGGGCGCCTTCGCGCCCTCCCCCGTATCCCTGACCTCGGTCTCGGCCTCGGACTGCGAGAGGCCCTGGAGTGGTTCGACCGGGGTGACCTCGGCCGAGCCCGAGAGCTGAGCCGGGCTCACGCCGATGTCGCGGCGCTCTTTGGATTTCCCTCGCCGGTCGCCCCCAACCGTAGCGTGGTGGCGATCACCGCGGCCAGCCCCGAGCAGCTTCCGAACCTGTCCGTTTTCACAGGATTTGCGCAGGCGAGCCGGCGGGGCGGCGACCTCATGCTGTACTCGGCAGAGGCCGATGTTCTGACCCGCCACCAGCTCGGCTTTACGCGGGATGAAGGTGAGATCGAGGCTTGGACGCGCCTACGGTGGTTCATCGCCCGACGCTGGGGCTTGCTCGTTCCTCTTCTGGCCGCGGCGGTATGGTTCGGGGCGGGGAGTCTCAATCCTTCCCTCGAGCGTCGTCTTCGTCAGCGGGTCCGGGGAGCGTTCGCGTGAGTCGGGCGCTCTTTCTCGCGGCGGCAGCGGTCGGGGGATGCGCGGCGACCGGTTTAGAGTCCGCCCCGACCGACCTCTCGTCCCCCCGGGAAAAGGACGCGCCCCTCTCTCCGACCCCCTTGGCCCGTTGTTCATGGCCGCTGTGGGAGGCTTACGCGGAGGCTTTCATCGAGAACGGCCGGGTCGTGGACCGAACCGATCGTCATCGCACCGTCTCCGAGGGCCAAGCCTACGGCCTCTTCTTTGCCCTCGTGGCCGACGACCCAGCCCGCTTCGACGCGCTCCTCGCTTGGACGCGCGACAACCTCCTTGGCGGGAATTGGGATGAAGGTCTTCCTGCGTGGCTCTGGGGCCAATCCAAGGACCGGCACTGGAAGGTTTTGGATCCGAACTCAGCCACCGACGCCGACCTGTGGATCGGCCACACCCTTCTCGAAGCAGCCCGGCTGTGGAACCGGCCGGAGCTGGCCGAGATGGGTTCAGCCCTCCTCGAGCGCGTCCTCGCATCGAACCTCCGTCAGCTCCCCGGCCTGGGTCCCGTCCTTCTCCCTGCCCCCCGCGGCTTCGAGATCCGACCGGGGAAGCGCTGGAGGCTGAACCCGAGCTACGTCGTCCCCGTCCAGCTGGCGCGGCTCGCAGCCCTCGGCTTGCCCGGGCCCTGGGCCGAGTTGGCGACCACGGGCGAAAGGCTCCTGGTGGAGACGAGCACCGCGGGACTTCACCCCGACTGGGTCATCTACGACGCCGCGGCCGGATGGATACCGGACACCCAGGCCGCCCCAGCCTCGAGCTACGACGCGATTCGGGTCCCCCTGTTCGTAGAGCTCGGCGCGCCGGACGCGGTGCGCTCCGCGGCCTCCGGTTGGCTCCAGCGCTTTTCTCAAAGCGGTCGCCTCACGGACCGCGTGCCTCTGTACGGCACGACTCACTCATCACCGCGGCCGGCGCCGGTCGCCTATTACGCGGTGCTCCTCCCCGGAGCCCGCCGCACGTCCCCCGAGACCCTCTATGAGAGCGTCCGAGAGCGCGTATCGCGCTTCTCGAGGGGCCCGCTCTACGGGTCGCCCCCTGCGTACTACGACCAGAACCTCGTCCTCTTTGGCCTCGGCTTCGTCGAGAACCGATTTCGTTTCGGCTCTCGCGGCGAGCTCGAGGTCGCCTGGAGCGAAACACCGTGCGAAACCTCATGACGCGCCCCTCTGGCCTCTTCCTCGCAACCACGCTTTCCGTCTGCCTCGCATCTCCGATCGCGAGGGCGGACACCGCCGTCGAGCAGCTCCTCACTCGGGCCGCCTTCCTGCAGTCGAAAGGACGCACGGCGAGAGCTCGAGCCGTTTTCGAGAAGGTCCTACGAGCTGTACCTAATCATCCGGCGGCGCTCACCGCCTTGGGCGTCGACGCCGCCCGCGCCGGCCAGGACGCCGACGCGGGACGGTACCTACAGCGTCTTCAGCGGGCCCACCCCCAGCACCCGCAGATCGGCGCCCTCGAGCACGCCATCCGAGTAGGAGCACGGTTCGGCCCGCTGATCGCCAGCGCTCGACAGCGCGCTCAAGCGGGACGACCGGGAGAAGCGGTGGTGCTGTACCGGCAGGCCTTCGGCCGGGCCCGGCCTCCCCCGGATCTGGCCCTCGAGTTCTACCAAACCCTGGGAGGTACGAAGGACGGCTGGGCCGAGGCCAAGAAGGGCCTCGAGCGCTTGGCTCGGCGCCGTCGGGACCCCGGCACTCAGCTGGCCTTCGCCCGGCATCTCACCTATCGCCCCCTCACCCGCCGCGAGGGCATTCGGCGGCTCAATGGGCTCGCCAGTAAGCCGGGCCCCGCCAAAGAGTCGGCCCTCACTGCGTTGAAGGATGCCTTGCTCTGGCTCGATGCCGGTGAGGCCGACATCCACCTCTACCGCGGCTTCCTGAATCGCCGCCAGGACCCCGAGGTTGCAGCTCGACTTGCCAAGCTTCAGCCCTCGGCCTCACGCGTGCGGGCCCAGCGGGTGGCCCGGGGATTTAAGAAGCTCGAGGCTTCGGACGTCGCGGGAGCCAAGGCGCTCTTTCAAAAGGGAGGGCGAAAGCAGAGGGCGGCCGGCCTCGTGGGGCTCGCGGCGGTGGCCATGCGCGAAGAGGCTTTCGACGAGGCGGTCCGGCTTCTCCTCAAGGCCAAAAAGAAGGCGCCGCGGCGCCCGAAACTCTGGGCGGAAGCCCTGGAGGCGGCCCGCTTCTGGTCGAACATGCGAAAGGCCGAGGCGGCCCGAGACAAGAACGAGCTCGCCGCCGCCGAGAAGCACTACACGGACGCGGCGGCCCTCAAGCGACCTGACCGACACTATGCCCTTTCGGGGCTCGGCTTCCTCGCCCTCGGACGGGGGGACCGCGAGAAGGCCCAGGTCCATTTCGACGCCGCCCTGGAGGCTTTCCCAAGCTCCGAACCCGCCCTGCGCGGCTTGCGTGAGCTGCACATTCAGTCGGGGGCCTTCGACGAGGCGATCACCTACAACCAAACCCTCATCGAGCTCGAGGCGACCTCGGCTCTCCCCCAGGGCCAGCTGCAAGCGGAGAAAGCGCGTCGCGAGGCGGCCCAGGCCCGGGAGAATGGACGCGGCGCCATCGCGCTCCGTCAGCTTCAAAAAGCGCTCGAGAACTCGCCGAAGCACCCGTGGGTGCTGCACGACCTCGTGGACCTGAGGCTCGCTGAAGGTCAGCTTTCACGCGCTCGAGAGAGCCTCGAGGCCCTGCTCGCGGTCGCGCCAGATCTCCCGGAGGCGAGAATCCTTCACGCTCGTCTCGAAGCTGCGGTGGGTCACCCCGGTCGAGCTCTCGATCTCCTCAAGACTCTCCCCAAGGGCTCGATCACGCCGGACTCGGCGCGCCTGGCCGACCAGCTCGAGATCGAAGTCAAAGTGCAGGCGGCCACCCGCCGTTGGTATGCGGGAGATCGGGCCGGGTCCCGTCAAGCCCTCCTCAAACTGCAGTCCGAGTACGCCCTCGAGCCCCGGCATTTGGGGGCGGTCGCCCAAGGCTGGACCCGAAGCGGAGACTACGACCGGGCCATCTCCACCTTGCACTCGGCCATCGCCCTCACCGAGCGTCCGAGCCCCGGCATTCAGCTCCAGCTCGCGGGCGTTCTCCTCCAGGCCGAGCGCTTCGGCGACCTCAACGACCTGCTGCTTCGGCTGCAGAGCGTGCCGTTCGAGTCGGGTCGCGAGCAGCGGGATCTCCAGGCCATTCAGGTCGCCTTCGCAGTGCGGGTCTCTGACCTCGCCCGCGAGGCCGGCCGCTACGTGCGCGCCTTCGACCAGCTCGCTCCCCTGCTCGCCGAGCTTCCGGAGGATCGCGCCCTCCTGGCCGCGCTGGGGCGGGTGTTCAGAAGCAGTGGACGCCTCGAGGACGCCAAGGAGGTGTTCGCGAGGGTGCTCGCGCGTCACCCCCGAGACGTAGACGCTCGGGCTGGAGCGGTCGAAACTTCACTTGCACTGGGAGAGACGGAACAGGCGGCGTTGCTGGTAGATCAGGGACTTCAGCTCGACCCGGACGAGCCCCGGATGGTCCTCGTCGCCGCGCGGTACCACGCTCAGCGAGGACAAGACTCTGAGGCCATGCAGGCCTACGGAGAGGCCCGTCTTCTTGCCGAGCGTCGCGCGATGGGAGAGGCGGCGACGCGGGTGGGAGGCCCCCGGCTGGCGTCTGCCTCCGGAAACACGGCTCCGGCCCCAGCGGTGCTCCAGGCCGGATACGCCGCCTTTGGACTGGGAAGCGAGGACGAAGCGCCCCGCTCGGACACCCAGCTACTCCTCCAAACGGTGGCGGAAGAGGAGCGCCAGATTCGCTCCAAGTACGCCGTCGAGATCGGCGGCGGGGTCACGCTCCGCCAGCGCCAGGGCGAGTCCGGACTCGGGCTCCTGACCGAAGTGGGGGGCTACGCTAGAGCCAGCGTCCCCTTCGGCTACGACGTTCGGCTCCTCGTCGAGGCGGAACCGGTCACGCTCGACACCGGCCTGCGCGACCTCGACCTCGAGAGGGCGGCCCGCTTCGGCACCCTCGGTTCCGTCACCGGTACCACCGACCGATCCGAGGACACCCAGATCGCGGGGGCAGCCCTCCGGGTCGGGCTTCGATGGGGCGGCTTGACGGCGATAGCCGGCAGCACCCCACTGGGATTCGGCATCGAGACCTTCGTCGGCAAGCTAAGGTTCGAAGACCGCTTCGGAAGCGTCGGCATGGCTCTGGAGGGAGCGCGGGAGTCCATCACCGACAGCGTGCTTTCCTGGGGGGGCATGCGCGATCCCGGCAGCGGCGAAATCTGGGGAGGCGTCGTACGCATGGGCGGACGTGCCGACCTCTCCGTGTCGACCTCGGCGGGCATGTACTACCTCTTCGGCGGGGGCTATATCTACGAGGGCACCCGAACCGCCGAGAACAGCTCCTGGCTCGGAGGACTCGGGGCGCAATGGCTCCTGCATGAAGAAGAGCGCTCTCGGGTTACGCTAGGTATCGGTGGATTGGGGATGGGTTACGCTCAAGACCTCTCCTACTTCTCCTTCGGACACGGTGGATACTTCAGCCCACAGCTCTTTCTGCGGGGAGGCCTCCCTTTCCGGTGGGTCGCTTCCGAGGGTGCCTTCAGCTGGTCGATCGATGCCGACCCCGGCCTGAACTGGTTCCGGACCGACGACGTGGCTTGGTTCCCCAACGACGCCAGCCTCCAAACCCAGCGCGTGGCCGTCGCCGGCACCGCGGAGCCAGCGGTGTATGCGGGTCGGACGGTCCTCAGCTTCTCGCTCAACGCGGGGGGAGAGCTCGGGTACGCGATCACCCGTGAACTCGAGGCCGGGGCTCGCGTCGACCTTCACTTCGCTGAGGACTACGAGGAGGTGATCGGGGGTATCTTCATTCGCTACGCCTTTGCCGACGCCGAATCGAGCTCGGATCGCCGCACTCGAGCACAGGAGGCCCTGGATCGGGCCCTCGCGCGCGGAGGTCGCTGAAGTGCGTCGCGCTCATCTGCTCCGGAGCTGGCCCTTGTTCTTCGCGCTGGGCCTCGGCTGCGGCCCCGTGAACGAGCCTCTCGATCTCAACGACGTCTGGGCTGGGGACCTCGTGTTCGAGCAACCGGCTCAGCTCGTACAGCTGTCGCGGGTGTCTTCGGTCGCCGGAAGCCTGATCATCCGCACCACCGCAGAGCTCGCCACCCTCAGCCTCCCCGGTCTCGTCCGCGTCGACGGTGACGTCATCATCGAAAAGCTCCCCATGGACGGCCCCGAACTGCGGGTGGAGCTTCCCAACCTCCTTCAGCTCGGGGGCGGAGTGGAGCTAAGGGATCTGGGGGTTCCGGTGACATTCTCAGCCCCGAGGCTGGGACGAGCCGACTATGTTCGGTTGGCGCGGGGGGCCCCCAAGCTCGAGCTCGATCTGCTCCTCATCTTGCGCGGCCGACTGCAAGTGGAGGACGCGCAGCTCGATGCCCTCGCCTTCCCTTCGCTCGAGAGCGTGGGGGGTGAGATCCTCTTTCGCCGGGTCCGAACCGCCGATCCGAGCGGAGCGGCCGAGATTCCCGTGGACCTCCCGCTGTTGCGAGAGGTGGGTCGAAACCTGACTTTCGCGGGCACGACCGAGACTCGCTTTTCGGCGCCGGAGCTCCTGACCCTCGGCGGAACCCTGGAGCTCGATGGGGCCAAGGTGGCGCTGCAGCTGGACCGCCTGAACACGGTGGATGGAGGCCTCCGCATCCTCGAAAGCGTGTTCGATCTCGATGCTCCGGCGCTGATGGAGGTGCGGGGTCGAATCACCCTCGCCGAAGGGGTCTTCGAGGGACCTCCTCGGTCCGGGCGGCGCCGCGGCTTGTTCCTTCCGGCCTTGGAGCGCGTCGCCGGCTCGATTCGAGTCATGGACTTCATGGGCCTCGAGAGCTTTGAAGCCCCCGCCCTGAGCTCCGCGGAAGGAGAGGTGGTCTTCTCAGGGCTCCCCGACCTGGTCCTCATCGACCTCGGTCGGGTGCAACGGATCTTTGGGGATCTCACGGTCGAGCTCCTTTTCGACCTTAGGCTGACGGCCCCCGAACTCCAGCAGATCGACGGCCCCATGCGGGTGAGCACCATGCGCAAGCTCATCTGCGAGCTCCCGAAGCTGACCACGGTGGCCCAAGATCTCGAGCTGAGCGTTCTCGAGGCCGAGGTCCTCGACCTCTCCGGTCTCGCGTCGGTGGGCCGGAGTTTGACCCTCCGGGAGGTGGCCATGGCGAGCGACCCGGACCTCCCCGCACTTCGAAGCGTGGGCGTGAATCTCGAGATCGACAAGGGCTCGGGTCTTCGACAACTCGACCTTCCCCTCCTGGAGCAGATCGGGGGCGGCCAATCCGACTCCTTTGGGGACCTTCGGATCTCCGAGAGCTCGGACCTCGTCGGGCTCCAAGTCCCGCGTCTGGTCCGGGTGAGCAACGCCATAGAGATTCGAGACAACCCCCGGCTGGACCCGGACGCCCTCGAGCAGTCTCTCTCGGGGGTGGGCTCAGCCTCCCGACTCCTCTGCGGAAACGGCAGCGGCGACGCCTGCCCGCTGTGAGTTCAGAGCCCGCGGAACGGACGGCGGATCTCCGCTTCGAGCGCGGCTACGGCTCGCGACCCGAAGCCTGAGTCGAGCTCAGACGATTTTAGCCTCGATGCTCGCGATGACTTCTTTGCGCAGGGCAAGCTTTTGGGCCGCGAAGGTTTCGGTGGGGAGCTGCGCTAGCGCCTCGGCTTTCTTGAGGGCCGCCCCGACCGGATCTTCGTCGAGAGCATCGAAGTATCCCACCCCCAGCCCCTCCTCGTGAGGATAGATCTGGGCCTGCAGGACGGCCTCATCCACCTTAGCCTTCGGCAGGCGGTACAGCGCCACCTCCCTCGCGAAGTTCGGGAGCACCATCGAGATCGCGGTCTCGTTGAGCCCAACCTTATAGGGTCCCACTCGGCCGATGCGGACGTCGGCGCAGCACAGAAACACCGCGCCCAGGGCGATCGCGTGACCGGTGGCCGCGAGGACGAGAGGCCGCGGGTAGGTGAAGAGACGCAGGGCCATGCGGCCGCCCGCCTCGACCAGGGCGGGCACCGCCTCCGGCGTCTCTTTCATGACCTTGAGGTCGAAACCTCCGCTGAAGACGCCATCCCGGCCGGTCAGGATCACGGCTTTCGCCGTCGCTTGAGCCTGATCCAGCGCGTCTCCCAGGGCGCCCAGACTGCCGGTGTTCATGGCGTTGGCCTTACCGTCATCCATGGCAAGCAAGGCGACGTCCCCGTGCATGGTCGAAGTGATGTTCATCGAGGCGTTTGTACCGCAGAGTGGACCTAGATGCGGAACCTCGGCTTCGTCGTCTTCCCGAACGTCACCCAGCTCGACCTCACGGGCCCCTTGCAGGTCCTCTCGAGGCTCCCCGACTGCGAGGCCCACGTGGTGGGCGCCTCCCTAGATCCGGTGCCGACGGACTGCCCGTTTTCGATCGTCCCCACCCAGACCTTCGACAGCTGTCCGCCGCTCGATCTCCTCTGCGTGCCCGGGGGTTTCGGCACCGACGCCGCCCTCGCGGACGGCCGCACCGTGCCCTTCGTGAGCGACCAGGGCCGACAGGCCCGGTACGTCACCAGCGTATGCACGGGGGCCTTTGTGCTCGGCGCGGCCGGGCTGCTCGAGGGCCGTAAGGCGACCACTCACTGGGCCTACCACGACCTTCTGGATCGCGTGGGGGCGGTGGCCACCGAGGGCCGGGTGGTGGTGGACGACGCGAGCGCTCCCGTCGTGATCACCGGCGGCGGGGTTACGGCCGGCATCGACTTCGGACTCCTCGTGGCGGCCGAGGTGGCGGGGCCTGAGGTGGCGCAAGCCATCCAGCTGTCCATCGAGTACGACCCCGCCCCGCCGTTCAACGCTGGGCACCCGCGGTCGGCGCCCCCCTCGGTGCGCGACCGCGTAGCCCGACGCTACGACGCTCGAAAGGCCGAGTTTGCCGCTCAGCTCGAGGCCCTGCCTCGACCCTAGCAGCCCGCACCTCCACTATTTTTGCAGGACTGCCTTCGGCTTTCGATCGAGACCGTACAGCCCCCAGTGCTTCTCAGCTTTGGCCGCTGGGTTCTCGCCATCCCAGCCCCCTTTCCAGGGCTCGTCGAAGGCTTCGAAGTACAGAGAGATCACGCGGTTCTTCTCCACCCAGGGGTCGTACCAGTCGAAGAAGCGCTGCTGGTTGTCCTCGTTGGCCTTCCCGATGAGTCCACCTTCGTAGCTGTCCCCGCCGGTGATGCGGGAAGTGGGCCAGCCCGTCTCGCAGTAGGCGATCACGTGCTCGGGATGAAGAGCTTGGATGTCCCGATAGGTCTTCTCCGTCCACGCCGCCGCCTCGTCGATGGTCTTGTTGTTCCAGAAGGCGTAGGCGTGGAGCCCGATGAAGTCGACCTCGTCGGCGATCGCCTTTGAGTGAGGCTTGTTCCAGAAGTTGTAATCGTCGTTGACGGTGACCGGTTGCTTGATCGCAGCCCGAGTCTTCCGGATGTAGTCGATCACGGGCTGGGCCTCGTCGACCTTGTGCGCGGACCAATCGACGAAGATCTCATTGCCGATGTTGACGGCCACGACGATGTCCGGAAACCGGTTAGCGAGCTCGATCACCCCGTTCACCTGCTCATCGTTCTGCTCCTGAGTCTGGTGCTTCGAGATCCACGCCCCCTGCATCACCAAAACCGGGAGGTCGTGGTCGCGGATGACCTCGAGAATGTCTTCGGAGGTCTTGCCCCATCCGTAGGTCCGGATCAGGTGCCAGCGCTTTGACAGGATCTCGAGGTCCTCGCGGATGTTCTCTTTCGGAGGGCGCTTCTCCCCCCCGGGAGTCTCATCCTCGCGGTAGGGACCGTAGGAGATGCCGTTGCCGGCCCACTTGCCGTCGACCATGGGCTCGAAGGGTCGGACCTCGATGCTCGGCCGCCCCGAGATAGGGGTGGGGGCGGGGGTTCCCTCCGGCTCGGGGCTCGGCGTCACTTCGGCAGCAGGGGTTTCGGCGGGCGTCGTTTCGACGCCGGATTCGTTGGTCTTCATGGGCTTCACACAGCCCGCTGCAAGCGTGGTAGCGGCGGCAGCAAGCGTCATGGCCGTCCTCGTCCTCATCCTCATCCCGCCCGGAGGGTGAGCGGGCTTGGGCCCGAGAGCAACCCATACCTCGCGGCCGACCGAGGAGTACGGCCTCGTCTAGGCTCTCATCTCCGTGTCCCAATCCACCTCGGGAATCTCCTCATCCAGATCGATGGAGGGACCCCCTAAGGGTGCTGGAAGCTCGGCCGCCGCGGAGGGCGCTTCGGCCTGGCCGAGTTCGAAAAAGCCCACCGCGTGGGTCAGGATCTGGGCCTGCTTGGCCAGGGCCCGGGCCGTGAAGGCCACCTCGTCCGCTCCGTGGGCGTTGGACTGGACCACCTGGTCGAGCATCTGGACGGCGTGGCTTATCTGGTGAGCCCCGGAGTCCTGCTCACGGCTGGCGGCGCTGATCTCCCGCACGAGATCGGCGGTGTGCTGAATCTCGGGGAGGATGGCGTCGAACAAGCTCCCCGCTTCGGTGGCCACCTCGAGGGACGACTCCGAAAGATCCGAGATCTCGGCTGCCGCTCGGGCGCTCCGCTCGGCGAGCTTTCGCACTTCGGAGGCTACGACCGCGAAGCCCTTGCCGTTCTCTCCCGCGCGGGCGGCCTCGATGGCCGCGTTGAGGGCGAGCATGTTCGTCTGCCGAGCGAGATCCTGGATAATGATGACCTTCTCCGCTACGTCGCGCATCGCCGCCAGCGTCCGTCCGATCGTCTCCCCCCCGCGCTTGGCGTCCAAGGCCGTCTTCTCGGCGATGGTCTCGGTCTGCTTTGCATGTTCCGCGCTCTGGCGGACGGTTTGCGTCATCTGCTCGATCGACGCGGAGATCTCCTGGACGCTCGCCGCCTGAGCCCCCGCCCCTTCCGACATCTGGGCCGCGTTGGCGCTGAGCTCCTCGCTGCTCGCGGCCAGCTCTTGAGAGGTGCCCGAAACGCGCCCCACGACGTCTCGAAGGGTCGAGGTCATGTGCGCGATGGTGGTGTAGAGGCTCCCCGCCGGCGCTCGGTCCGAGAATCCGAAGGCGAGATTGCCTTTCGCAACCTCATTTGCCGCCAAAGCGACCTCGGAAGGATCTCGACCGAGCTGGTAGCCTAAGGACCGGGCCAGCAGCAGCGCCACCAGCAGCGCCACCCCCACCGACGCAACCAGCGATACTTGGGCGAGGAACCAAACGAACCCAAAGGACGCGTGGGCCTCCTGAGTGGCCTCGTCGGTGGCGGCGCGAATCTGCTCCCGAAGCTGGGCCAAGACGGCGCTCATGCCCGCCATCCGTTCGGCACCAGGTCCGGTCGAGAGGTGACGAGCCTCATCGCCCTGCGCGCTCACAGGCTCGGGCGTGGGGCCGGCTTGAATCACCGACCCCACCGCATTGAGCCATGCGGCCGCCTTGGCTTCGAGAGGCTCGAGAGGACTGAGGGGATGCGGTCGGGAGAGGCCGCGGAGACGACGCCGGGTCTCATCGAGTGCCGCCAACGAGAGAGCGACCTGGGATCCCGCGGACCGAAACTCGACCTCGGCCTCGACCCTTGCCGCCGCGAGCACCCCGGCATGGGCCGCGCTGGCGTGGTCGAGGTAGTTTCCGAGTTCCACGAGCCGGGCGGTCAGCGCGCGGGTCTCCTCATCGGGGGGCGCCGCCTCGAGGCGCCGCGCCACCTCGGCCCGACGCCGGCGCAGCTCCGAGCGAAGCGCGCGCCAGGCCTCGTCCTCGGTGGTGACCAAGGGGCCCGAGACGTCCTCACCGGGCTGAACGCTGCGGGCGGCCACCGCCGCTTCGATCGCGTCGAGGATCTCGAGATAGGCTCCGAGCTCGCGGGCGTAGTCGTCGAGAGCGGCGGCATCTTCGAAGCTCCGGAAGGCTTCGACCGCCGCCTTGAGATCTGCCCGGGCGGCATCCAGAGCCTGGTCCGCGGTTCGCAGCTCGTCTTCGCTGTGGGCGAGCACGAGATCCTTCTGCTTTCGGCTCAGCTGAAGCTGCGCCACCTCCATGGCGGCCCCGAGCCGCATCCGCTCGAGGTGCACCTGGGAGACTTCGTCGAGCGCGAGCTGGGTCTTGGACGAGCTGTAGAGGCCGGTGAGGGCAGGAACCCCGGAAACGGCGATGATCGCGAGAAACCCCAGGAGAAGTCGAACCTGGACCGACAGACGGCGCATGAGCATTGGCCTCGGTCACGGAATCGGTCGTCTTCGCTTTAGATGGAGCCCCTCGGGGTGGGCCCTTCGAGGATTGAAGGTCAGTTCCCGAAAAGTCCGCGCAAGCGTTTCTTGGCCTCTTCCTCGGCCTTCTTCTTGGCGGCTTCGGCCGCCTTGCGGGCCTTCTCTTCCGCCGCCCGCTTGGCCGCCTCAGCCCGGCGCCGTGCCTCCGCCTCAGCCTTCTTCTTGGCCTCTTCGGCCCGCCGCAGAGCCTCCGCTTCGGCCTTCTTCTTGGCGGCCTCAGAGTCTCGTAGCGCCTGCTCGGCCGCTTTGCGGGCGCGGTCGGCATCGATCCCGGTGCGCTCCTTCAGGAGCTTGGTGCCCTGATCCAGCGCCTTTCCCGCGTAGAGCCGAGCCAGGGCGGTGGCCGCGGGCGCGACGTCGACGTCCTTCACGCAGGGTTTCGTCATCGAACAGCCGAGGCGAAAACCGACGGGGAGCGATGATTTGGGCTTCACTTTCCCCCCGGTGAGGCTTCGCAGAAGAGAGGGAGGCACCGCGTAGGTCCCGTCGAGAGACAGCCCCCCGTCGATGCTCAGGCCCCCTCCGTCGAAGGTAAAGGTGCCTTGGTCCGTCTTCATCACCAGCGGCTCCTTGAGCTTGAGACGCCCGTTCTCCAGGTCGAAGCGTCCCGCCAAGCGATCGAACTCGGTCGCCAGACGCTGGGTGATCCCGGTGTTGCTCGTGGCCGCGGCAGCAAAGTCCAGCGCCTCACGGAGGGGCAGCAACGTGGCTCCGACCAGGTCCACTCCGGAGAGCTTGCCGTCGTTGAGAGCCATGTAGAACGCTCCGCTGAGGCTCTTGGCCAGACTTGCGGTGTCCAAGCCGCTCCCCGCGATGTCGAGCTGAGTGTCGAGCTGCCCCTCGAGGGCATTGCCGAAGTCGACGCCCAGCTGAGCCAGGAGCTCGGAGCCTTTCACGCGCTCGAGGTTGGCGGCCAGCGCGTATCTTGGCGGCGACGACAGGAGGTCGAAAGTGGTGCCGTCCGCGGTGAATCGTCCCCCGAGAATCCCGAACCGCGTGGTCTTGACCTTCAGCTGGCCTTTCTCGAGGAGGAGCAGGACATCCATCTGAGTGAGATCCAGACCCGAGTACCGCAAGGTCTCGACTTCGAGATCCGCCACGACCTTCGTCCCCCGCATCGACTCGGGCAGAAGGGGAGCGTTCGGGTCCGAACTCTCCTTGGAGGTCTCCCCGCTGGACGCGGGAAGCAAAGCGTCGAGGTCCAAGCGCTTCGACCTTCCTTCCAGCCTCAGCGAGAGAGGGGACATGGACTCCACCGCCGCCGAGCCCCGAAGATCGCTCCCCCCGGCGGTGAAGGCGATTTTGGTGAGGTCGACTCGCCCCGCCGCCGGAGTGGCTGGTGAAGCCTGGTAGCGCACGTCAAAGCCGAGCTTAGATCCGGGCGGAACGCCGGCGGCAGGGATTTGGAGGCTCCCGAGAAAAGCGGTCACGTCGAGGGGGGCGAGAGTAGCTCCGAAATCTACCTTGCCGCGACCCGCCAACGGGTAGAAGCCGCCTCCCTTGAGCGTGGCCTCGGCCAGCTCCACCACGAGGTTCGTCAGACGTACGCCGTCTTTGCGAACCTCGCCCGCGACGTTCGCGGAGCCGGTGGTCCCGGCGGGCTTGGCAAAGCCGCTCCCCGCCACATCGAGGCCGCTCAAATCCAGGTCGCCCGTAAAGGAGGGGGTCGAGACCGGTCCGGACCCGGTGGCCCGGAGCATGATATTTCCCCGCGCCGTCAATCCGGCCTGCACCTCTTCGAATCCCTGCCAGTCGGCGGCCAACCTCGAGTCGGCCTTGTCGAGGTCGCCGGTGCTGGCCACCTCGAGCCGAACGTTGCCGTCGGGTACCGAGACTCTCTCCCCAGGGAGCAAGGCCACCGCCTGGCGCACCGAGAAGGGGTCCGTAAGCACCTCGAACTGACGCCACGAAACCGGCTTCAGCCCCAGAACTCCTCCGAGACGGGCACGAGCCCCGCCGATCGTGACCTCTGTCGAGCCGAGATCGAGCCGCTGAAAAGCAGTGGTCGTGCTGAGGTCCAGCACCGAAGAAAAGGTGAACGCCCCTCCCGGGGGGCCCTTGTCCGCGGTGAGGCGAAGATCCTCAACGGCCACCGAGCCTTGCACCTTCACCTGGTCTCCATTCATTCGCGCCACGGCTTCGGTCACGAGTCGAGCCTGGTTCAGCGCCACTCCCTGCACGGGAAAGGGCACAATGGACAGCGGGACGCTCTTCGCGGTCACTGCCACCTCGGCCACCCCGGGAGCGGCGAGATCTGCCGGTTCGCTCGCCAGCGGGGTGGTGGTGACCGAGAGCTCGAGATTCGGCTCCAACGCCCCCTTCAAGGCCGCCGTCAACTCCGCCGTCACGGGATCCCCGAGGTGAATGTCTTTGGCTTGAACCCCGAGCCGCCGCACCTCGAAGGTTCCGACCCCGCCCGGGGTTCGATCGTCATAGCGGAACGTCCCCTCGGTGAGCGACACGAGGTCCACGCCCGCTCGCTCCAGCCGCTCCAGAAAGACATTGCCTTCGGAAGGGGTCGCCGCCGGGGTGGAGGTCTCGGCTCCGAGGGTGGAAAAGTTGAAGGTCCCGTCGGGATAGCGAACCACGTTCACCACCGGCTCATCCACGCGGATGGAGGCGATGCGAATGTCCTTACCGAGCGAGACCAGGGCCGGCCAGATGGCCAGCCCGAACTCGACCCTCCCGACCTCGACGAAGGTCTCGGGCCCGGGGTCGGAGGGGCCGCGTCCGTCGAGGGCGCGGTTGCCGATGCGAAGGCCGTCGGCTCGCACCCCCAACACCGGAAACCAGGAGGGGGTGACCGTCTTCACGTCGAGGTCTCGGTTGAGCGCCCCCGAGCCGGCCGCCAGGGCCTGAGGCTTGTAGGTTTCGATCAGGGCCGGGATATCGAGGAGGTAGGCGGTCAGCGCCAATCCTCCTACGAAGAGGCAAATCAAGGCCAAGAGGCCGAACACGATCCGGCGGATGAGCCGCATGGCAGGCACCCTACGAGAACCCGCGACCGACGTCCTCCCAATCCCGGCAGGTCGATCTGTCACTGGAGCAAGCTTTGCGGGCACGGTACCACCGCCCCGTGAACCCGGAGGTCCGACCCGAAGACCGCCCCTTGGCCGAGGACGTCCGTATGCTCGCCGGAAAGCTCGGAGACGTCATTCGTCGCCTGGAGGGGGAGGCCAGCTTTCGCGCCGTGGAGAGGCTCCGACGGGCCAGTCGAGCCCGTCGTCGCGACGAACCCGGAGCCCCAACCCTGAACGCACTCCTGGACGAGGTGCGAGGTCTACCTCTCGAGACTGCGGCGAACGTGGCTCGCGCGTTCACCCTCTTCTTTTTCCTCATCAACACCGCCGAGCAGGTGCAGAGGGTCCGACGCCGCGAAGCCTACCAAAAGGACAGCGAGACCCCGAACGCAGCCTCTCCCGAGGACGTATTCGCGCAGCTCGCGGAGCGAGGCTTCGACGCCGCGGCCCTCCGAGCCCGGCTCGCAGGGCTCGAGGTGCGCCCGGTCCTGACCGCGCACCCCACCGAAGCCACCCGACGCACCGTCCTCTCCCTCCAGGATCGCGTGGCCAACGCGCTCCTCGAGCGGACCCAGGCGCCCCCTGGACGCCGCCGGGAGCTGGAAGATCAGGTCGAGGCAGAGATCGAGCTCCTCTGGCTGACCAGCGAGGTGCGCCGGGACCGACCCTCGGTCCTCGACGAGGTGAGTACGGTGGTGTGGTACCTGCAGGACAGATTGCTCCCAGCCGCCCTGCGCCTCGACGCCGGGGTGGCCCGAGCCTTCGAGGCGGCCTTCGGCGAGCCGCTCGCGACTTCGGTAGCCAGCCCCATCGGGAGCTGGGTGGGGGGCGACCGAGACGGGAATCCCTTCGTCACCCCGTCCATCACCCTCACTGCGGCCCGCCGTACCGCTCGAGCCACGCTGGAGTGGTACGCGGGGCAGGTCGACGCTTTGGCCGAGGCGCTGAGCATCTCGGATGGTCTCCGGCCCGCTCCGGCCGAGCTTCGCCAGTCGCTGGAGACAGACCGAAGCGAGCTCCCCGAGATTTGGGATCGCAACTCGGCCCGAGACCGCGACGAGCCCCTGCGCCTCAAGCTCAGCATGATGGCCGCCCGACTGCGGGGTACGGCCGCCGCATTTCTCGAGCGTGAACGCGGCCACTCCGGCGAGATTTCGGGGGGCTACCGAGACCGGCGGTCCTTTCTGGAAGACCTCCGCCTCGTCCGCCGCGCCCTCCGCGCCGCCGGGGCGGGGCGGGTCGAGGAGCGCCGCGTGGCCCCCCTCGAAGCGCTCGTCGACCGCATCGGCTTGGGAGGTTTCCGCCTCGACCTGCGGGAGGACTCCGCGGCTCACACCCTAGCCTTGGACCGTATCGCCGAGGCTCTGTCGGTGCCGCCGTGGACGCGCGATCGCCTGCGCGCCGAGCTCGAGGGGCGCCGCCCCCTCGTCGGGCCCGGGCTCCCTCTCGACGAAGACACCCGCAAGGTGCTGGACGTCTTCGTCGCGCAGCGCCGGATCCAAGACGAGCTCGGGGAGGCGACCGCGTCGACGTACATCATCTCCATGACCCAGAGCGCGGAGGACTTGCTTCGAGTGTTGGTGATGGCGCGGGAAGCCGGACTCGTGGACCTCGCGGCGAGCCCGCCCCGTTCGCGCCTCGACGTCGTTCCCCTCTTCGAAACGCGAACGGATCTGGAGAACGCCCCGTCCATCATGTCCGCGCTCTTTGCCGACGAGGTGTACGGCCGGCAGCTCGAGGCCCGGGGGCGACGCCAGGAGGTGATGCTGGGGTACTCGGACTCCGCCAAGGATGCCGGGGTCCTGCCGTCGGCGTGGGCCCTCTACCGAGCTCAGGAGCAGCTCGCGGAGATCGCCACGGAGGCCCGCGTGCACCTGTCTTTGTTCCACGGGCGTGGGGGCACGGTGGGTCGCGGGGGGGGCTCTCCGGTCTACCGTGCGCTCTCGGCGCTCCCTCCCGGATCCATCGGGGACCGCATCAAGATCACCGAACAGGGCGAGGTGATCTCCCAAAAGTTCGCTCTCCCTGACATCGCCGAGCGGAGCCTCGAGGTGATGCTCACGGGCACCCTCATGGCCACCCTCGAGGATTGGCGGACCCGGGTGACGGAAGCGGACGTTCAAGGCTGGAGAGAGACCATGGAGCGCATGTCCGCCCAGGCTCTGAAGGTGTTCCGAGGGCTGGTCCACGAGGACCCGCGCCTCTTCCGCCTGTTTCTCGGCACCACTCCGGTCAAGGCCCTCGCCCACGTCCACTTCGGTTCGCGTCCGGCCTACCGGGACCGAGGAGCAGGGACCATGAAGGGCATCCGAGCCATCCCCTGGGTCTTCGGTTGGACCCAGACCCGTCTCAACCTCCCCGGATGGCTCGGGGTGGGGAGCGCGCTCGAGATGGAGCGCGCCGCGCCCGGCGGCACCGAACGTCTACGAGCCATGGCGGCGGGCTGGCCCTTCTTCGATGACCTGTTGGCCAAGGTCGAAATGGTCCTCAGCAAGACCGATATCGAAGTCTCGAAGCTGTACGTGGAGACCCTCGGGGGGGACGCGGGGCTGTTCGGCGAGCTGTCCGAGGAGCTCGAGCGCACCCGACGGGGCGTCGAGGAGATCCGGGGGCGCCCTATCCTCGATGAACAACCTGCCTTGCGAACCGCGATTCAACTGCGCAACCCCTACGTGGATCCTCTGTCCTTACTGCAAGTTAGCTTGCTGGAACGAAAACGAGCGGGCGAAGATGACGACCGGGTCGACGCGGCCCTCGGCACCACGCTGAACGGCATCGCCCAGGGCCTGAAGAACACCGGATGACGAACGACGTGACGGATCCCATCACCGCTCTCGCAAACTCCTACGCTAGCGTCACCGAGGAGGTCGATCAGACCCTCGAGGGTCTCGAAGGCCGTGTGCCCGAGGGCCTCCGCGGGGTGCTGTTTCGAAACGGCCCCGGCAAGGTCGAGGTGGAGGGCACCCCCCAACTCCATCCCTTCGACGGAGACGGTATGATCAGCCGTTTCGCCTTCACCCCCGAAGGCGTCCGCTACCGCAACCGCTACGTACGAACGCGGGAGTTTTTGGACGAACGGCGCACCGGGCGCATGCGCTACCGGGGCTTTGGCACGAACGTGCCAGGAGGCCTGCCCTCGAACTTCCTCCGGATGCGATTCAAGAATGCGGCCAACACGAGCGTGGTCCGCCACGGCGGCCGCCTCCTCGCCCTGTGGGAGGCAGGCATGCCCCACGCTCTCGACAGCGAGACCTTGGCCACCTTTGGGCGCTTCGACTTCGGGGGGGCCCTGCGGACCCGCCTTCCGCTGCGGCTCCTCACCCCGGAGCGCCCCTTTTCGGCTCACCCTACGGTCTGCCCACGGACCGGAGAGCTCTTCAACTTCGGGATCATGCTCGGCCCCGGACCGAGGCTCGTGAGCTACCGAGGTGCGCCCGACGGAGAGGAGCTCGAGGTCCGAACCCACACTCTCGCGCGCACTTGCTTCATGCACGACTTCGCGCTGACGGAGCGTTTTTCGGTGTACTTCGCCACCCCCGTTCATTTCGACGTCCTCCCCGCCCTGGCCGGGCTACAAACCCCGGTCGAGTCTCTCCGGCGGGCCGAGGAACCCACCGAAATCCTGATCGAGCCGCGCGAGGGCGGCCCTCTCCGGAGCTTCCGAGCGCCGTCGAGTTTCTTCCTGTTTCACTTCTTCGGGGCTTGGGAACAGGACGGGGCGATCCACGTCTTGGGCTGTCGATACGCCGAGTTCGAAGGCGAGCAGACCGACGCCCGCAGCCCGGAGGCTCTTCGGGCCGCGGACATCGCCCGGGGTGAGCCCACCCACTGGCGCATCGATCTCGGCGCCGGCACGGTGGAGGAGACCTTCCTCGAGGCCCCGCGAATGGAGCTTCCCATCATCGACCCGCGCCGAAGCACCCAACGTTTTCGGGTCGCCTGGGGCTCCTGTCAGCCAGAGTCGGACGGCCCCTCCATCTACAACGGCCTCGCCCGCCTCGACCTGGACGAAGCCGCGTCGCCGGGGTGCGCCGTCCGCAAGCGAGACTTCGGGGCAGATCTCCCGGGAGAGCCGGTGTTCGTCCCTCGAACCCCGGAGGCGCCGGAGGGCGTGGGGTGGCTGCTCAGCCTCGTGTATCGGGCTCGAGAGCACCGAAGTGAGCTGTGGATCCTAAACGCCGAGACCTTGGAGACGACCGCCCGTTTCGCCCTCCCCCACAACCAAGCGCGAGGTGTCGCCTTCTGAGAGGACGCCGATGGTAGGGTCGGAGGAAGACATCTCCTCCTAGATAGCGGGTTCGAAGAAGCCGTGAAAACCGGGCGATTGGT
>JBCBRU010000068.1:0-22213 GCA_039819565.1 Myxococcota bacterium | reverse complement strand
GTCGCTTCCGGCGTCATCTCGATTGTGACGCCACGGTCGGCGAGTTGCGCCTCAAGCTGGAAGATGAACTTTTCGACGACCTTGTTGATCACTTCTGGCGACAGCCCGGCGAACGGGATGATTGCGTCGAGGCGGTTCCGGAACTCAGGCGTGAAGAGCTTCGACACGGCTTCGGTGTCCTCGCCTTCCCGCTTGGCCCGGTTGAAGCCCATCGGAGGTCCGCGGTGAAGACGTCGATGTTCTCCAGAATGGACTCGAGGCGCCGGGTGTTCGCATCGATGTCTTCGCGCACGGACTCAGTGATGCTCCGCGCGGCCGAAACCGCCCCTTGCACGTCGTCGACGATGCGCTCGAGAGGGGAGGTCTCGCCGGGCTCCCCGGCGATCAGCTGGCGTAGGGCCTCGGAGATGGTGCGGACCTCCGCGGTGATGGCATCGATATCGGAGAGAGACTTGACGTTCTGGATCTCTCCCCCGTCCGGGATTCGAGCGCGATTGGCCGAGCCGGGCTCGAGAGCCAGTTTGTAGTCGCCCAAGAGGGAGATCGCGACCTTCTCCACGCTGGCATCTTCGTAGAGCTCGACCTTTCGCTCGATCTCCATGAAAACCCGCGCTTTGCCTCCGTCGAGCTCAACCCGCGTGATCCGCCCTACATCGATGCCGGCCACCTGGACGGGGCTGGCCGGCTCGAGACCGAGCACATCGTCGAAGAGCGCCGACACTCTATAGACTTCGGCGGCCGAGAAGCCGCGGGTGCTTACGATCTGAAGAAAAATCACGAACGACGCGAAGGCCGCGGTGACCAGCAATCCAACCTTAAAGGGCGTAAAGAAACCGTCCCTGGCTCCGGCCATCAGTTCTTCCGGAACCAGGTGCCCAGGAACTGCTGCACGAAGGGGTGCTGCGTATCCTTCACCTTCTGGGGAGGTCCGTAGGCCACGATGTGGCCTTCGTACAGGAAAGCGATGTAGTCGGCCACGTTGAAGGCCGAGGCGATGTCGTGGCTGATGACGACGCTGGTGACCCCCAAGCTCCGCTTAGCCTGCTTGATCATCTCGTCCACGTAGTCCGTGGTAATCGGGTCGAGGCCGGTGGTGGGCTCGTCGTACAGGACGATGGTGGGATCCATGATGATGGCGCGAGCCAACCCCACGCGTTTGCGCATGCCGCCGGACAGATCGGCAGGAAACTTCTCCTCCACCCCGCGAAGGTCGAAGAGGGCCAGCTTCTCGGCCACCTTGGCCCGGATCTCCTCCTCTTTGAGGTCCTTTCGGTGCTCTCGAAGCGGGAAGGCGACGTTCTCCAGGACGCTCATCGAGTCGAAGAGGGCTGCCCACTGAAAGACCATTCCGAACTTGCTGCGAAGTCGGGTGAGCCCCTCTCCGTCGAGGGACGCGATATCCTCTTGATCGACGAGGACGCGCCCCTCATCGGGGCTCAGAAGTCCGATGAGGTGCTTCATGAGGACCGATTTACCGCTACCCGAGCCGCCGAGGATGACGGTCGTCGTGCCCTTCTCGAAGGTGAGGTCGATGCCCCGGAGGACGTGATTGCTGCCAAAGGACTTGTAGAGTCCCTCGACCTGGATGACCGGCACCGCGCTCGAAGGCCCCCGAGCCACGGAGGAGGCGCTGCCATCCGCAGTGGCGGCGTGGGTTTCGTCCACCCGCGAGGTGTCCCACACTCTTGCGCCGACGAAAACCGGCCGTCGGCCCCGGGCCCCCTGCCCGTGGGCGGCGGGCGCGCTGAGGCCCGTCACGGTTCGCCGGGGCTCCGCCGCCGAGACGCGATTACAGAGCGGGAGGGGCCAGCGACCGCTCCGCGCTCTCCGCGTAGGCACGAAGCTCGCCCGTCTGCTCTCTCACCGCCACGGACCACGAACAGCGCGTGTTCGGACGAAGGGCATCGAGGACGAAGTCGGGAAGAGTGAGCTCGGTCTCTCGGGTCTCGATCCGGTGAAGCTCGAGGCTGCCAAAAGGCCCGTCGGACGCTCCGCAACAGCCGAGATGGCGGCCGGCATACCGCTCGAGCCCTCCTCGAGCCGGAGACCTCGAATCGTGAACGGGCCTCGAACCCTATGGCCAAGGTCCGTCTCGAACGTCGACTCCGAGGTCACGATGCCCGGCGTGGTCGGAAGCGGCTCGATGTCCAGCCGAACTTGCTCCCCGGCCGAGACGTCGAAACGGCCCGAAAGCGTGCAGCCTTGGCCATCGAAGTCATAGTCGTCGACGACCACCGTCACTTCGGGGCCGGTCACGTCGTGGAGACGCCACTGGTCCTGATACTTGACGTCGTATCCATCCTCGAAGCCCGGCCATGTCCCACGCTCGATGCGGCTCTCCCAGATCTGATCGATGTCGATCCTGAAAGGACTTACGGGTTTCAATACGGCAACCCCATCTCCGTCGGTGGTTTTCCAGGCCCCGTCGTTTATTCGTACGCGAACGCCGCTCATGACCTTCGCGAGATTACTCTGGCTGATCAGGCATACCAGGACCTCGTCACCGCCGCAGGCGAGAGATAGAGATAGAAAGAGGAGAGTGAACCCACGAATCGCAGAGGAGGCGGCTAAACGGGCTGATGCCTCTGGACCACCCCCGGAAGAGAGAACCTTGCGCTCACTCCGGAGCCAGCACGAGGTCGCGAGTCACCGAGGCTCCGGCCCTGAGGTCCAAGACCTCTTCGGTGGGCTGGTACCCGTCCTTGGTTACCCGCAAGTATACGAAACCGGCGGGAACGTCTGGGGAAGAGTATCTGCCGACGCCGTCCGTCTGCACGCTGACGAGCCCCGAAGCCGACACGGTTGCATCCACTATCGGAAGCCCGGTGCTCTCGTCGGTGACTGTGCCTTCGATGCTCCCGAGATTGGAGAAGCCATAGACATCGATAAAGAGCTTTGCGAAGTCGAAGGCGAAGCCGTCGCCCGCGCCGGTCGCGGGGTCGTCCACGAACAACTCTAGAATCCCATCGTCGAGAGCCGACAGCTGCTCTGGAGCCAGCGGAACGGTGATGAGTTTGCCGATGGGGCCGGTCTGCACGAGGGTATTGAGGACATCTTCCAGGAGCGGCCACCTCTCACCATCCAGAAGCGCCTGGTAGTTGGCCCGCCACACGGGCGCTTGGAAGTCGTCGACGAAGAGCTGGAGCACGGCCGAGTAGGGGAGGCTCCCTCTCAGATCGAAGCGCAAGGTGATCGGCGCGGGGAGGTTATCGGGTCGGCGCGTGGTGGCAGTGTACCCGTCGCGTCCGGCTGGGGGCGAGCCGTCGTAGCTCGAAACGACCATGATCCGGTCGGTGGCCGGCGGGTCGGTGCTCTCCGGCGTCCATGGGAAGGAGTGCCGGGGTGTGTCTTGCCCCGAGAATGGATCGAAGCCTCTGGGCCATCCGAAACCCAAGTTGTCGATATCTCCTACCCGAACGATGATCCGAGCCTCGCGGGTGTCGTAGATCGTCACCTCTTCGTCTTCCCAGTTGCCGTTGGTATCGCTCGGGAGCTCGTCTCGAGAGACGCCCACCCCTTCGAGGCTGACTCGAAAGAGGGGCTGTCCTGGATCGTCGCTTCGAAACCGAAGCTCAGCGCTCCGCGTGCTCGACGCCGTGGGCTGAAACCGGACGCTGTAGGCGCGAGAGCTCGTCGATGCGAGGGCGACGGGACTCACCGGCTCGACGGTATAGTCGGAGCTGGCGCTCCCCACGATCTCCGGGGCATCGACCTGGAGCGGTCCGGTCCCCAAGTTGACCAGGTCGAGCCGGAAGCTGGCCCCTGGTGACCCAATGAGGATGCGCCCAATGGCCAATGAGGAACCCTCGACCAGCTCCTCACCGGCTCGGAGTACGGCCAAGCGCCCCATGGGCAGGGCACCAAGATCCGGGCCGCTGAGGTCTGATGCCGGTTCGGCATCCGAGACGGCCATGTCCCGTCCCCCGACGTCTCGGCTTGCGTCCGTCGTTCCCGAGCCGCCGTCGTCCCCCATGAGACCCGCTTCCTCACAGGCGAGCAGGCTGAGGAGAAGAGTCGAGAGAAGCGGGACACGCATCATGGCCCCGGGGATACGTCGATGCCAGGAGCCCGAGAAGCACCCTCGCCAAAGACGCGCACCCGCGCGCAACGACCGGGGGTGAGGCGCGAGGGTCCTCCCCGGCCGGCAGCATTCTTGCGCCTCAGAAGGAACGCGGCTGGAGGAAGGTCAGGATGATCGTCGTCAGCACGTAGTCGAGAACCAGGACGATCACCGAGCCAGAGACGACGGTGCGGGTGGCGGCGAGTCCCACTCCGCGGGAGCCGCCCTCCGCGTTCATACCTTTTTGGCAGGCGATGAGGGCGATCACAAAGCCAAAGATGGCCGACTTGAAGAGCCCCCCGAGCACGTCGGTGAGCTCCACGTACTGGTGAATACGGCCCATGAAAGTGCCGCGGTCGATCCCTGCCTGGAAGACGGACACGATGAACGCTCCGAGAAAGCCCACCATATTGAAGAGCATGGTCAGGAGGGGCATCACCAGAGTCATGGCGAGCACCCGGGGGACGGCCAGATACTGCACCGGGCTCACCGCCATGGTGGAGAGAGCGTCGATCTGCTCACTCACCTTCATGGTGCCGAGCTCCGTCGCAATGGCCGACCCCGCTCGACCCGTGACCATCAGCCCGGCCAGCACGGGAGCCAGCTCCCGCGTGAGCGAGATCACGACCGTAGCTCCCACCAGCGACTCGGCGTTGAAGGTCGCGAAGGCGAACGAAGATTGAAGGGCGAACACCAGCCCTGTGAACAAGCCGGTGAGCAGGACGATGAAGAGCGAGCCCACCCCAATGAACTCCGCCTGTTGAAGCAGGAGACGCAGTCGATAGGGGGGGCGGAAGGTCCACGCGATGACCGAGAAGCCGAGCATCGCCGTTTCGCCGACCTCTCGGAAGAGAGTGATGACGCCGTCGCCCAGCGCTTCGAAGGGTGCCTTGCCCAACTCGGAGAGCTCGGTGGCCAGCCCGGGCTTGGGGACGGGCGGAGGGAGACTCCCATCGCTGGGGACGGGCGCGGTCAGGCTGTCCTGAACTGTAGGTCCCGGTTCGGACACCGCGGGGGTATCCCACGTCGATCGCGCGCTGCAAACCGGCGACCTCCCCTCGGCGCCAACGATCCTGCTCAAACCTCCCGACGAGCGGCGTAGCGTGGCAGTGTTCCGGACGTGACGTCCTCCTTCGACCGGCACGCCCATCTGCGCGCCAAGCCCGACGCCGTCGCGGCCGAACGCGCCCATCCCGAGGCGCGCGTAACTCTCGTGTGGCGGGGAAAGAGCCTGCTCGATGGCGAGCGCCGGAACGGACTGTGGCTGCCCCTCCCCGAGGCCCCCTGGGCGATCGAGGTCTATCTAGGCCGCACCGCGGACGGACACCCGCGTTTCGCCGCCGACCTCTCGAACTTGGAGGACGTCGAGGCCTACGCCGAGGGTGGACGCTTCTCAGACCTCATGCGAGCCGGGTGGGGCATGGACCCCGCGGAGCTACACGACCTGGCCTACGCACGGGGCATGGCGCACTGGCACCGCTCCACATCGCACTGCGGAAACTGCGGCACCGAGCTCGACACCGCCGACGGAGGTTTCAAGCGACAGTGCCCCGGGTGCGGGGCGACGGTCTTCCCCCGTACGGACCCGGCCGTGATGATCCTCGTGACCAAGGGCGACCGGTGTCTGCTCGCGCGCCAACCCCGGTTCCCTCCCCAGATGTATTCGGCGCTGGCAGGTTTCGTCGAGCCGGGGGAAAGCCTGGAAGCCTGCGTACTCCGAGAGACGAAGGAGGAGGTGGGTCTCGAGGCCCTCAACCCTCGATACTTCGGCTCTCAGCCCTGGCCGTTCCCGCAGTCGCTCATGGTGGGATACACCGTAGATGTAGAGGGGGAAGACTTCCAGCTCGATGAAGAGGAGCTCGAAGCGGCCCGATGGTTCTCTCGGGAGGAGCTCGCGAACCCGGACGGTTTTTTCTATCCCCCGGCGATGTCGCTCGCCCATCACATGATTCGCGCGTTCATCAAGGGAGCGTAAGGTCGCCTCGAGGCTCGAAGCCCTTGGCCAGGCCTCGTCGAGATGGCAGGACGTGCCCATGGCCGACCGAGCGCTCCGGTTTTATTTCGACTTCATCTCCCCCTACGCTTTCTTGGGCTGGCGACAGGTCCGCGCCTTCGCGAACGAGCAGGGCCTCGCCCTGGAAGTCGTGCCGGTGTTGTTCGCAGCCATGCTCAAGGAGTATGGACACAAGGGACCGGCTGAGATCGCGCCTAAGCGCATCCACACCTGGAAGAACGTGGTCCGAGTCGCCGCCTCCAGGAACATCCTCATCAGCCCTCCCGAGGCTCATCCTTTCAATCCCCTCCTCGCTCTGCGGGTGGCCTCCGCGGCCGAGACGGCGGGGGAGAGGATCGCGCTAGCAGACGCCCTCTTCGATCTCGTGTGGGGAGGCGGCGGGAGCATACCCACGGCCGAGACCATCCAGCCGCAGCTCGAACAACGAGGTCTCGACGGAGCAGCCTGGCTCGACAAAGCCACCACCCGAGAGGTCAAGGACCGACTCAAGACCGCAACCGCGGCAGCCATCGACCGCGGCGTGTTCGGCGTACCGTCCTACGTCGTCGATGACGAGGTGTTCTGGGGACAAGACAGTCTGCCACATATCATCGACTACCTGGAGGGGAGGGATCCCGCCGCGGATCCCTCCCTCGCGCGCTGGCTCGAGCTACCGGTGGGTGTCGTCCGTAGCTGAGTCCCCCGTTGGGGGACCAGTCGTTCGTCGGTGGTATCGGCGAGATCGGATTTGGGGCAACCTGCCGGACCGGGAGGATTCATGCCGAGGCACATCACACGTCGCGACTTTCTCAACGGTACTCAGGTTGCCATCGGGGCCTCGCTCCTAGGAGGCTGCCGCACCCCGCCGCGGGGAAATCCGGCTTCGGCGCCCCGGAGCCCCTTCGCCCTCGACGCTGCCTACTACCCCCCCGCCAAGACAGGGCTCCGGGGCTCTCACGACGGGTCTTGGGAGGCGATGCATCTCCGTACCCAGGGACACGCCTGGCCGCGGGGCGCGCCCGAGGAGACCTATGACCTGGTTGTGGTTGGGGGCGGCATCAGCGGGCTCTCGGCCGCTCACTTCTATCGCCAAGCCAAACCGGGAGCGCGGGTCCTCATCCTCGACAACCACGACGACTTCGGAGGGCACGCCAAGCGCAATGAGTTCGAGATTGGTGAGCAGACCCGTATCGGGTACGGCGGCACCGAGTCCATCGACACCCCGTCTTCCTATAGCGAGGTGGCCAAGCAGCTCCTGGTTGACGTCGGCATCGACACCGACCGGTTCTACGAGGCCTTCGATCAGAAGCTCTACGATTCTCTCGGGCTGGGAAAGGGCATCCTCTTCGATCAGGAGACCTTCGGTGCTCAGAAGCTCGCGGTGGGATACAACAAAGTTCCGTGGGAAGAGTTCGTCGCTCAAACTCCGCTGAACGCGAAGGCAAGGGCTGACCTGGTTAGGATCTGGACCGACAAGAGAGACTATCTCCCCGGACTGACTCTCGAAGAAAAGCTCGAGAAGCTGAGCCGGGTGAGCTACGAGACCTTCCTCAGGGACTACGCAAAAGTGGATCCCGAGATCCTGGAGATGTACCGCCGCTGGGGGATTTCTTTTTGGTGCGTAGGGATCGACGAGATCCCGGCCCCCTTGGTCCTACTTTACGACGGGGGCATGCCCGGGCTCGACCACACGCTCTCTCGGAGCTTTGGCAACGATCCGATTGGTGAGCGCGGAGCGGAGCCGTACATCTTTCACTTCCCCGACGGGAATGCCTCCATCGCCCGCCTCCTCGTGCGAGGACTGATTCCGGGAGCGGTGCCGGGCTCGACCATGGAGGACGTAGTGACCGCTCGCGTGGACTACTCTCGACTCGACCGGCCGGGCCAAGCGGTGCGGCTCCGCCTCAACAGTACCGTGGTGGAGGCTCAGCACACCGCTGACGGAGAGGCGGTCGACGTTACCTTCGTCCACGGGGGAGATCCTCACACCGTGCGCGGTCAGCGATGCATTATGGCCTGCTACAACTCCGCGATCCCCTATATCGTGCCGACGCTACCAGAAGCCCAGAAGGCGGGGCTGGCCTACGGGGTGAAAGTGCCCCTTACGTACACGAAAGTCTTGGTCCCCAACTGGCGCCCCATGGCCGAGCTTGGACTGAACTTCGTGTACTACACCAAAGACTTCTACAAACAGGTGGAGCTCGACTATCCCGTCAGTCTGGGGAGCTACCGTCGCTCACAGACGCCGGACGAACCGATGATCCTCCACATGTGCCATGTCGCTCACTACCCCGACATCAAGGGCCCCGAGCAGTGGCGCGAAGGGCGTCGTCACCTCCTCACCACGCCCTTCTCGACCTTCGAGCACCACGTTCGGGATCAGCTCGATCAGGCTCTAGGCTCGGCCGGTTTCGACGCAGACCGCGATATACACGCCATCACTGTGAATCGTTGGTCCCACGGCTATGCATACAACCCCGTGTTCACATGGGAGCCGGAGTACGCTCGGGAGGAGGATAAGCCGTGGGTTCAGGGTCGACAGCCCTTCGGACGTATCTCGATCGCCAACTCGGACGCAGGTGCGGACTCGAACACGCCGACCGCCATCGACCAGGCCCACCGCGCGGTGCAGGAGTGCCTCGAGAGTGAGCCGACCTCCCCTTCCTGAACCTCAACGAGGAGCGACTGTCTAGATGCGACACACCGAGGTCTCCCGCAGCTGCTCATCGCGAGACCGCTCTTCTTTTCGTCGCGCCCGAGGCCGACGCAGAGAGGGAATGAGCACCTCGGACAGCGCCGTTCTGCTGATCGGCTTTCAGAACGACTATTTCTCCGAGGACGGTATCCTCCACTCGGTTGTCGAAAACAACGTCCGGGCCAACGGTGTTCTTGAGAACACCCTTCGTCTCCTGCGGGGCTTAGAGGGCCAGGCTTGTCCGTTCATCAACCTCCCTATCCTCTTTTCGCCGGACTATGAGGAGCTCTCGAACCCCAGTGGTCTTCTCGCCAAGATCAAGGAGGTGGGGGCGTTCCGCAGGGATACGGAGGGCGGCAAGACCATCCCAGAGCTCGAGGCTCTCGGAGAGCGCGTCATCCACCTTTACGGAAAGACGGGCTTCAACGCCTTTCTCGGCACTGGACTCGACGAGTTCCTGCAGAGCCGCGGGGTCCGGAAGATCTACCTCACCGGCGTGGTGACGTCGGTTTGCCTCGATTCGACGGGCCGCGCCGCCAGTGAACTCGGCTACGAGGTCACCGTCATCTCCAACGCCTCGGCCGGCCGCAGCGAGATGGAGCACGCCTTTTACTGTAGCGACGTGTTTCCACTGTACGCCCAGGTCGAGGATGTCGACGCCGTCCTCGAAGCCACGCGCGCCGACGCCGCCTGAAGCCCGCTTTCGCTCGAGGCTGATGATGACCCCGTCCTCGAAGGAGGAAGATCCGCGTCTGGCTCTGCTCCAAGACCAGGTCGAACGCCTTCGCGGCATGCTTCGCGAGGCCATCGAAGAGAGGGCCTCGGCCCAGCGAGATCTTGACGCCTGTCAGCGACGCTATTTGGAGCTCACGGACCGGGTGCCGTGGGCGGTGCTGAGGGTCCGAGCGGATGGCACCTACGCCGACGTCAATCCCTATTTCGCAGAGGTCCTAGGACGGGCTCCTGCGGACATCGTGGACCAGCCCGTTGGCTCGCTCGGGGAACCAGCGGCCTGGATCAGCGCGATCCTGGACGGCACCGATCTGCAGCAGTCGGAGGTCACGCTGGAGGCTGAGGGCAAGATGCGTCGCTACCTCCTGCTCAAGTTCCGAGATCGTCAGCGCGGACACCTCTCCCTTCTCGCCCTCGATCAGACGGAACGGGCTCTAGCCCTCGACGAGGCCAAGCGGCAGGCGGAGCGCGCCGATGCGGCGAACCTCGCGAAATCCCGCTTCCTGGCCGTCATGAGCCACGAGATTCGGACCCCTATGAACGGCGTTCTGGGCATGGCTCAGCTTCTCGAGGGCACCTCCCTCGACGACGAACAACGAAGCTACCTCGAAACTATCCTGTCCTCGGGAGCAGCCCTCTCCAGTCTTATCAACGCCGTCTTGGACCTTACGAAGATCGAAGCGGGGGGCCTCGAGTTAGAACGGACGCCGTTTTCGCCGGGCCGCCTGACCGAGGAGATCGCAGCTCTCTTCCGGGCGCAGGCCTTCCAAAAGAAGCTCCGCCTGGACGTGGATCTGTCGAGGCTCCTCCCCCGTCAGGTCCTCGGAGACGGTCTCCGGGTCCGGCAGGTGCTCACGAACCTCGTCTCCAACGCCCTCAAATTCACGTCCGAGGGAGGAGTAGACATCCGACTGGCCGGCGACCCTCGCGAAGGTGGCTGGGACCTCGTATGGAGGGTGGAAGACAGCGGTATTGGTCTCGCGACAGAGCAAGTCGAGCGGATCTTCGAAGCCTTCGCCCAAGCTGACGCCAGCACGACCCGGCGTTACGGAGGCACGGGACTGGGGCTGAACATCTCGAAGGGTCTGGTAGAGGCGATGGAGGGCCAGATCTCGGTGGCCAGCGAGCCCGGTCGAGGCACGACCTTCGTCGTGTCCCTCCCTTTCGAGGAAGCGCCCTTCGAACCGTCTGAGCCCCGAGGCAAGCTCGGCGAGGTCGACCTGTCCGGGCTGCGCGTTCTCCTTGCGGAAGACAACCACGTCAATCAGCTCGTCACTTCCCGCATGCTCAGCCGCTTGGGCTGCCAGGTGACCTGCGCCGAGAATGGAGAGCTCGCGGTGACGGCGCTCGACATGGAAGGCCCCTTCGACGCCGTCCTCATGGACATGGACATGCCCGTCATGGACGGTGTCGAGGCTACGCGGGTGATTCGCAGCGGCATCGGAGGGCATCCGGACGTCCCGATCATCGCTCTCACCGCCAATGCTCTGCTCGCTGACCGTGAGACCTGCTTGGAGATGGGCATGACCGCCTTTCTCACCAAGCCCGTAACCTTCGAAACCTTGGCTCAGCACCTATGGCGACATGCGGGGGGTCCCCTAAAACCGAGCGCCGGTTGAGTTCCCAACACGCGAGAACGCATTGCCGACGGTGTATCTTCGACCTACGGTCGCCCATGACCTGGGTGTGCCGGACCCCTTTCCTCGCCGCGGTCGCGGCGAGCTTCGTCGGTGCCTCCCCAGCCCTCGCTCAGGTCCTCCGGGCAGGTCCCCTCCTCAACGACGTTCGGAGCCTCGGAGCCTCAGCGGAGTACGTTCTGGAGGCCGAAGGTATCGACCGCCTTGTCACCGACGCGTCCACCCTCGAACTCGTTCTCCCCGACGGTGTCTTCGTGGCCCGCAGAGTGCGGGCCGAAACCCAAGCTGACGGCTTTTACTGGCAAGGCAGGCTCCACGAGTCATGGCCGGTGATGATCACCGCCCACCGCGGAGCCATCTCGGGGCTGATCCATACCCCCTGGGCCCAGTATGAGCTCGTTCCGGCCGGCGGTACGACAGCCTCGGTTCCCCGCCTCGCAAAGCTCGAGGCGGAGCTCTTCCCCCCCTGCGCTACCGATGCCGCGGACGGCTCCGCCCTACTCTCGGGGCCTCCTGCGCACCGCTCCAGTACCACCGCTCTTGCCGGCTCCGCTCCCATCATTCTGGACGTCCTGGTGGTATACACGGCCCAGGCCCGCGCAGGCGCCGGTGGTCAGGCCCAGATCGAAGCCACCATCCTCTCCGCGGTGAACGTGACCAATACCGCCTACGCCAACAGCGACGTTGATGCTCGACTGCATCTCATGCACATGGCGGAGGCCCCCTTTGGAGACAGCGGAAGCAGCAGCACCGACTTGAGCTCGGTGCGCACCTCGACGGTGGTCCAAGCCTGGCGAGACCGCTTCGGAGCCGACCTCGTGGCTCTCATCGTCAACGGCAACGACGCTTGCGGCCGGGGCTACCTGCAGCGGGTTCCGGGACCCGGGTTCGCCTCCCTCGCTTACCAAGTCACGACCCGCGGCTGCGCCGTCGGCAATCTCTCCTTCGCCCACGAGTTCGGTCACAATCAGGGCTGCGAACACGACCCCGCCAACGCTAACCCCCCCAACCGGGCTTCCTTCCCTTACGCCTACGGACACTTTCATTCCGGCGTGTACCGGACGGTGATGTCCTATTCGAACCAGTGCCGCGGAGGCTGCGGCCGCGCCCCCTACTTCTCGAACAGCAACGTCATCCACGAGGGACTGGACACTGGGATCTTCGACGCTCGCGAGAACTATCGAGTCATCAACCAGACGGCAGGCATCGTGGCCGCCTTTCGCAGCTCGGCGAGCACGGCGGACTTCGCCCAATCGAGCTGGACGATCGCCGAAGACCGCGGCGCGATCGACATCGATGTGGAGCGCGGAGGGCTTACGGACGGACCCGCGACGATCTTTGTTCGTCCTCGGGAGGATTCGGCCCGCGCCGGCGCGGACTTCCCCGTCTTCACCACCACCGTGACGTGGGCGGCCGGCGATGCCTCGGCCAAGCGGGTACGTATTCCCATCCTCGACGACCGCGCCCTCGAGGGGCAGGAGCGCTTCGAGTTGGTCTTCGAAGAGGGACGCGGGGTAGGCGGAGGCCCGTCCGCGGAGATCATCATTGAGGACGTCGAGGAGGGGTACGTCCGTCTCGTGCCTCCGGCAGCTCCCGCCCTCGAGAACCAAAACGTCGTGTCGGTACGGGTCGAGCGCTTCGATGGACGGGATGGAGCGGGCACCGTCGAGTGGTCGCTCTCGAATGGATCCGCACGTGCGGGCGAGGACTTCGAAGCAGGATCCGGAACCCTCACATGGGCCGACGACGACGCCCGCACCCAGCTCATCACCATTCCCCTCCTGGACGACGTGAACGTCGAGGGCACCGAGTCCTTCACGCTCGCATTGTCCAACCCCACCGGCGGGCTGATCGTATCCACGCCAAGTCTCTCGATCGATATCGAAGACTACGAAGAGGGCGCCTTCGCCTTTGCGGTGACCTCCACCGTGGTGAGGGAGGACAGCGGGCTCATTTTCCTCGATGTCGTCCGCGAGGGGGGCTCCGACGGCTCTTCCGCAGTCACGCTTGCACTAGATACCCCAAACTCCGGATCCGCGTCCGCCACGGAGGGCCAAGACTTCGCGATCCGCCTGCCCACCTTTGTCGTGCCGGAGGGCGTGTCGCGATGGCCCGTGCCGCTCGAAATTCTCGACGACGCGATGATTGAGGGCCAGGAGGCTTTCGCGGTGCGACTCGCGTCGGCGAGCAACGGGGCCCGAATCGTCTCGCCCGAGGCCATGACCGTGACCCTCATGGACTGGGAAGAGGGTCGCGCGGGCCTCCTCGAAGACGCGCTGAGCGTCGACGAAGACGCCGGGGAGGTCCAGCTCACCGTGGCCCGCACGGGCGGAACGGATGGTCCGGCGGTCGTGCACTACGCGACGGTCTCGGCGTCGGCGCGGGCGGCCCTGGACTTTGTCCCCACCGAAGCCGAGGTCCGCTGGGAGAGCGGCGAGGGCGGTCCCAAGGCCGTGGCTATTCCCTTGCTCGACGATGATATCGAGGAAGGCGACGAGACCTTTCTTGTCCGCCTCGACCGCTTTCTGGGGCTGGGCCGGGGGGAGCAAACCGAGGTGCAAGTTACGCTCCGGGATCGCGAAGCGGGGGAGCTCGGCTTTGCCTCCGAGGCGATCCGGGTCCGTGAAACGGACGGCGGTCAGATCACGGTGGACCGCTCGGGGGGAAGCGACGGCGAGGTGAGCGTCCGCTGGCGAATCCGCGGGGGGAGCGCTGCCGTCCCCTCCGATGTGAGCGCCGCCGAAGGCACTCTAAGCTTCCCGGACGGCGACCGTTCCCCCCGCAACATCTCCCTCAACGTCTCGGACGACCGCGCTCGGGAAGACGAGGAGTCTTTTTTCGTCGAGCTCTCGAACCCCACCGGCGGGGCCCGGCTGGGGACCGCGACGGCGACCGTAGCGGTGGTCGACGCTGGGGCGGGCGACGTGAGCTACATGGGACGAAGCACGGTGTTGGAGTCGGCGGCGGACTTCACGCTGACCTTCGAGCGAAGCGGGGAGGCCTATGGCCCCCTGACGCTCTCCTACCGGGTGGTCGGAGGCACGGCACAGGCCGACACCGACGTCGCCGATTCGGCTGGGACCGTCGGCTGGGACGCGGACGAAACGGGGACGCGGGAAGCACGCATCGCGCTCGTCGATGACAACGAGGACGAGCCCGACGAGACCCTCGTCTTCCGCTTTGAGGTCTCCGACCCCACCGCGGTCCTGTCAGTGGCAGAGGCCACCGTCACCGTGCTCGACGATGACGACGGCTGTGCTTGCTCTTCCGTCCACAAAGGCCGTCGAGGTTCAGTTTGGGCGGTCTTCCTGGTGCTCGGGCTGCTTTTTGCCCGCCGTCGAAATCGATGACGTCGGGCGAGCAGCCCCGTACTCTGCGTCTATGCACGACGTCGTGATCGTCAGCGGTGCCCGCACCGCCATTGGCACCTTCGGCGGGTCCCTCGCCCAAACCCCTCCCGTGGACCTCGCTACCACCGTCATCCAGGCCGCGCTCGAGCGCGGGGACGTCGACCCGAAGGCGGTCGGCCACGTGGTGGTGGGCAACGTCATCCACACCGAGACTCGCGACATGTACGTTTCGCGAGTGGGTGCCCTTCAAGCCGGTGTCGACCGCAGCACACCTTGCCTGACCGTCAATCGACTCTGCGGATCTGGTCTCCAGGCGATCGTCTCGGCCGCGCAACACATCATGCTTGGCGACGCTGACGTAGCGGTGGGCGGAGGCGCGGAGAACATGAGCCGCAGTCCCCACTCGAGTCAGTCCCTGCGACGAGGTCACAAGATGGGCAACGTAGAGTTCGAGGACATGATGCTCGGTGCGCTGCATGACCCCTTCGGTCACGGACACATGGGCATCACCGCCGAGAACATCGCTGCGGAGAAGGGGATAACGCGTGAAGCGCAAGACGCGGTCGCGTTGGAGAGTCAGCGGCGAGCCGCTCGTGCCATCGAGGAGGGTCGATTCAAGGAACAGATCGTGCCCGTAATGGTGAGAGTCAAGCGAGAGGAGCGTCCCTTCGTCGTCGACGAGCACGTTCGCACGGACGCCACGCCCGAGGGACTCGCTAAACTCCGGCCGGTGTTCAAAAAGGACGGAAGCGTCACCGCCGGCAACGCGTCTGGCATCAATGACGGCGCCGCCGCGATCGTCATGATGAGCGCGGAGCGCGCGGAGCGCGAGGGCCGCAAGCCTATGGCGAAGATCCTCGGTTATGCACACGCGGGGGTAGATCCAAGAGTCATGGGCCTGGGCCCGATCCCGGCCGTCCAGAAGCTCTTCGAGAAGACGGGCATAGGCGCCGACCAACTCGACGTGGTCGAGAGCAACGAAGCTTTCGCCTCCCAATGCAAGGCCGTTGAAGACGCGCTGGGACTCGACCCCGCCAAGACCAATCCCAATGGTGGAGCCATCGCTCTGGGCCACCCCATCGGAGGCACCGGGGCCATCCTCACCGTCAAGGCCATGTACGAGTTGGACCGGATAGATGGTCGCTACGGCCTCATCACGATGTGCATCGGCGGAGGCCAGGGGATCGCGATGCTCATTGAGCGTCCCTCCTGATCCCGGCCTTTCTCTCCCGCCGACGGACGCCGTCGGCGAGAGGGAGACGGAGTCAGTCGGCCCGGCGCCGCCGCCGCCGCGCCCCGTAGCTCCCCCCAAAGACGCCCAGCTCGCAGAGCAGGGCGAGTCCCACGAGCACCCATCCCCCGTCTGAGATCCCACCCACCGGCGTCATGGAGAGCTTCGCGAAGGCGTAGGCGAGAGTGGTGAGAGGAAAGAAGAAGAACCCGAGGAAGGGGATGAGCATCGAGTCGTAGGCCCGGGCTAAGTACCCGTCCCCGAATAGCCAAAGCGAGAAGAGAGCCAATCGAGGCATCCCGAACAGCACCATCACGATGAGACACGGCATGCCGAGATTGGTGATCGACCCGACGCGGTCCGTAAAGCCCCCACCTGCGTGCGTCACTCACGCGAGTTCTTGATCAGCGCTCTCGCGTCCCGGGGCGGTGGTGCCTTCGGGATCCTCGGGACGGCGGCCCACAATCCGTAGGAAGAGGTAGAGGGCTGCCCATCCCGCGAGAAGGAGGACGGGAGCGGGGACGCCGAGGCCGAACGGAATGTGGCCCAAGAAGATGGCCGCCCCGCCGCACAGAAGCGCATAGGGTGCTTGAGTCCGGGTGTGATCCAGCAGATCCGCGGCGCTGGCCATCGACGAAAGGACCGTGGTGTCCGAGATCGGCGAGCAGTGATCCCCGAAGACGGCCCCGGCCAGCACCGCACTGGTGGTTCCGAGCAGAAGCGTATCGAATCCAGGACTCTCCGCGTGAAGCGCCGCGACCGGGACCACGATCGGGAACAGGATCGCGATGGTGCCCCATGAAGTGCCGGTCGCGAAGGCCATGAGGCCCGCGAGAAGAAATGCGATGGCTCCGAGGGACCACGCGGGCAGACGTCCTCCCACGACCTGGGCCACGTAGGGCCCGGCGTAGAGATCCTTCATCACGCTTCCGATCGCCCATGCGAGGCTGAGCACGAGCACCGCCATCAACATCGCCTGCATGCCTCGGGTAAAGCTCTGCATCGTGTCTTTCAGAGACAAAGCGCGCACCCCCAGAGTTGCAGCGAGGGCCCCCGCACATCCCGTAGCTACCCCGTACACGAGAGCGTCGTAGCTCGCAGCGTTGGCCATGATGTACCCGAGCCAGCCTGAAAGACCGCGTCCTGAAGCCTCTGCAAACCCGGACGGATCTTGGGCCGCGGCAGCGTACCCGGTGGACACGAGCACGTAGACGACGCCGCCAATCAAAAAGAGAAGGGGCAGGAGGGCGAGCCAGGCCCGCGGCACGACCCCCTCCATACGCGAGCTCTCTTCGACGAAGCTCGCGTCCATCAAGGGCTCCGCCCCCTCTCGGAGGAGAAGACCGCGATGTCGGGCGCGGCGTTCCGCCGCGAGCATAGGCCCGAAGTCCCGGCCTTGCACCGCCACGAAGACCACGAAGACCAGCGCGTAGATGGGGTAAAAACGCGACGGCAGCCCCTCGAGAAAGAGGGCGTAGGGGTCGCGTTCGATGCCTGCAGCTTGGAGGGCGTCCCCCATGACCGAGACCTCGTAGCCGATCCAGGTGGAGATGAGAGCCAAGCTCGAGATCGGAGCGGCCGTCGAGTCGACGAGGTAGGAGAGCTTCTCCCGGGAGATCCGCAGGCTGTCCGTCACAGGCCGCATCGTGGTGCCGATGACGAAGCTGCTCGCGTAGTCGTCGAAAAAGACAACCATCCCCATGGCCCAGGTGGCGAGACTCCCCGAGCGCACGCTCCGGGCCCGCGTGGCCACGATCGCGACCACGCCCCGGGTCCCACCGTTGGCCGCGAGGACGCCAATCAGGCCGCCCATCAGCATCGTGGCCACCGCGATCTTCATATGGTCGGCGTCGGCGAGAGCTCGAACCACGAAGTCGATGGCCCTGGGGAAGGCCGACCACCCGCTCTGGTGGATGAGACTCGCGCCTAACAGGACGCCCCCGAAAAGGGACAAGAGAACTTGACGGGTAAGGAGGGCGAGAACGATGGCCACGAGGGCTGGAGCGAGGCTCATCATCCCGCTCAAAACCGGCACTGGAAGCGTGGCGTTGAGACCGAGCCCCGTCACCTTGAGAACCGGCGCGTCCAGCGTCCCCGAGGGGAGACTCAGCTCACCGGAGGAGAGTTGGTGGACCGTAGCGGTCGTCGTCAGGCCCTCCACGCGGAGAGGACCAGAGAGGTCTCGGCGCGGTCGGCCGGACGGATCGACGACGGTTAGGCGGATACCCTCTACGCCTTTCGCCCCCACCCACAGCCGCCGCGCCGGCCAATCCACCGCGATCTCGGAGGCCTCGTCGGCGAGCACCGGCCGCGTGGAGAGTCCAGCCAAGAGGAGCGCCAAGGACGCCGTACAGAACAGAGACCGTCTGGCCATGCTCAGTCGGTCCCGAACATGCGATCGCCAGCGTCGCCGAGACCAGGGACGATGTACTTCTTCTCGTTGAGTCGATCGTCCACTTTCGCCACGAAGATGGGCACATCGGGGTGTTGCGCGTGAAAGTCGCGAATGCCCTCCGGGGCCGCGAGGAGACAGACGAGCTTGATGGACCGAGGCTGCGTGCGCTTGAGCCTCTCAACCGCGGAGACGGCCGAGTTGCCGGTAGCCAGCATGGGGTCGAGAAGAATGCAGTCGCGGTCTTCCATCTCTCCCGGCACCTTGAAGTAGTACTCGACTGCGCGAAGGGTAGCGGGGTCTCGGAACAATCCGATATGCCCCACCCGCGCCGAGGGAAGGATTCGGAGCATGCCGTCGAGCATGCCGTTCCCGGCGCGAAGGATGGACACCAGTACGATCTTCTTACCGTCCAGGACCGGGGCCTCCATCGGAGCCACCGGCGTCTCGATGGACTCGAGCGAGGTGGGGAGATCACGCGTCACCTCGTAGGCTAGGAGCATGCTGACCTCCCCCAGAAGCGTCCGAAACGAGGAAGAATTCGTGTCCTTCTTCCGCAGCAGGGTCAGCTTGTGCTGCACCAGCGGATGGAGAATCTCATGGACGACGGGCATCGGGCGCCGTTGTAGCAGGAGGTGGCAGAAGGAGGAACCGGCAGATCTCGAAGACTCGGGGGTGAGCGTCTCCTAAGCCCTTCGCGCCTCCAACCTGCGCAATCAATCTTGCTACCGGCGCTCCCCGGGACTGACCCACGAAGCACCGCATCACCCTCCCCCTCCACGCCTCCTAAGGATCGCACGGCCTCGCCTCGCCCCTCCGTGCGTCGCACCTTCATCCCCGGGGCTGTTCCCGAGCCATCGCCCCCCGTACAAGAGGCGCGGCGGCTCTCTATGCATATCGGACTCATTGGCGGGATCGGCCCCGCCGCAACGGATCTCTACTATCGCGGGCTCATCCAGCGGGCCGAAGAGTCAGCGAAGGACCTCGATCTGACCATTGCCCACGCTAGCTCCCCCACTCTGCTCCGACATCTCGCGGCCGAGGAACACGACGCGCAGAGCGCGATCTATCTCCGGTTGACCGAGCGCCTGGCTCGGGCCGGAGCCGAGTGCGTGGCTGTGACCTCGATCTCAGGCCACTTCTGTATCGACAGCTTCGCACCTCGGTCACCGCTTCCGGTGCTGGATATGATGGGCGCCCTTCGCACGTCCCTAGCCTCCGCTCAGCTCACGACGGTGGGCCTCATGGGCACAAAGACCGTGATGGAGACGTCCATGTACGGCAAGCTGGGTGACGTCGAGGTGTTGGTCCCGCCCAACCTCGATGCCGTTCATGACGCCTACGTGGAGCTGGCCCGCACGGCTCGGCCCACAGAGGCGATCCGCAGGGTTTTGTTCGCCGCCGGGCGCGCCTTGATGGATGGCGGCCAGGCCCAGGCCGTCCTGCTCGGAGGCACCGACATGAACATCGCCTTTGACGGTCAGGACTGCGGTTTTCCCCTCGTTGACTGCGCCGGCATCCACGTCGAAGCCATCGCCCGGAACATCTGAGCGTGACGCAACTCACCTTTCTTGTTTGAGAAAAATCAACCCACCGTCGCGCAACCCTCTGGCTTGAACAGGGTTGAAGGCGGCACCATGAACAAGCTCCGAACCCTCCCCGCACTTCTCTCCTTGGCCGGCCTCTCCATGGCCGCTGCTTGCGGCGGAAGCGAAGACACTGAAGTTGAAGTTGCTAACGCTGAGTTCGCACTCACCTCCACCACGGACTGCACTCAGGCCTTCGCCACCCGCGCCTTTCTCATTCGTCTCACGGAAGAGAAAGGCTGGGGAGACGAGGAGATCTCGGCGTTCTGTGCCGAGGTGGACGCCGTAGCTGCGACCTACGCCGAGAGCTCTACGCTCACTGTGATGACCGTAGCGGGCATTGGACAGCTGCAGGGAGAGACCCTTCAGACGGCTTACTACGTAGGGGTGGCGGGATACGATCTCACCGCCGTCCAGAGCTGGCTGGGTGAGGTCCGTGCTTCCCAAGCGGTTCGACCTTGCACCCGGGAAGCGGTATCGCTCGCTCGGCAGTCTGGATTGCAGGAGGGCTTTATGCGGCGCTGCCTAGAGGACGAGACCGGCGCTGCTTATCCCGAGCCCATCTTCCGCCAGACCCGCTCTCGCTCCGGCCTCGATGGCGTGGGCGAAGCCGCAGCGGGCTCCGCAGTTAGCCTCGCCATCTACAACGCTCCGGGCCGCGGCACCGTGGTCGGTTTTCTCGCCGGCTCCTTCGCGGCCCAGGCCGAGCCTCCCTACGGAGCCTTCCTGGGCTGCGGCGCGGTCGCCGGCTTCGATGCCGTCGCCGAGCAGGGCGCCTTCAGCTACGTGTGCGTGGCCGCGGAGCACTGAGCCCTCTCGGGCTTTCGGGGCGACGCCCTCCCACTAGGCTCCCCGGGCTCTTCTCTCGGCTCGGGGAAGCTGATTAGTGTCGAGGCATGGGCGAACGAGAGGGCGGCGAGCGGGAGCAGGTCATAGGCATCGACCTCGGAATGACCTCCGTGGTGGCCGCTCGCGTTCCGAGCTCGGGTCTCCCTCCCCGGGTGATTCCCCACGAGCGAGGAGCCAAGGCGCTGCCGTCGGCGGTCGCTCGGACGGATCAGGGCTACCTGGTCGGTCGCGCCGCTCGGGACATGCTCACCACTCATCCCGATCGCGCCGTCACGGGACTCAAGCGCCTGCTCGGACGCAAGGCGAGCTCCCAGGCGGTCCGAGATCTCAGCGCCCGGGTCGGCTTCAGCGTAGTCGAAGGCCCAAAGGGTGAAGCCCGTATCGAGCTGGGCGAGGCCGAGCCCACCCGCGTTCCGGAGCTCGTGGCTCACCTTCTCGCCCACGTAAAGAAGAGCGCCGAAGCCGAGCTCGGGGCCGAGGTCCGGCAGTGCGTGATCGCCGTCCCGGCCTATTTCAATGACCACCAGAAGTCGGCGGTGCTGGAAGCCGCTCATCTGGCCGGGATGTCCGCGAAGAAGCTCGTGCACGAGCCGACCGCGGTCGCCCTCGCCTACGGCTTCAATAAGGGCGGGGACGCGCGCGTGGTGATCGTCGATATGGGGGGTATCCGCCTGGACGTTTCGGTCATGGAGATCGCCGGTAACGTGTTCGACGTGGTGGCAACGGGGGGCGATCCGTACCTGGGAGGCGCCAACATCGACGCCCGCATCACGGAGTGGATCCTCGATAACATCACGAAGAGGTACGGCAAGAACCTCCGACAGGAGCCGCGCCTCCTCCAGAAGGTTCGAACCGCGGCCGAGCAGGCCAAGAGAGAGCTGTCTACGTGCAAGGCGGTCGACCTCCAAATCCCCCTCGCGATCGGCAAGCGGGGTGAAAAGGTGAAGGTTGGATTGCTCCGCCTGCACGCCACGACCCTCGAGGAGCTCGCGGAGTCGGTCACTCGACGGGTGCTCTCCACCATCGAGCGAACGCTCGCGGAGCGAGGCTTTCGGACCAGCGACATCGACGATGTCCTGCTCGTGGGGGGAGGGACGCGGATTCCCCTCCTGCGTCGGAGAATCGGAGCTTGGTTCGAGCGCGAGCCGCGGGCCACCCTGCCCCCGGAGGAGGTCGTGGCCTTCGGTGCCGCGCTCCTCGCGGACAGCCTGGGCCGCGGCCGCGGGAGCGACGAGATGGTGGAGACCGCGCTCGGTATCGCCCTGGCGGATGGCCGCTACATGCGGATCATCGATCGAGACTCCCGCCTCCCCATCACTCGGCGCGTTATGATCCCCACGGTTCGGGACCGCCAGCGGGTCCTCGAGGTCGACCTCTTCGAGGGCGACGACGACGACATTCTGGAGGCGTCCTACCTGGGCTCCATCATCTTCAAGGGGATCCCGGAAGCCCCCGCGGGAGAGGCCAAGGTGGTCGTCGATATGAGCCTGGACGTGGATCGGACCCTTCGCGTCACCTCCCCTGAGCCGGGCCGTGAGAGCGAGCTGTTCGAGCTGGAAGTGGCCGGTCATCCCTCCCGCAAGAATGGCGCGCGCCCAGAGCCGGTGTTTCACCTGGCGCAAGGGCTGCCGAGCTCCCCCAAGGACGAGGGCGTGAACGGGTTGCTGCATCAGTCCTACCCGTTCACG
>JBCBRU010000067.1:0-22237 GCA_039819565.1 Myxococcota bacterium | reverse complement strand
CGCCACCGTCGAGGGCCAGCTTCGGTCCTGCACGACCACCTCACCGCGGTCCAGCGCGGGCTGAACGACCTCCTCCACGGTGGCGTACCAAGGCGAGCGGGGCCTCGACCGCGAGATGCTGGAGGCCGCGGAGCGACGTATCGCTCCGGATCCGGACGTCCTTTTTGTCGTTGATCTCTCCCCAGACGAGGCTCTGGCCCGGATTCAGGCGTCGAGAGGTCAAGCCGACGACTTCGAAGGGCTCGAGTCTCTGCGCCGGCTCCGGGATGTGTTTCTCAATTTCGATCGCGCCGTCATTCTCGACGGAAGTCGGAGCATGGAAACGCTGAGCGCTCAGGCTTGGCGCCATGTCGAGGAGATCTTGCGCTAGACCTCGACAGCCCGGGGCTGGATACTCGGGCCAGTGGCCGGAGTGGGGGACAGACTCGGCCGGTATACCCTCCTGCGGCGTCTCGCCGTGGGCGGAATGGGCGAGGTTTTTGTCGCCGCCAAGTCCGGCCCGGTGGGTTTCGGGCCCTTCGTAGCCCTCAAGGTCCTCCGCGATGAGCTGGCCGTCGACCAACAGTTCGTCGACATGCTCGTCGACGAAGCGAACATCACCCGCCATCTCAATCATCAAAACCTCGTGTCCGTGCTCGACCTCGGTCAGGAGGGGAGCAGCTACTACATCGCGATGGAGTTCGTGCAGGGGATCACCAGCGAACGTCTCATCGAGGCGCTGGTGGAGCGAGGCCGAAAGCTCGAGGTGCCGCTCGCCCTCCATGTCGGGGTCGAGCTGTGCCGGGCGCTTCGCTACGCCCACTCCCGGACAAACGAGTCCGGAGAAGCCCTGAACATCGTCCATCGCGACGTCACTCCCGCCAACATCCTCATTTCCACGGAAGGCGAGGTCAAACTCACGGACTTCGGCATCGCCCGCGCGAAGGGGAGGATCCACCAGACCCAGGCCGGCGTATTAAAAGGCAAGTTCGGTTACATGCCGCCGGAGATGGTCCGGTACGAAGAGATCGACGCTCGCGCGGATCTCTTCTGCGCCGGCGTCTTGCTCTACTTGCTCGCGGCAGGCCGTCATCCCGTGGCCCACGCGTCCGTGATGGATGCCATCCAAAGGTATGAGACCAAGCAGGTTCCCCTGCCGTCTTCCGCCAACCCGGACATCCCCCCGGAGCTGGACCGGGCGATCATGAAGGCGCTCGAACCCCAGCCTTCACGCCGGTGGCAGACCGCTCAGGCGTTGGGGGAGGAGCTCCAGAACATTCTGTACGGCAACCCGGCTTGGCGGGGGACCGCTCGCGAGGCCACCAAGCTTCTTTCCGGTCGGCTCCGCGAGGTGGCCCCGGAAGTCTTCGGCGAGGTGGTTCCCCACGAGACCTTGACCCGCTTGGCCCAAGAGCACGCCTCGCCGGAGCTCCTGCCTCCCTTCCACGGGGCCGAAACGAGTGAGGCTTCGACCGCGGCAGCGCCCCCTGCTTCTTCGGGCAGCGAGGGGGGCCCCTCCGAGCCCTCCGCGTACGCGGAGCTCGATACGGACGAAGGGCTGCCCTACGCCGACGTTCAGCGAGCTCGCGCCGTGCTCAAGTCGGGCGAAGCGGACGTTCCGGCCCGTCGCGAGGGCGGGACCGACGCCTCGGTCCCGCTCCCCGATCCCGCCGCGGACCTCGCCATTCCCAGCACCGATCCCAACGGCGCCGACCCCCTTGCGGAGCCGGTGCTGCCCTCGCAGGCCGCGTCTTCCGAACGGGGAGACTCCCTCGCTAACGACCAAACGGTCGCCGCCTACAACTGGAACGGGGGGGAGCGGACCCTGGCCAACGACGACGCGGACGGAGCGACGATGGTGGGCGTGTCCATCGACCATCTGAGCGAGCCGGAGACCGGTCGAGTGGTGGCCAAGGATCTTCTCGACGAGGATACCCTCGGCTCCGGCGCTATCGACTCTCCCACCATCCTTCCCCGCGACGACGGCGGCGGGGCCCCCACCGCGGTCTCCCAGATGGAGCCCCAGCATTCGGCGGAAGCCGACGTGTGGGGCGGTGAGGGCGAGATTGGGGCGACCTTGCTGGAAGGGCTGGACGGCGGCGTGGTGCGGACCGGTTTCGACGGAGCGGACCGCACCCTCGCCGATGGCCTCGATGACGAGGAGGAGAGCGCGCTTCCGACCTTTGTCCAGGTGGCCGAGGAGAACCCGACCTACTCTCCACCCAACGGGGCGCAGCCCCCCGCCAGTTCGTCCTCCGTGCCCGGAGCCCCGCGCCCTTCCCAGAGCCGTCCCGGGGCCAAGGAGGCCCCCTTCGCCGGCCCTATTCGGATCGTGGTGGGGGCCGACGGGCGCCCGGTGCCAGCGTCCTCGGGCTTTTCGTCGGGCGGAGGCGTCCTCGAGGGCGCTCCGGTGCCGAGCGAGGGCCTCGACGGGATGGACTTCGGCACCGATACCGGGCGCTGGATCGCCGGCGAGCTCGACTCCTCCCGCCTCGGCTGGAGCGACGAAGAGGCTGGCCGGCGCGCCGTGGCTACGCGTCACCAGGCCGGAACGACGCCCCCTCCTGCCGTGGCGTCCAACGGGATCCCACAGCCTTCATACCCCGCCCCAGGCAGCCCCTATCCGCCGTCCGCAGGCTGGACGTCCGGCCCCACGCCTCAGTACGCGCCGTCCGCGCTTCGCCGGAACGCACCTCTCATCGTCGTTCTGGGCACGGCGCTCCTGCTCGTGGGCCTATTCGTATACGCCTGGTTCGGCACGGAGCGCTTCTGGCCCCGCCTTCAGATCGAGACCACGCCGTCGGGGGCCGCGGTGGTGGTCGACGGTGAACGCAAGCCCGGTCGGACCCCCCTCTCCGTCATCGTGGCTCCCGCCCAGCGGCATCGTATCGAGCTGCGGGCCGAGGGGCACACGACCGCGATTCGCGACGTGACCGAGGACGTAGGTCGCGGCCACACCTATCTTCTCGAAGTGGCCCTCGATCGGGTGCTCCCGATGCTGCACATCTCTCCGGTGTCGGGTGTGGTCTTCATCAACGACATCGAGGTCGGTCGTGGGACAGACGTCCAGCTCTCCAAACTCCCCTCTACGGGGCCTCTGCGGGTGCGTATCGAGGCTGCGGGGCACGAAACCTACGAAGTGAGCTTTGACTCCATCGCCTCGATGCCGACGTCCATGGACGTGCCTCTCGTCGAGAAACCGGAGCCCAAGCGTCGCCGCCGTCGGTGATCCGACGGCGCACCAGCAAGGCTTTCGCCGACCAAACCAACATCGTCTTGGCCTCTCCGTTTCGGTGAGTCCCGTCGGAGTATATAGAATCCGCTGCCTTGACGGACCTGGACCGACAGCTCGAGGCCCTGCGTCTCGAGCCCGCCTCGGAGGCGGCGGCGTCGGCGCTCAGGGAGGCCGCGGTCGCGGCCGAAGCCTGGGAGACCTACGCTGACGCGTTCGTGGCCCGCGGCGACGCCCTTCTCGGCGCCGACGCCTCCGAAGCAGCGTGTGAAGCCTGGATTGAGGCGGCCGTGGTCACCGAGGAGCACGGTGGTTTGCTGGCGAAGGCCGCGGAGCTGTACGAGCGGGTCATCGAGATCAACCCGGACGATCGGCGAGCGCTGTTCTCGCTCGGGTTGGTTCTTCACGACCAGCAGCGATGGGATGACCTCATCGCGCTCTACCGACGGCGCCTCGAGCGCTCCGAAGACGAGGCGGAGCGGACCACCCTGCATCAGTACATCGCGGAGCTGCTCGCTGAGAAAAAGGACGATCCCGACGGGGGCTTCGAGGCCCTGATGGAGGCCGCCCGCCGGGCGCCCTGGAACCTCCGGGTGCTCGCGCGGCTCGAGCGGTTGGGGCAGCTCACGGGCCGGCTCGAAGAGGTCGCCATCGCGGTCGGTGACATGCTGATGCACCAAGAGGATCCAAAGCTTCGGGCGGCCTTGAGCCTGCATCTAGGGGAGATGCATCTGGGGCCCCTGGAGGATCCGAAGCGAGCCCTGGCCCACCTTCGGGCGGCCCTGGCGGACGACGGGGGCAATCCGGATGTGCTCGCGGAGATTGAGGACTTCTTCCGAGAGCGGGCTCGATTCGATGAGCTCGCCGCCTTCTTGGAAGAGGTCATCGAGGACCGCAGGATCGGGCCGCATCGCGTTCGACTGCAGCGCGAGCTGGCTCGGATCTATGAGCACGAGCTCGATGACTCGGGCAGGGCCCTCGAATCCCTGGGTCGGGCTCTGCAGAGCCTACCGCAGGACCGGGAGCTCATCGACGAGGTGCTCCGCGTCGGGGCGACCTCGGGGCGGCCGGAGGGTGTGGCTCGAATCTTCGAGGACGTCCTCAGCAAGGCCGACAACCCCCTCTTCGCGACCTTCGTCCGTCTCAAGCTCGGACAGCTCTACGCGACCGATCTCGATCAGCCGGAAAACGCCCGACGCGCCTTCGAGGCGGTGCTCGAGGTCGATCCCGAGCACGAGGAAGCGCGGCGCCAGCTCGAGAGCCTCTCGGAGAGCCAGCGCCCTACGGAGACCCCCGACCGGAGCGAGGATGCCGACGCGGAAAGCCTGCCTGCGGAGCTAGCCGTCGTCGAGGACCCGGCCCCTCTCGCCGAGGAGGCCTTCGCGGAGGAAGAGATCCCGGTCGCCGAGGTCGACGATGACGAAGACGTCACGATCGTCTCGGATGCGCAGGATCCCTTGCGAGGAGAAGCGGAGACGCAGGACCTCCCCCATCCGGTGGGAGACCATGAGACACCACCCTCAGGGGTGCGCCGGGCCGCTCCGCTGGCCGCGGTGGAGGCCGCCGCTCTCGAGCTCGTGACCGCCGAGTCCGATCTCGTCATTCCGTTTCCCGGGGCACGTCCGACCCCTCCCTCTCCCGCCAACGAGATCGTTCCCGTCCCGGGCGACGAACCCCTCGAGTCCGACGAGCCGCTGGGGTCTCCGGGGATCGAGACGCATGACCGCCTCATCGCCGATGATGAGCCGCTGGACGAGATTCAAGGGCCGCCGAGCCCCGAAGACTATGAGCTCGACGAGCCTCTCTCTGCGGAAGTCGTGGTGGTCCTCGAAGAGCCCTCGGAAATCAGCCTCGACGTCGCCGCGGAGCGGGATCCCCCCACGCAACCGGATCTCCTCTTGGAGGCTTCGGACGGAGTGGAGGAGGCCGTGGACGAGGCCATGGCGGTGGCCGAGATGGTCGAGGAAGCACGCGCCGCCCTCGCCGCCACCCGCGGGGAGACGGTCCCCGCCCCGAGCCTCGCCGACATCGTCCCGCTCTCCTCCCCGCAGATCGATCTGGAGGCCCTCGACGAAGGCACCTCTTTGGATCTGCTGGAGAACCAAATCGATCAGCTTGAGGGCGAAGATCGCACGGAGGCGGTGCTGTCGGTGGCGCGGAGCGCCCGCGCCGTCGGCGATGAGCGTCGGGCCGAGCGGCTGCTGCGTCGCGGCCTCCATGAGAATCGGAGTCATCCAGATCTCTTGAGCGCCCTCACCGAGCTCATGGAGGCGATGGCGCGATGGCCGGAGTGGCTGGAGCTGTGCGAGCGCCGGCTGGAGCTCTTTGAATCGTTCGACGCCACCACGGAGCGACTGCGGATGGTCGAGGTCGCTCGCGCCGAGATCGCCGACCTCCCCCTAGCTTGGCGGCTGGCCGAGACCGCCGCGGCCGCGGAAGAGTTGGATCCCCGGCCCTGGGCCGCCCTCGCTTCTTTGGCGGAGGAGGCGGAAGACCCAGAGGCTCTGGCCGAGGTGCTCGAGCGACGGGCCCGCATCGCCCCCGAAGAAGCTCTCAAGCCGCTGGGGGAGGCGCTCCTGGCCACGGGCTCTCCCGGTCGAGCCGCCGAGGCTTGGGAGCGAGCGGTGGGTCTGGCGCCCCTCGACCATGAGCTCCGGGCGGCGCTGGCCACGCTGTGGCTGGAGCTCGATCAGCCGGAGCGCGCTGAGGATCACCTCCTGGCCCTGGCGGAGCGAGGGCCTCCAGACGCCCAGGCCACCGCGTGGCTCCGGCTCGCGGAGCACTGGCTGGACGTCCCGGGGGCCGAGGAGCGGGGTGAGGAAGCTTTGGAGCGCGCCCTCCGTCTCGCCCCGGAGCGCTCCGATGTTCTCGCGCTCGCCAGTGACTCCGCGGCGAGAGCCGGAGATCCCTCCCGAGCGAGCCGCTTGGCCGAGCAGTGCGCGGAGCGGGAGCTGGAGTCCGCGGCGCGGGCCGCTTGGTTTCGGCGCGCCGGACAGCTTGCGGATGAGGCGGTGGGCGACACCCGGCGCGCCCTCACCTTGTACGAAAAGGCCCTGGAGTCAGACCCGGACGACCCCGAAGTCGAAGCCCGGCTCGGAGCGATTCTGGTCGAGCGAGGCCAGCCCGCGCGCGCCCATCCCCATCTGGCCCGAGCTGCGGACGGACTGCGCGACGAGGAGCGATCTGCGGAGCTGTTCGAGGCGGCCGGACGGGCGGCGGAGGCGGCCGGCGACGAACCCGCTGCGCGAGCGGCGTTTCGGAGTGCGCTCGACCGGGTGGGCACCCGCAAGGTTGCCCTGCTGCGAGGGGCAGCCCTCGAGGAGCGCGCGGGCCATGTTGACGCTGCGCACGATCTCTCCGCGAGTTTGCTTCTCTACCACGGGACCTCCCTCACGGAGGCAGAGCAGGCCGAGGTACAGCTTCGCCTGGCGCGAGCGAAGCAGGCGCGCGGTGATCTCGAGGGTGCAGCCCGTCTTGCAGGACGCGCTCGACGCCTCGAACCCGACGCCCTGGAACCCCTGGCGCTGCACGGCGAGCTCCTCGAGTCCCTGGCCGACCCGGAGGCGCCTGCGGTGCTCAAGCGCCTAGCGGCTCGCCAGCCGCCTGGGAGCGCCCGAGCCCAGGCCCTCGCTCGAGCTGCAGCTCAAGTTTCGGACGGCTCCGCGGCCGAATTGGCCCGCCGGGCGGCTTGGCTCGAAGAGGCCCTTTCTGAGGACCCAGCCCACGTGCGGGTTGCCATCGCGCTTGCGGATGCTCGCGAGCAGGCCGGGGAGCGGGAGCGGGCAGCCGATGTGCTGGAAGCCGCGCTTCCTCACGCTCCCGCCGAGGAGGCGGCGGCTCTGGCCACCCGAGCTGCCGAGCTCGTGCGCACCGTGGACCGACCTCGAGCCCGGGAGCTTCTGGCGCGGGCCTTATCTGCTCAGCCCGCCCATGCTCCGGCCGTCAGTGCCCGCGAGGTGATGCTCGCTCTCGATGGGCGCGCGGAGGCTCGCGCGGAGCTCCTGGCTACGGCCGCTCGAGCCTCCGACGATCCGAACCAAGCCGACCATTGGCGGAGGGCGGCGGTCGGAATCTACGAAACTCAGCTTGTCGCACCCGGAAGAGCCCTGGCCCTCATCCTGCGGCACGAAGATCCGGAGCGGTACGACGATCTCGCTTTCGCGCGAGCTGTCGAGACCCGGCTGGGGATCGAGGAAGCTCTCCACGCGTGGGTGGAGCGATGTCTCCGTCCGGTGCCCGAACCCTTGGCCTTTCTTAGGGTGGAGCGTCTCCTCGAGGAGACCGGAGCCCACGGCCCGGCTCGGTATCTCATGGAGCTCCGCCACGTGCTCTACGATGCTCCGCTCCCCGCGGCCGCGCCGACCCCAAGTCCCCTCCCGGGGGCGGCGGCGGCACCCGAGGACCCGGAGGACGCGGACAGCGACGACCGCGCCCTCCGCGAGATGATCGGACACGCGCTCGTCGAGGCGTTCCGGACCGAGCTGCCCGGAGCCGAGCTGCGCCGACGGGACGCGCTCGGACCCTCGGCGCTCCCTCTCCCCGTCAATCGAGCCATCGACGCGGCGTCGGAGGCCCTCGGGGTGAGCCGACCTCTGGTGTTCCCGGCGCCCGTCCCGGATCCGGCCCCCATCGCCCCCGGATACGCGGCGGGCGCTGCGTGTCTTTTCGTCGGCACCGTTCCTCCGAGCGAGGACGAGGTCGAGCTTCGATACTGGGCCGGGCGTGCGGTCGGCCTTCTTCGACCTCCCCACTTGGGGGTCGTTCTCCTTCCCTCGGCCGCGATCCGTCACGCCTTCCATGGCCTCGGGGAGGTCGAGCCTTGGTCTGGGGACGTGGAAGGGGCCAAGGCGGCGAAGCGGCGAGGTAAGGCGCTGTATCGAGTCGTTCCTTCGGAGCGCCGAGGCCGCGCTGCGGACCTCGCTCGAAGCTGGTGCAAGCGGCGCGAACGGCGCTCACTGACGACGACCCGGGCCGTCATCGAGCGCACCGGGGCCCGCCTCGGGCTCGCCGCCTCCGGCTCTCCGCTCGTGTCGCTGGCGCAGGTCGAGCCGAAGAGCCCGGAACGGGTGCGGCTCCTCCGGTTCGCGGTCGAGGCCATGAGCTACCTCGTCTCCTGACGGGACGGCGAAGGCCGGGGCCGTGGGGGCGAGGGCTCAGAACCGCTCGAAGGGGGCGAGGTCTCGGGCCTGGGTACGGAGCCTACTCGCCTGGTTTTCGTCCATCGCGGCTTCCGCGGCGGTGGCCGCGTCGGCGAGGTTGCGCGCGCGCTCCGCCCGCCCCGGGAAGGCTCGACCCCAAGCGGCGGCGAGGACAGCCTGAGAGGGGCCTTCTCCGCGCTCGAGGAGGGCCTGACGGTGTGCAAGGAGGAGGTAGCCGTGGGTGAAGTCGTAGTTGAGGCGCTGCTCGGGCTGTCCCAGCTGAGCCTCCACCGTCCCCACCGCCTGGGCTAGGGGGTCCAGGAGCTCTCCGAGTCCCTCGAGCTTGGTGCCTCTGCGAAAGAGATCTTGCCAGACGTCGATCGCGGCGCGGACCTCGGCGTCGGTGGCCTGCGGGGCGAGGCCGAGCGCCTCATACAGCTGGTCGACCGCGACGCACCCCACGAAGCGCTGGGCTCGCAAGAAGTGGGCGCCTGGAGAAGCCTGCACGGGCTCGCGGTCTTCGAGGTCGAGGTCAGCCACGAGCCCGGGGGGCGGCCTGAGTTCGACGGTGGTGAAGGTGGTCTCGTCGGCCCCCGCCTCGAGAGCCTGAACCAAGCGATCCGGCAAGCTATCCAAGGCGAGCACCGCGCCGTCGGGCCCGCCCGGTTTCTCGGCCCCGAGCCGGAAGACCTGCCCGGTGAACTCGAAGAAATCCTCCTCGAGGGAGATGTCGATCGTAACTTTGGATCCCTTGGCGCAGGGCACCGGTCCTTTGACGAAGAGCCGGCTCTTGGAGAGCTGAGTTCGCCAGAGAAATTGCAGCCCGCGCCCGCGTAGGGTGATGCGGTCCGCGGCTAGAAAGCGAACATCGGTGGGGATGACGTGTTCTCCGCGGTCGCCGCGGTCGAGATCGATGAAGTCGTCGAGATCCGCGGCCAGCTCGGCGGGATTTTTCGGCGCTTCGCCGCTCCCGGGGACCGTGGGCTCGACGAACTTCGGAGCCTCGTCCCCGACGCTCAGGAGCGTGTCTCCGATCCGGACCGGAATGCGAGGCCGGAGCAAGATCGCCCCCTCGACCCGCACCCCGTTGACGAAGCTCCCGTTTCTCGAACCCAAGTCCTCGAACCAGACCTGGGCGCCATCCACCCACACGCGCCCATGCATGCGCGAGACCAGGGCGTCCCACACCAGCTCCAGGTCGGCGCGGGGACTTCGACGGCCGATGACGATGGGTGCATCCGGTTCGAGTGCAAAAGCAAAGGCTCCGGCTGTGGGGTGCCTAAGACGCAATTTCAGACCCATTGATCCCTCATGACGAACTTGGCCAAGGTCACGCAGAAGTAGCATGACCCCTCCGGCTCCCCGGAATTTCTTTCGTTTCATGAGCGAAGCTCGCACAAAGGGGAAGCGCGTCTGTCTCAGTACGCGTCTGTCTGCGCTGACCCGCGGCTTGCCTCATGACTCTCGAAGGGAACAGAAGGGCCTTGTCGATGGCGACGCACGGCGCACCGCCGCGAGTCCTGGCTCCCCCCCTCGACCGAAGCGTGCTGATTCGGTTCGTTCTCGGGGTCGTCTTGTTGATCGGCGCCGTGGGCGCTTTGGGGTGGTTCTTCAGAGCTCAGATGGCGTCCGCTGCGGAGTGGTTCGTCGGCGAATTCGGACTCTATGGCGTGTTCTTCGGGATGTTGCTCGTGGACGCTTACGCGTTTCCACCGCTCGCCCACGAACCGATCCTCTTCTTCGCGCACGCGGGCGGTCTCGACTTTCTCCAGGTCGCACTGGTGGCGGGCGCGGGGAGTTTCCTCGCGGGACCGATCGGCTATCTGGTCGGTCGCCTGCTGCGCCGGGTGCCGTGGGTGCAGAGCCAGCTCCGGCGCAGCGGGATCACCCCGCTCATGCGGCGGCGAGGGGTCTGGGTGGTGGCGGTGGCTGCGGTCTCTCCGCTCCCGTTCTCCGCGGCGACCTATGCGGCCGGCGCTCTGAGGGTCCCCTTCGGACCCTTCATGTTGGCCTGTGCACTTCGTTTTCCAAAAGTTCTCGCGTACTTGGCCATGATCGCGTTCGGTTGGAGTCTGGGGTGAGATCCGTCACTCGCGACTTTAATGAGCCTTCCGAGTTAAGTAGGAGATAGGGGCCCCATGTCGAAGGTCGACCCAGGTCAGGCGCCCGAGACTCTGCTCTCGCCCGGGGACGAGGTGGGAGACTACGTCATCGAGGGGACCTTGGGCCGCGGCACCTTCGGGACCGTCTACCGTGGCGTCCAGCCGGCCATCGGCAAGCAGGTGGCCATCAAGGTCCTCTCTCTCAAGTACTCCCGAGACCCCGCGGTGCTCTCGCGCTTCGTGCTCGAAGCCCGCGCCGTCAACCAGATCTGCCACCGCAACATCATCGACATCTTCACCTTCGGGCGGCTCGACGACGGTCGACACTTCCACGTCATGGAGCTCCTGGATGGCGCTCCCCTCGACGAGCATCTGCGTCGACGCGGAGGTCGACTCGAGCTCGGGGAGGTGTTCCTGGTGCTTCGCGGAGTGGCCCGCGCGCTCGACGCTGCCCACGCCACCGGCATCGTTCATCGCGATCTCAAACCCGCGAACGTCTTTTTGGCGCGGGACGAAGAGGGTCGTCCTTTTCCCAAGCTCCTCGACTTCGGCATCGCCAAGCTCCTTCACGACGACCTTCCGAGGAGCCACCAGACGGCCACGGGGGCGGCGGTGGGAACACCCGACTACATGTCGCCGGAGCAGTGCCGGGGCCCCGAGGTCGACGCCCGCAGCGACATCTATGGCTTCGGCGTCTTGGCCTTCGTGCTTCTCACCGGTCGCCTCCCCTTCGAGGGCACCAGCGCCGTCGAGGTGATGATGGCCCATATCGCGGAGCCCCCTCCGGCCCCCTCGCACCTGGACCCTACGCTCGCCCCCTTCGATGGTGCGATCCTCGCGAGCTTGGCCAAGGATCCCGACCGCCGACCTAAGACGGCCCAGGCGCTGGTGCAGCAGCTCGAGGCCGCCGCCGGAGACTTCGGCGTGGAGTTCGACTCTTCGACCTCCGACCTCGGCGTTTCGCAGCGGGACGCGGCCTTAGCGGCAACCTTCGCGAGCGAAGATCGCCTCGTCGCTCACAGCGGAGGGCGACGATGGGGGGCCCTGGCCATGGCGGGGACCGTGTTGGCGGCTCTCGGGGCCTTCGTTCTCTATCTCCCGAACTCCACCCCCGAGGTGGTGCCGCTCGGAGCGGTCAGCGCCTCGGTCGCGTCGGCAGAGGCGGGAAGGAGAGGGGAGGATCCCACCGCTGCGGGAAGTGCCGGCTCCGGCGACGCCCCGCAGGGCGCCGAATCCGGCGACGCCCCGCAGGGCGCCGAATCCGGCGACGCCCCGCAGGGCGCCGAATCCGGCGACGCCCCGCAGGGCGCCGAATCCGGCGATGCCCCGCAGGGCGCTGAATCTGGCGACGCCCCGCAGGCCGCCGAATCCGGCGACGCCCCGAAGGGCGCTGAGGCTTCCGAGCCGCCGCGGAGCTCCCGAAGCCGAAGGGTACGGATCCGCGTGCGGGGCACGCCCGAAGGAGCCGCCGTGTTTCTGGACGGGCGGAAGGTCGGGAGGCTTCCGATGCAGCTCGAGTTGCCCCTAGGCCGGGGCCCGAGGCGTCTCGAAGTTCGAGCGGCGCGGCACCGGCCCGTGGTGCGGTCCCTGCGGGTCATCGGTCCCGATACCGTCGAGGTACGATTGGAACCCCGGGCGCCCGAGCGCCGCGACGCTCTCGAGGAGCCCGAGTGGTAAATCCTCCCTCGCTGGGGGCCGTGGGGTGCCTGGCCTTGGTCCTCGGCGCCTGCAACACTCTCCCCGAGCTCACCCGAGGTCTGTGCGGCAACGGGATCCTCGAAGGCGAGGAGAGCTGCGACCTCAGCGTGCCCACCGTCCTCGGGGACGAGCAAGGTCTCGTGTGCGGGGGCTCCGAGCTGCCAGAGGAGCGCGCCTGTCGGCTCCTGTGCGGCGACGACGGTCAGGTGTGTCCCCCCGGCTGGCGCTGCAAGCCAGACAGCGGACGCTGCGCTTACCCGGCCGGCGAGCTCGAGCGCCGCGTGGGGCCCGTCGAGCCGGGCGGACGGGAGCAAATCGAACTCGCTCGTCTGAGAGCGGGCGCCCCCGTGGAGCTGATGGAGGCGGACGCGGTTGCGATCGAGCGTCGGACGGATCTGCTCGAGGGCGGCCTATCCGAGAAACTCTCTCTCCCCGGTGAGGATCTCACCGCTCCCTTCGCCCTCGGAACCCTCCCCCAGGAGGATTTTCAACGCTGGGTCATTCCCACCCGCAACGGCGTGCTCGCCGGACGCCTCGACGATCGAGGGCGGGTCGAGAGCGCTCTCTTCTCTCGCGAGGATCTGCTCGCCGGGGGCGAGGTCGACGCGCTGATCCTCGTCGATCTTCCCGAGCCGTGTGTGGGGAGCCGGGTGCTGGTGGCCCAAGCGAATCCTCCCCGTATCTGTATTCCGACCACCGCCCCCGGGGTGAACGCGGAGCTGGACTGCACCCGCATCGATCCCGATCTCGAGCCCACGGAGGACGAGCTCTTCGTGGTCGCGGTCGACGTGGACGGGCTTTCGGGCGATGAGCTGCTGGTGGGTTCGCGAGGGCGGACCTCCGTCACCATCTTCGCCCCTGAGGTCACCGGACCTGGCGACTGCCGGGCGGGGCGCGTCAATCTCCGAACCGTGGCCGAGCTCAGCTTGGCGAGCCGGTCCACGCTCGGCGGTGCTCCCATGGCCGCTGACGCCGACGGAGACGGGCGGATCGATGTCTTCTTGCCCGGTCCAGTCGAGGGCGATAGCCAGGAATGGCAAGTTGCCCTGCAGACTCCAGTTGGGTTCGAGGCGCCTCGGCGCGACCTCCGCACCCTCTCCGCGGCTTGCCCGGTGGCCACCCCTCCTCGCGATCCCGGATTCGGTCGCCGGCTCCTCGGAGTGGGGGACCTCTCCGGTGACGGCATCGCGGATCTCGTGACGACGGAGGGGGTGCTGTTTGCAAACTCGGTTTCAGTCGGCCCTCTGACCCTCAGCGGAGGACTGTGTCTCGTGTCCGTGCCGCCCACCGGCCTCGACTACCGCGCCGTCCTTTTCGTCGACGCCGACGCGAATGGCCAGTTGGACCTCGTCGAGATCTTTCAGGAAGGGGGGGTCATCGCGGTGTCGCGAGGGGGTCCTCTCCTTTCGAGGAGCCTGTTCGCGATCGAAGGGGAGGCGGTCGAGGCGGCCGCGGGAGACTTCGATGGCGACGGCACCGGTGACGTGCTCCTCGTCGGCGTCGGCGGGGACTTGCAGGTGTGGCGAGGGGCCCGGGTCGACCTCGAGGACCGCAGCGTAGAAAGGTTCGGAGCCTTGCCCGGAGGGTTTCGAGGGCTCTCGTCCGGAACCTTCACCTTCGGGGACGCAGCGCCCGATGCCCGAGACGACGTCCTCCTTCTGAGCCGGGACGGCCGCGAGGTGTTCATTCTCTACGGGAGCGCCGGAGGCACTCTGAACGCCCCCCTTCAGCCGTCTCGTCCGTCCACTTTAGCCGACGCCCGGCTCTTCGCGCTGGGGCCGTCCGCGGTCTTGCTCGGCGCGCTGGGGCGACGAGACGGCGGGATGCTCGCGATCTATCCAGACGGCTCCGCAGTGTTCGTGCCCTACGTCCGGGCCCTGGGACAGTTCCGAGCCCCCCAGCTCGAGCGATGGGCGTGGCCGGCGGAGCTCATCCCTGGCGCCGCGGGCGTCCTGCGTTTGGCTTCCATCGATGCCGGACGACTCATTGGACACCTGGGCGGTCCCTCCGAGACCCGCCTCGGGGTCGTCGATCTTTCCGATATGAGCTTCTGCGATCTGGGGGCTACAGGGGAGAGCGTGTTGCGCATCGAGGTCGGAGATTTCGATGGCAACGGGGCCGTGGATGTGGGGCTCGTATACGCGGACCGTGGGAGCGTGGAGCTGCGGCTGGCCGGAGACGGCGACTGCAGCTTCGGGGCCCCTCGAGAACTGGAGCTTCCACCGTCCGAGGGGGGAGGCCCTCGAGACCTGGCCGCCACGGACCTGGATCTCGACCCGGCCGAGGAGATCGCGGTGCTCACCGAAAATGGCGTGTGGCTTTTCGACAGCGTGGATGCCCCTGCGAGAGAGGCGGCAGAGTTCAGAACTCAGGAGCCCGCCGGGCTCCGAGTCGGCGATCTCGATGGGGATGGCCTGGCGGAGCTCGTCCTGTCGAGCAGCGGCCGCCTCGTCGTCTTTGGCGTTCGTCTTTCCAGCTCCGTGCTCGAGCTTCCGGAGTAGGCCGTGCTGGGGGTGACGCTCTTGTCCTTGGCCTTGACCCTCGCGGGGGCGGAGGAAGCGGATGTGGCCCGGGCCCGAGAACTCTTCGAGGTGGGCCGGCAGGCCTACTCGAGCGGCCGCTACTTGGTCGCGGCGCGGGCCTTCGAGGCTGCCGACGCCTTGGCCCCTCGCTCGGCCCTCATCTTTTCCATCGGGCAGAGCTACCGACTCCAGCTCGCCCTCGACGGAAACCCACGTCATCTGGATCGCGCCCTCCGCGCCTACCGAGAGTACCTGCGCCGAGATCCGGAGGGACGTCGACGGACCGACGCGGCGGTCCATCTCGCCGCCCTCGAGGAGCGGCGCACCGAGCTCGGCGGCCCGACGCGCGGGGAGGAGGATCCGTCGGCTCGGCGGACCGAGCTGGTGGTGAGCGCTTCGGTCCCGGGCGCCACCATTTCGCTGGACGGAGCCCCCCCAGAGGCGTTGCCCATCGCGGCGGCGGTCGCGCCCGGAACCCACTCGGTGCGGGTCGAGGCTCCGGGCCATGCCCTCTTCGAGACCGAAGTGGTGGTCCTTGAAGGACGGGTGACCCCGCTGGTGGCCCGCCCGGAGCCCCTTCCAGCTCGAGTGCAGGTGGAGGGCGCGGACGGGGGCGAGCTCTATCTGGAAGGTCAGCTCGTTGGGCGCCTACCTCTCGCGCAACCTCTGGAGGTCCCAGCCGGAGAGCCGGTGCTTCTGGTGAGGCGCCGTGGTCACGTGCCCAAGGCACGGAAGCTCAGAGTGGAGGGCGGTGAGGCGCGAACCGTCCAGATCGAGCTCGAGCCGAGTCGGCAGCGCAAGGTTGCCATCGGCACCTTTGTCGCGGGGGGCGCCTCAGCTCTCGTAGCCGGCGGCCTCGCCATCGCTGCGGTGGTGACCCAGAGCAACGCGCGGCAGGTCCTCGACCGCAGTCAGACCCGACCCTTGAGTCTGGACGAGGCCAACACCTACGACGACCTCCGGTCGGCTCGGAATCAGCTTTGGGCCGGTATGGGCGTGATGTCCGGCATCGCCGGGGTCCTCCTCGCCACGGGCGGGGTCCTATTCATCGCGGACGACCCTCCCGTAACCTCCAGCACCTTCGGGGGGCTGGCGGTCACAGAGGCGGGACTCGGGTGGCAGGTCCGTTTTTGAGGAGCTAGCCGGCGGTCGCCGGCTCAGGGGCCTTCGCCTGCTTGTTGATGCAGTCGACGCATTTCAGTTCGACACCGTGAGGGGGTCGAACGGGCACCTGCATGACGATGCCGCAGGCGGAGCACTTGGCGTGGAAGTTGGAGCTACGATAAGCCTGAGAGCGGCGACCGCCGCCACCGTGTCGTCCAGATCGTTTACGCGCCATAGAGTTACCTCCTATTGGTAGGTTCGGGGTTGATAGCTCGCGCGCAGCGCCCGTCCTGTGGAGCGCTCGGGCCTTCTCAAAGGCTCGCGCTGAACGCCCTCTACTCTCTGAGGGGGCGCTACGGGCGCGCGTTTTCGCGACGACGTGAGCGAAGTCTCACGGAGCGTCACCAGGTCCACCGGCCAATTCCGGTTTCCAACACTTTATCGGGCCTAGCGCCCGGTCGGAGCCTTAGACACGTCGCGTCAGGATAGTGTCAAGCCGGCAACACAATAAGGTTTGAGAGCGTGCCGTCTAGCGCATGGCCAGCCTGATGTCACAACTGCATTAGGGGTAAACGAGAGGGCTCTTCCCAAGTGGGGTTTCGCGGGTCGTCGAGAAACGGCCCGAACCCCAGCCTCTCGAGCTCGGGGCGAGCGTGGGTGAGGAGCACCGCATCCTCGATGCGACGATTCCAGCTCGCGGCGGCGGCGGCGGCCAGGCCCCGGGCTCGCTCCGGGTCGGCTCGAGACTCGGGGTTTTGGCAACGAGCGCCCCATACCATTCGATCCGAACCGTTCATCGCGTAGGGAAACCGGGCGCAGGAGGTGGGCCAATGGGGATGAAGACGGCAGCGGCCGCGATCGTACGCGGCGCACACCCGAGCGGGACCCAGCTGTTTGAGCACCGGGAGCGTGCGCCACAGCGAGGTCTCGGTCCAAGCGCGCAGGCTGGGGCGGGCTTCGAGCATCGCCTCCGGGAAACGAGGCTTGGCCCGCGTGACCAGATCCGCGCGGTCTTTGTCGAGGAGGAGGGCGAGGTCTCGCAGGCGGAGGCTGACCACGTTCTCGTATCCCTGACAGCATCGGTCGCGACACGTGGTGCAGTCTGGGACCTTTCCGGGGGGGACCTCATCCGCCACTCGACTCAGATCGACGGGAGAAAGGGTGAACCTTCGCCGAAGCTCGAGCTCCCGCCGGAGGTGTTGAGGAAACAGCCGTCGCCAGGCCGGCTGGTAGCGTTTCCAGAGCCGTTCGAGGCCCTCGGAGCGGCTCGCGGCAGCTCTCATACCGCCTCGTCTTGACCGGGATTTCCCACCGGACGATGCCAACACTGCCCCCATGACGACATCGGAGCCCCTCTCCCCTAGCCTGGACGATCCCTTTTCGCCCGTCGAGACTGCCCCCGAGCCCCTGCCGGGAGACCCCTACGCCAAGGCTTTGGTCGAGGGCGCCGAGCTCATCCGTCGGCCGATCGAGGCCGCGGGCGAGCGCCAGGTGGCGCGCCAGCACCAAAAGGGTCGCATGACGGTCTGGGAGCGGATCGCGGTGCTCTCTTCCGAGCGGCCCGAAGTCCTCTTCTCTAATTGGGGAAAGAACCTCGACGGTGCTTCGATCGTCACCGCGATTCTTCGCATGCACGGGCGTGACGTGGCCGTGTACGGGCACGACTTCACGGTCCGAGCGGGGTCGATGGACGCTACCAACGGGCGCAAGCTCGCCCGCTTGTTCCAGCTCGCGGGGGAAAAGGGCCTCCCTCTCATCGGGATGAACGACAGCGCCGGTGCTTACGTACCGGCGGGCGTAGGCGGACTCGACGGCTACGCAGAAGCCTTCACGGCCCTTCGCAAGATCTCGGGCGTGGTCCCGAGCGTCATGTGCATGTTCGGTTTCAACGCTGGGGGCGGGGCCTATCTGCCGCGGCAAGGCAGCTTCATGATCCAGCCGAGGGAGACCTTCTTCGGCCTGACCGGACCGGGGGTGGTCAAGTCTGTCCTCGGCGAGGACGTCACGCCGGACGAGCTGGGGGGGCCCGGGGTGCACGGGCAGTCCGGGGTCGTCGACCTCACGGTGGATGACGAGGTCACGGCCCTCCGCACCGCGCGCGCGCTGCTCACCTATCTGCCGGACAATAACCGAGTCATCGCTCCGTTTCGGGCCACGTCGGACCCGGACGACCGAGAGACCGGCGAGATCGAGACGTTGCTGCAGACCGCGTTCACCTCGCCGACGGGCATGAACACCCCGTTCGACGTGCGTATCATGCTGCAGGCGCTCTGCGACCATGGCGACTACTTCGAGATTCAGCCTCAGCGAGCCCCGAATACGGTCACCGCTTTCGGTCGGCTCGGAGGGAACGTCATCGGCTTCGTGGCCAACAACAGCGCCTATTCCTCCGGCCAGATCGATATCGACGCCGCCCTCAAGAACGCTCGCTTCATCAGGTTCTGCAATCTGTTCAACATCCCTATCGTGTTCATCGAGGACACCACCGGCTTCCTCCCCGGCAAGGAGCAGGAAAGCCGCGGCATCGTGCAGGCGGGACGGGCCATGCTCGACGCCATCATCGATGTGCGCACCCCTCGTATTCTCCTCATCGTGCGCAACGCCTTTGGCGGCGCCTATGCTTCATTCAACAACTACGCGACCGGGGCGGACCTCGTGGTGGCTCTGCCCACCACGCGCCTCGCGGTGATGGGGCCGGCCGGCACGGAGTTCGTGTACAAGGACGAGCTCCGCAGCCTCCGCCGCTCGATGCGGGCCAAGAGCGCCCAGCTCGTGGCCGACAAGACCGCTGCCGGCCTAGACCGGGCGAGCGCTCAGGCTGAGGCCGAAGCGGAAGCGCAGGCCTGGCTCAAGGAACAGGAGTCCGCGTTCCAACGCCGCTACGAAGAGGAGATCATGAATCCTCGCGAAGCGCTCAGCCTTGGCTCCATCAGCCGCCTGGTGCTTCCCACGGAGCTGCGGGCGGTGCTGACCAAAAACCTCGGCTTCTTCCTCCGCCACTATCAGCCCTCGCCCATGGGCGGGATCCAGCGCGAGTTCCACTGAGATGACTGCCTCCCCCACTGATCCCTACTCGCAAAACCCTCTCGTCCATAAGGACCGCCGCCTGGGTCGCTCCGACTCGGCCTGGGTTCGCAGCTTTGCCTGCGAAGACATGTCGATCCTCATCGTATGCCGCGGTCCGGTCCGGAAGGAGGCGATGGATACCTTCGGTGAGATGGGCGTTCGCCGCGTCGGCATTCTCCTTTCCGAGAAGGACTCCATCGTCTACACCAACGCGCTCGCTCCGGAGCTCCGCTTCGTTTCGCCCCAGAACATCCACCGGGTGAAGGATTACACCGGAGCCAATCGCGAAGAGCGCGAGGCGGTGATGGCGGAGATCGTGGATATCTGCCTTCGCGAAGGCTACGGCTACGTCTTCGCAGGCTACGGCTTCATGGCGGAGGACGAGACCTTCGTGGCCACTATCGAGAAGGCAGGATTGCGCTTTATCGGCCCTCGGTCGGCCACCGTCCGGTCCGCGGGTCGAAAGGATGAGGCCAAGCGCACCGCTCTCGAACAGAAGGTCAGCGTTACGCCAGGCGTCCAGAATCTGACCGGGCGGACCCTCCTGGCTCGGGCCCCTTCCATCGAAGCCCTCCGGGCCGAGGCCGAGCGACACGAACTCTCCGTCAACTTCGGCGCCGCGGATAGCGCCGCGGACTGTGCCGAGCTCGTCCTCGACGCGAGCTACAGCAAGGGTATCGATCTCATCACCGTCGACGAGATCTCGGAACAGCTCGTGAAGGAGCTCATCTCTCTGTATCGGGAGCATCCCGGGCGTAGGGTTCGACTCAAGGCCATCGGGGGCGGAGGTGGTAAAGGACAACGTATCCTGCAGGCTCCCAAAGATCCGAGCGAGGCGGCCGAGGTGGCGGCGCAGGCCCCCGAGAAGTTTCGTGAGATCTTGTCCGAGGTGAAGGCGGGAGGCGTTGGCGACAACAAAAACGTGTTGCTCGAGCTCAACATCGAGAGCACCCGTCACCACGAGATCCAACTCATCGGCAACGGGACGTGGTGTCTCTCGCTCGGCGGCAGAGATTGCTCTCTGCAGATGCACGAGCAGAAGCTCCTCGAGGTCTCGATTACGCAGGAAGCCCTGCGAGAAGCCTCCGATCGCGCCCACGCGGCGGGGCGTCCGGAGGAGGGACGCGCGCTCGCCACGGAGTTCGACGTGCTGAGCCGCATGGAGGCCGAGGCGGAGCGCTTCGGCCTCGCGGTGGGGCTCGATTCCGCGTCCACCTTCGAGTGTATCGTAGATGGCGCGCGCCACTACTTCATGGAGGTCAACACCCGCATTCAGGTCGAGCACCGGGTGTCCGAGCTCTGCTATGCGCTGCGGTTTACCAATCCACAGAAGCCGGGCGATTTCTTCGATGTCCCCTCCATCGTGGAGGCGATGGCGCTGATCGCTCGGCACAAAGCGCGACTGCCCCGACCGGCGCGCGTGCGTCGAAGCGCCGCCGCGGTGGAGGCTCGTCTCAACGCCACCGACCGCTCCCTCAACCCCCACGCTGGCGGAATCATCGAGTACTGGTCGGATCCGGTCCCCGGCGAGATTCGCGACGACCAGGGCATCTCGGCCAAGAACCCGGACACCGGCCAGTTCATTCGCTACCGGCTTGCCGGAGCCTATGACTCCAACGTGGCGCTTCTCGTTACGGTGGGGGGGGATCGAGACGACAGCTATCGACGCCTGCAGGAGGTCCTGCGGTGCACGAAGCTCGAGGGCGTCGACCTCGCCACCAACCTCGACTTCCACTTTGGGCTGGTCAACTTTTTCCTTGGGACCAACGTGCACGCGAAGCCGACCACGCGCTTCGTCGTGCCCTATTTGACGCAGGTCGGTTTGCTCAAGGAGCAGCTCGATCAAGTCGATCTCGAGCGAGCTCTCGTCCTCGTGGAGGAGCACCACGTCCGGCGCCTCGGCACCGGCGATGAGCAAGAGGGCGATCCCAGTCACCACGCGGTTCAGGCCACTCGAGCGGCGCTAGAGCTCAAGAAGACGCTCATCCAGCGACCTCTGGCCCTCTTAGCTGCCGAGCCGCACATTCTCTCGGGGTGGTTGTCGGCCATGCGTGGCGACTACGCTCTGAAGGAGGGGCGCGTGGAGTGGCTGCTCAATCCGGTACGGGCTCTGCGACACGGCTACCACGTCCTCAACATGAGCTATCGGGAGGATCTCCCGGCCGCGAACATGATCTGGGACCATGATCGGCGCCTTCTAGAGACGGCGTGCAACTTCTACGACGAGCTCGAACGGCGGCTCGATCTCGAGGGTGCACCGTGGCCTGAGGTTCGCGTTCGGCTCGAGACCCCAGAGGCCCCGGCGGGCTTCGACGATGCGCTCTGGCGAGCGGTCCGTGAGGCCCATCTGGGCCACCAGCTCGGGCTCGAGATGTTCGACATCCTTCCCCTCGTCGCGGAACGCGCCGGCTTCTACGAGATGAAGGTGCACGAGGACCTCACCGTGACCGTGCCCGAGCGCCTTCACGACCCCGAGCTGCAAAAGCGCATGCAGGCGGTGCTCGTTCCCCCGCCCAAGGCCGACGGGAACGAGATCGTGGCCGTGACCGGGGGCATGTTCTACGCGCGCGAGGCCCCGGATCGACCCCCTCTGGTGGAGGTCGGCACCCACTTCAACGTGGGGGATCCGCTCTACGTCGTCGAAGTCATGAAGATGTTCAACAAGGTACCCGCCACCTTCTCGGGGACCATTACGGATATCCTCATCGAGACCGACGGGACGATCGTGAAGAAGGGACAGCCTCTGTTTTTGATCGACCCAGACGTAGCCCCCGACTCGGGTGATGACGGTCCCGGTGAGGACGACCGCCGCGCCTACACGGAGGCCCTCATGGCCGAGATTCTCGCCTGACCGCCTCCACCGGGGCCGCGGCGCGGGGCTCGGGGGCAGGCTCAGTGGAGTCGCTGACGCTCGCGAGGTCGATCTTTCCCACTCGGAAATCGGCGAGGCGCGGTCGCCGCGTCCGCCACCAGTATTCCACCACCGACCCGGGCCAGAGGGTGACGTTTCGTCCGTTCTTGTCGAGGTACCAGCTCGTACAGCCTCCGAGACTCCAAATCGCTTTCGAAAGGCGAGTCTGGATCTCAGCGTCGTAGCTATCGAAAGCTTCCTTGCGGACTTCGAGTCGGTTCGCGCCGCGGTTGCGGAGCGTCTCCAGGCACTTCCGGACGTAGTGAATCTGCGCCTCTGCCATGATGACCACCGAATTGTGGCCGAGGCCGGTGTTTGGGCCGAGGAGCATGAACATGTTCGGAAAGCCGGGCACCGTTATCCCCAGATGTCCGCGTGGGGCCCCCGCCCAAGCCTCGCTGAGAGATTTGCCTCCGGTGCCGTAGACCTCGAGCGGAGCAAGGAGGGTGTCGAGATCGAAACCGGTCCCGAAGATGACGACGTCG
>JBCBRU010000066.1:0-22244 GCA_039819565.1 Myxococcota bacterium | reverse complement strand
CGCTCTTGTTGGACGACGCAGGGGCCCACGCCGCGGCCGAGCGGGCTCGGCTGGAGCGAAAGATCGCGGCTCTCGACAAGGAGATCGCGCGGTTTGGGGCCATTCCTGGCCAGGAGGCGGCGCGGGCGGCCCGAAGCAAGGTCCGGGACCGCCTCGCAGCCCGGCGCGCCGCCATCGTTCCGAGGGCCTCGACGCCGGAGGGGCCCTACCTCAGCGTGAACATCGTCCCCCTCGACACTTCGGTGCCGAACGACGACGGCATGCGCTCCCTTATCGTCGCGTATGACCAGGCCCTGAGGGAGATGAACGCGAAGCGGGGGGACCCCAGCGCTTGCGTGGCCGAGGAGGGGGCGCCGAGATATGTGGGCTCCAAAGCTTGCTCGGGCTGTCATCCCCAGGCGAGCGCGCTGTGGGCGACCACGGCGCATAGTCGGGCGTGGGCGACCCTGGAGGAGAAGGGCAAAGACTTCGATCTCACGTGCGTGGGGTGTCACTCGGTCGGGTATCGCGAGCCCGGCGGGTACTGCAGCCTCAGCGAAGTGGCGATGTATCGCAATGTGGGTTGCGAGAACTGTCACGGCCCGGGCAGCGCCCATATCGCGGCGCCGACGGAAGGACACATCGATCGGGCTCGAACCGAGCGGACCTGCACCCGAGGCTGCCATGTCCCCGAGCACTCAGACGCCTTCGTCTACGAGAGCTACGTCCAAAAGATCCTCGGAGCGGGGCACGGTCGAGGCGGCGAGGCTGCCGATTGAGAGATAGAAGTTGGGCGTGGGTTTTAGCCCTCGTGGGCTTCGCCTGTGCTCCATCGACACGAAACGCGCCTCCCTTGTCTCCGCCTCCGCTCGCCGCGGTGAGCGTGGATCCAAGGTTTGGCCCGGGTGAAGGGGCCATTCTGTTTTCGGCCGCGGAGGCAGCCACGAGCACCGAGAGTCTGTCGCTGGCGGACGTACCGCTGGAGGATCTGTGGGGCGTGGATACCGGGCCGGTGGCGCCCGTTCTCGCGGTGACGGGCACGGTCAGCTACGACCTGCCTCTCGCCGACCATCCTTCTGTCGAGGACTGGGTGAGGCTCTTCGCTCAGGCCGGGGGGCGGGGCGCCATCCGGACCTGGCTGGCTCGGTCGACGCGGTACGTGCCGCTATTTTACGAGATTCTCGACCGCTACCAGCTTCCGCGGGACCTGGTCTTTTTAGCCATGGTGGAGAGCGGCTTTTCGCCGCGAGCCTTCTCGTGGGCGACCGCGTCTGGGCCCTGGCAGTTCATGCCCGTGACCGGGAAGCGGTACGGGCTCCGCATTGGCTTTTGGGTAGATGAGCGTCGGGACTTCGTGAAGTCCACCCATGCGGCGGCGCGCCACCTCAGATGGTTGTACTCGGTCTTTCAGGACTGGCACCTGGCCATGGCGGCCTACAACGCGGGCGCGGGGGGGATTCGCTCCGCCATGCGCCGGAGCGGGGCCAAGAGCTTCTGGCGCCTTCGGAGCACGCGGAGGATTCGCCGTGAGACCAAGGGATACGTACCCAAGATCCTCGCCTCGGCCATCGTATCCAAGCGTCCCGAGAACTATGGGCTCGTGGACGTCCCCTATCAGCCGGCCTTGGCGTGGGACACGGTCACCGTCGAGAGAGCGACCGCGCTCTCGGACCTGGGCGAAGCTTGCGGTGGGTTGCCGGGGCAGGCTCTCGAGGATCTCAATCCAGAGCTGCGGGTGGGGGTGACGCCGCCCGGCGAGACTTGGGAGGTACGGGTGCCCAAAGGGTTCGGGGGCGGCTGTGCCGACGGACTCAGGGCGCTCCCCGAGGCTTCTCGCTGGACCTTCCGATACTACGAGGCGCAGGAGGGGGAGTCGCTCCACGAGATCGCGCGGCGTCACGGCACCACGGAGCAGGCCATCCTGCGTTTTCACGACATCGAGGATTCGACGAAGCTCGACTTTTTCGCCGAGCTTGCGGTTCCGGTGCCCTTCGACACCGAGCTCCCGATCGCGAAGCCCCCGGAGCGACGTCGGGGAGGGGCATACGGACCGGGTAAGGCCCGTATGATCACGTATCGGGTCAAGCCCGGGGACTCGTTGTGGAAGATCGCCCGGCGGTTCGACGTGAGGCTTTCCAAGCTTCGGGCGTGGAACGGGAAGTTCCGCTCCAACGCTCTGCGGGTCGGGCAGCGCCTCCGCATCGTGCTCAGTCGAAGCTCCCGCCGAGTCGACGCAGAGCGAAGGCCCTCGCCCAAGAGGGCCCAGACGAAGGTCGCAGCGCGACCGGCGGTCGCGAAGGGTCGACATCGGGTCCAAGAGGGGGAGTCGCTGTGGATCATCGCGCGGCGCTACGACACGTCGGTCGACCGCCTGCGATCGCTCAACGGTCTGCGGTCCGGGGCGATCCTTTCCATCGGGCAAGTACTCAGAGTGCGCTGAGCTGAGCGGCCCTCGGGTCGCTGTACGGACCGCATCCCCTACCTATGGGGGAGGGCAAAGAGTCGTGACCCCAACATATCGGGGTTGGCTTGACACAGATCCCGAGGACGAAAGAAGCTGCGTCATCCCCGGGGCAACCCGGTTCGGATGGCTCGTCTCCCTGAGACCTCGGGCTTTCGGCCCGAGGTCTCTCCCCTTTCGACCACGCGCTCAGGCAGCGACCGCGATTTCGCGAGGGGACCCCTCGAGCGGCACGAAGGTGCGACGGCCGGAGGGACCCATGCGGTCCCGCTTCACGGTCACCATGACGCCTCCCGGTCGGCGCTCGAGACGCAGCTCGAGAGCGGCGCTGGTCAGGGAGGGCTCTCGCTCGGGGTCGAGAAGGACGAGAGCGCTCGTTTCGCCGGACTCGGCGGCGGTCTGGAGTCTACGGGTGCGCTGAGGACCGAGATGTCCCTCGAGCCCGGACAACACCACGACCCGAAAAGCCCCGGACCCCGCGAGCTGCTCCGCGGCGTACACCGCGCGCTCTGCGTCGGTACGCACCACGAGAAGCCGCTTCAGCTCCACTCCGGCTTGCACCAGCGCCGGAGGGTAGAGGGTGCGGCGGACGTCGATCCAGGCCACCGGGCGACCCTCAGAGGTCTCGCGGGCGAGGACGTGGGCCGCGAGGCTGGCGCGTCCGGAGCCGGGAGCTCCACCGAGGACCGTGAGCGCGCCCTGGGGCAGCCCCGTGCCGGCGCCCATGGCGAGGAGACGATCCAGCGCCTCTATGCCCGTTTCGCGACCGGAGCGGGCCCCGAGAAAGGGCGCGTGCTCTCCGAGATAGCGTCGGAGGTCATCGAGGTCGTGGATCGCCTTCGCCATGGAGAGAACGGTACTGAACAAAAGACACCTTGTCTAATCGAATGTTCAGTATATCTTCTCGTTCACCTCGCGCGATCCGCGCTGTATGACGCCTCCGCCGGGGCACCCCGGCAGAGCCAGACATGGGTTTTCAGTGCGGCATCGTCGGACTCCCGAACGTGGGTAAGTCCACCATCTTCAACGCCCTCACGTCCTCCAGCCAGGCGGACGCGGCCAACTTCCCCTTCTGCACCATCGAGCCGAACAGCGGCGTGGTGAACGTCCCCGACCCGCGGATCGACGAGATCGCGAAGCGCATCCCTCCTCAGCGCCTCGTCCCCACCACCATGACCTTCGTGGACATCGCGGGCCTCGTGAAAGGCGCGAGCAAAGGGGAGGGCCTCGGGAACCAGTTCCTCGGCCACATTCGGTCCACGAACGCCATCGCCCACGTGGTCCGCTGCTTCGACGACGACAACGTCATTCACGTCGATGGCTCCGTCGACCCCCTGCGCGACATCGAGATCATCGACACCGAGCTCATCCTCGCCGACCTGGAGACCGTCGATAAGCGCTACGCGCAAACCGAGAAGCGGGCCAAAACCGGGGACAAGGAGGCCAAGGCGCTCTTCGAAGTCCTGGAGCCGCTCAAAGCCACCCTCGAAGAAGGCCGCCCGGCGCGCGCCCTCGAGCTCGACGACGACCTCGAGAGGCGCATCCAGGACCTTCACCTCATCACCCGCAAGAAGGTGATGTACATCGCCAACGTGGCCGAGGACGACCTCGCCGACCTCGACGCCAATCCCCACCTCGCCAAGGTGCGAGTGCACGCGGAGTCGGAGGGTTCGGTGGTGGTCCCGATCTGTGGAAAGATCGAGGAAGAGCTCGTGGACCTCGAAGGCGAGGAGAAGCTGGAGTTCCTCCGCGATATCGGTCTATCCGAGCCTGGCCTAGATCGGGTGATCCGGGCAGGATACAGCCTCCTCGGCCTCGAGACCTTCTTCACCGCCGGGGAGACCGAGGTCCGCGCCTGGACCTATCGATCAGGCTGGCTGGCCCCCCAGTGCGCGGGAGTCATCCACTCCGACTTCGAGCGCGGCTTCATCAAGGCCGAGGTCTACCACTACGACAACCTCATCGAGCACGGCACCGAGGCCAAGATCAAAGACGCTGGCCTCCTCCGCATCGAAGGCAAGACCTATCCCATGAAGGATGGGGACATCGTTCACTTCCGCTTCAACGTTTGAGCTCCGCGAAGGCCCAAACCTCTCTCGAATGAGAGCGTACCCCCTAGCTCCAGGGGTTTTCGCTCGGTCAAACCATCTACGAGTCAACCTTGATTGGCTTGAAAATGGTCTCAAGATTTATCGAGCTAACCCGTCTTCAGGCGATAGTGGTCGAGAGGTGGCGTAGCCTATCTCCGCATGACGTCTACTTGGTTCGAACCACTTCTACACCTAAGCCGATTTGGGTCGAGATGATGGGCGCGAGACAAAAGGCCTCGAGGTTCCGCCTTCGTCCGTAAAAACGAACGCCTTCACGCTAGCGGAAGGGGCATCGGTCCGACCGAGGGTAGGAAACATGCTCGAAGGTCGCCCGATGAGGATCGATACGGGACGAAAGCTCACCGACTGAACACGGGTCGATGAAATGCGAGCTCGGCGGTGAGCCGCGACGGCGTCCGCTCGCCACTCCTCCACGATGGTCAGCTCGCGCTACCTCGCTTCATCCCCCCGGCCCGCGCTCCACGTGAGCACATTACGCATGGGGGGGCTCTTGGCGCTCCTGGTGATGACGGGGTGTGTGGGCGAACTCCACGCTCCCCCGGAGGGCTCGGACGGCGCCGACGCGGTCTCGCCTCCCGCCGGGCCGGCCCCGGACGCACCCTCGACGCCTCCTCCCGAGACACCCGACCCGGGCGATGCGCCGGGCTCGGGGGGAGACGGGTCGGACCCTGGCGGCTCCGGGCCGCCTCCGCCGCCGTTCGATGACGGACGCGGCGTGCCGCCCCCGATGCCCCCCGCCCACGCCACCAACCCCGCTTTCCTGGATCCCTCCCAGCTGTTCAGCTGCCAGGCTTCCGCCACCAGCTTCACTCCCCAGCGGCGCTGGAGGCTGAGCAGCGATCAGTTCGTGAACAGCGCTCACGCCTTCGCCGGCTCGAGCCGAGCGCAGGTGAACGAGCCCTTCGGGTTCACCCCCACGGGGCGGCTGTTCAACAACTACGCGGAGGTCTTTACGGTGGCCGAGTCGCAGCTCAACGGCGTCCTGCGGGGGGGAAGAAAGGCGGCGCTGTGGAGCCTTCGCGACAACAAGCTCCCAGGCTGCGCGCGCTCGGCCTACCGGGACGCCGAAGCTCACGAGCCGCCCAACCCTCTGCAGGCTTTTCCCACCGACTGTCAGGTCGCGACCATTCGGTACGGGTACGCCCGCCTCATCGGACGGGAGGCCACCCCCGCGGACATCGACGCCCTCCAGCCCGACATGGCCGCCGTCGTGCAGCTCCTCGGGGTCCGTCGAGGCGTCCCCGCGGCCCTGACGCTCCTCTTCTCGCTGCCCGACTTTCTCTTTCGCTCCGAAGTGGGCGTCGCGGAGCCCGCCGGCGACGTGGCCCGGCTGTCCGCCTTCGAGCTCGGCGCCGCCCTGAGTTTCGGCCTCCGTGACCGAAACCCTTGGGCCGCGCGCATCACCGACGTCATCGAAGACGGAACCATCCTCGATCCCTCCGTCCGGCGGGCCACGGTTCGGAAGCTGATGGACAGCTCCCAGTTCGAGGAGGTCATCCAGGCCTTCCTCCTCGAGTACTTTCAGTACCGGAAGGGGAGCGGCATCCAGAAAGATGGCGTGGCCATCAACACCTTCAACCAAGCGAACGCGCGGATGACGTCCTTCATGGATTGGCTGAGCCAGCGACCCGACCGGTTCCTGGAGCAGCTCTTTACCGCCACCCAGGTCTTCGAGGGCTTCAACGACGAGCCGGTGGGGAACGACCCCCAACGCCCCGGGGCGTTCACCCGCCAGGCATGGCTGTGGAGCTTCAGCCGCAACACCGAGAACGACCCCATCAAACGCGGCCACTTCATCCGCGAGCACATCTTGTGTCAGGGCATCCCGAGCATTCCCATCGACGTCGTCCCCCAGCTGCCGGAGCCGGGACCGCAGGATACGCTCCGCGACCAGCTCGCCGTCCACAGCGAGGGGGATCGCTGCTGGGGATGCCACCAAATGATGGACCCCCTCGGACTCCCCCTGGAGCAGTTCGATCACTTCGGCAACTATCGGAGCGAAGAGAAGGGCCGGCCCGTGGAGACCTCGGGAGCATTCTATCTCACCCAAAACATGGATGGTGCCATCGCGGATCCTATAGATATGATGAACCAGCTCACAGCCTCACCAGAGGTGGAGCAGTGCTTCATCCGCCACCTCTTCCGCTACTTCATGGGACGGGACGAGACCTATGGAGACGCCTGCACGCTGGCCGACGCCCACCAGGCCTATAGGAGCAGCAACGGGAGCCTCAAAGCCACCGTCGAGAGCCTGATGATGTCCGACACGATGCTCTTTCGAGCCATCGACCAGGGAGGAAACTAACCCATGAGCTGGAGAGGATACGCACAACGCAGCATCACCCGTCGGAGCCTCCTCCGGGGTCTGGGAGCGGGGGCGGGGAGTCTGTTCTTGAGCCCCACCATTCGTCGCCTGAAGGCGGACGGGGCCGGACAGGCGCCGCGTCAGCGCTTGGTCATCGTGACCCAGGGGAACGGCTCGGCCGGCTTCAGCCGCTGGGACCGACTCACCGACGCCACGCCCCGCATCACGACCTTCTCGGACATGGCTACGGACTTTCCGATGGCCCCCTCGTGGAACCCTTGGCGCCAGAAGGTGGCGGCCTTCAACGGGCTGGCCGGAAAGTACGGCGCCGGCGGCGGCGCTGGCCACCGCTCGAACTACTACGCGCTCATCAACCGCCCCTACGCCGGGTCGTCGTCGCCGGCCGGGCCGTCCATCGACGCCTACTTGGCCCAGGAGCTCGGGGGCGGGCAGGTCTTCGACGCTATCCGCCTGGGCGGAGAGGGCCCCGGCCGGGGGCTCGTGAACATCAACTCCGCGCAAGCCGCATTTACGCCGCTGACGCACCAGTGTGACCCGGCGGAGGCGTGGCGAGAGCTCTTTGGGGTGGCCGCCGAGGACCCGGACGACCGCGCCGCCTTCGAAGAAAGAGGGGCGCTCCTGAGCAGCATCTCGAATCAGATCCGGCGCGCCGAGCGGGAGCTCCTAGGGGACGAGCGCTGGAAGTTTCAGCGGTATCTGTATGCGGTGGAGACCTTCGAGCAGCGGCAGGGACGCTTGCTGGCCCGGCAGGCTCGCCTCGCCCAGTGCGCGCCCACGATGGCGTCGACCACGGACCAGGACGACGTGGGTACGACCTTCGAGAAGATGACCGCTTTGGCGGGCGCAGCTCTTCTCTGCGGTCTCACCGAGATCGTGGTGATGAGCGTGGCCACCGCCGATCAGTTCGGCCAGTTCGCGGCCTGGGGCTTTGGCGGCGGCCACACCATCGGCCACGGGCGCGGCGCGACCGCCACCCGCCCCGGGGGCCAGGAAGCCCAAGTCCAGATTCAGGCCGAGGTCACCCAGCGCCTCACCGACAACATCCTGGTCCCCCTGTCAGGGGTCCCGGAGGGGAACGGGACGATGCTGGACAACACCACCGTCGTTTATCTCAACGACAACGCCGAGCACCACCACTCGAAGTACGACAGCTGGCCGGCCTACATGGTCGGGGACTTCGGCGGTCGCCTGCGTCCGGGCGGTCGGCTCATCGAGTACCCGAACCGTAGACAGTCCAACTCCCGAGGGCTGAACCAGCTTTGGAACACGGTCTGCTACGGGATGGGGATCCCGAAGGACGACTGGGCCATGGACGCGAACATGCCGGACAACGGCATGGGGCCTCTCGACGAGCTCATGACCTGAGCGGGCCTCACCGGAGATCGAGGAGCGTGCACGTCGAACGGCTCGGCACGCCGAAGGGCCGAAACACGGAACCACAGCCCCCGCCGAGGCGGGACTGCGAGGTCGAGGCGGGGGGGGCGAGGACGCGCATCCATGCCGGGGCGTTTTCGCCCGCGAAAGGACGGGCGCGCCCCCGCTCGCGTCTACTCGGTCGACGGACACGCATGCCCTTGCTGCCCGGGCAAGATGCGGCCAGTGAGCGCCGTCCTCCCGCCCGACGCCGCTGAGTGGCTCCGGACGGCTCGTTCCAGGTCAGCATGCCATCGCTGTCCTCGGCAGCCGAGATAACGTCCTCGTAGGTGGGCTTCGCGTGAAGGAAAGGGACGTTGCCGAGGTGTACAAGACGCCGTCCCGGATGCTCTCGATGTGGGCCAAGGTCCTCTGCCCACGGGGTTTCGAGATCCTCGCCGTCGTTCTGGAGTCAAATCTTTACCAGTCTGTCTGTAGCCGGAATCCACACGTTGCTTCAGTGTCCCGTCTGCCCAACACCATAGCGTCCACCTGCGGGGCTGGCGTTTCCAACATCATCGCCTTGGGGTATGGGCCGGCCCCGTAAGGTACAACGGATTGTCGGGCGGCGCGTTCTCAACTACTCGAGCCCCGAGAAGCCTTTCGAGCCAGAAACTCTTTCTCGATATAGTTGGCCCGCCGCCAGGAATATCCTGCTGCCCCCAGCACGAGCACACTCCCTACGAGCGCATTGATGAGTTCCCGTGAAGCTAAGGGCGGGAAATCAAGGATCTCCTGAACAAGAGCAATGACAGCGAGTACGAGACCGGCCAGGAGCAGGCTCCAACCTGCAACAGCATTCGCATCATACCAAATCTCCGGCGTTTCGGTCGTCGCACGCACCCGCAATCCATATAACCCGTTTGGAGGCACGCGCCGCATAACGAGAGGGATACTCGTCAGGATCATCAGGATCCCCACCAAGAGCCCAAGGCTATACATCGCAGACACTGGCTCCTCCTTCGCGCGCGCTTCGATTCAACGAGCGAGTCGACGCAGCGGCGGGAGTCGGCATGAGAACACTAGTCGGACCCCCAAGTCCCGTCAATCCGGCGCCTTCTCGTCCGCCCAACACCATGGCGTTCATCTGCGAACGCGTGCGCGCCTCCAGCGTTCGAGCGGGGCACGGCGTTAGATGTCCGGCGGCTCGGCGTTCGTGCGCAACATCGCGCACGTGTTTGTCAGTCTGCAACGTGTTGTTGGACGGCCGTCTGGCACATGGCTCTGCAAGGTCGAGCGACGAGGCTATGCCCATTCGTAGGCTTTGCCGTTCTTGGTCTTGATGGCATCCCAGATTCTGTCCAAGACAGTGTCTTCCTCGTACGGCGGCGCGAACTCGGGAACACGCACCCATTGGTCCTGTTGTGCTGGGGCAACGTAGTCCGGGTTGTCGTCAACAAGGAGCGCTCGGCTCGAATCACATGATTTGATGAAGTCGAGATCTTTGTATGGGCCGGACCAGTCGACGTACTCGATGTCCGCGAACCAATCCGGCACCAGCTGCTCTCGTGCCAGTGCGATCGCAATCCTACGAAACGCGCGCTCAGCCACGGCTGTGAAGATGACGACTCGCGGGATGTGGCTGTGGCATCGCTCGAGGAACTGAAAGAGACCCGCACGTGGGAACTGACTCATGGCGTTCGAGATGAGTGTCCCTTCTAGGTCCAGCGCGACGGTGGTGAACCTCAGGTCCTCCTGGTCACCAGTTGGCCGAAGACGAATCAGCGCTTCGACCGCCGCGGGCGTCACTTGCTCCGGCGGTCCGTTTGGAAAGACCTCGGCATCAGCCTTGAGCGGGACTCGAAAGACCGCGTAGGCCCCGCCTTCCGTGGTTACGACCTTGAGTAGCACTTCGTACGGATAGCGATCCTGCTCCGCCACCCACCAGAGGTATTCGCGACCATCTACGATGATGCTCCGCTTTCTCTTCGGGCTCACGGTCATTGGTCTTCTCCGAGGCTCCTTCCGTCGCTAGGTCCCTCCAACACCATAGCGTTCATCTGCGGGGCCGGCCTACCCAATCACGCCCTTCTGAGGTGTGGACCGGCCCCGTCAGGTGCAACGGATGGTTAGGTGGCCGTTCACTGTATGGCAACGATGATGCCTCCTCCTGCCCTTGAAGCCTCCTCGACAAATGCCTTGAGTTCGTCGAACGAGTGCTTCACTTCGTCAAGCCGGTCGAGCCCGTCCTCACGCCCCCAAACACCGGGATATACCTCGAGCGCGTCCATCTTGCCCGGATCGAAGTTGGAAGCCAGCTCAGAGCCCTTCACCGAGGTTAGCGCGGCCTGCAACTCATCTACCTGGGCTGGAGGGAGAAGGCGAGCTGGTCCATAGCCGACATCAACCTGACCAACGGCCATGAGCTCAGTAGAACAGATAAATGCGAGGGGGAGGGGACCTCCCTCCACCATGCCCGTAAGGAGGAAGTGGATCCCATTCCATGACTTGCCGAGGTCCAATTGGCGCCCGTCGCCCTCGGCCAACTCAATCGGGTCCCGAGCATAGGGAGAGAACCCCCGTGCTACGCTCGCCAGCCCGGGCGAGACCAAGCGAAACACCTGCGCCGGATCCTCCAGGAGCGCCCGCATCGTCGGTTCCGAGAGTTGTGTCAGTGTGCATGTCATTCCCATGTGAGCTCCAGATCGCAATACCGCCACTGTCCACCTAACACCATGGCGTTCACCTGCGGGGCCGGCCCGCGCCTGCGTGCTTCAGTCTACCTCAGCGCTCGCAGGGCCGGAACCGTCAGGTGCAACGGATTGTTAGCCTCCCCATCAAGGATTCCTGTAGAAGGCCGTTTGGGCCACGAGTCCTTCGAAAAAACCAACGATAGGCTTCAGGTCCCACCAGCTCTGTGGGAGTTTGTCATCCCACTCAAGCGTCATCTTCCCGTGAGTTCCCGATGATTGCAGAACATATTGCGGTCTTCCGAACCTTCCAGGAAATTGGTCAAATGATAAGGGCGGAATCTTGGCTGCTTGAAGCGCTCCAAGAAGCATGAGTGTTCCCTCCGGGTCTTGCAGTGCGAGTGCGGTCGGGCTTGGCTCCTCGTCCATCGGGTTGAACCAGTAGGCTTCCAGTTCAACGCCAAGCTCGCCAGCTTCGAAAGCGATGCAAACCGTGAGCGGATGAAGACGATGAGGCGTTACGGTGTAGCACACGTCTCCCTCGGTCCCGACAGGAAGGGCATCGACAGGTTCAGCCACGTGGTCTCTCCTTCCAGGTGAGGCTAACGCCAATTCGACGGCTCCATCGCTTGCATTATACTCATGGAAGTTCGAGGACGGCACACTCACCTTTACCGAGGACACGGCTCCGACGCCCGCAGAGCTTCGCGCGATCGAGGACCGGTTCGTCCGTTGGCTGAAGCGGAACGGTTTCCTGGACGAGGAGGGCCCCGAGGAAGAGATGCTGGACGGGGGGTGGACCGCAGCGGCGAGCGTGCCCGATGAGCTCCGCCGATGGCGGAGATCGAGGTACTCGGAGACTGGTTTCGCGAAGCGAAAGCAGGCCAGCAGCCCTCGGGCGTCGTCGCGACGGTCGGCGCTCAACGGTCCTCGCGCTGGGAGGTCGACGCCCGGGTGCGCGTGAACGCCGGGGACGAGAAGGGCAGGTTGCAGCTTTGCCTCTACGTAGCGAGGCCGCCCTTCGCCGAAGCGCAGCTCGAGGTCGTCGATGACGCTCGCGTGCGCCTGACTTTCCGCAGTCCGATGCGGAGCGGACAGCGTGCCCTGGTCCTACATTCGCTCGCGCTGATGCGCCGGCTCGCGTGGTTGGTGCCTCCGCCCGGCCAGCACCAGGTCCGGTATGCCGGGGGGCTCGCCCCAGCCGCGAAGCTCCGCCCGAGGGTCGTCCCGGCCGGTCGGGTCGGCGTTCAGGGAGCGGGGTTCGGACAGCGGAAGGTCGTCCCCGCCGAGCCCATCCCGTACCGGACGAGCTGGGCGCGGCTGCTCGCCCGTGTCTACTCGGTCGACGGACACGCATGCCCTTGCTGCCCGGGCAAGATGCGGCCGGTGAGCGCCGTCCTCCCGCCCGACGCCGCTGAGTGGCTCCGGACGGCTCGCATCGACGTCGTGGCCAGCACCGGCCCGCCTTCGGTCCAGCTCGCCTTCGCGATGTAGCTCCGACCCATGGTCCGGCCGGCTGGCCCCTTCGTCGCTCATTTCGTCCGTGTCTGTGCCGAGGTTCGCGCTCAGGGCGTCCGACACACCGAACCGAACCCGTGGACTCGCCGAGGCTCTCAGCCCAGGTGCTCCTGATCGCCTCGAAGCCGGCGGCCGTCCTGACCCCACGTTCGCCCGGCCGGTGGAGACCGTGGTCGCCTCGACCGTCTTGTTCTTCTTATCGGCCCGGCTCCTTTTCTTGCTCCCCTCGGCCCGCACCCTCTGGCCTCGGTCCGCTTCGTCTGGACCTCCGTCACCCCTCAGATGATCTCCAACGACCTGGACGCCCTGATCCACTTCGCCGCGGCCGGGCTCGGCATCACGATGATGCCGGACTTCATGGTCGAAGAAGAAGTCGCGGACGGCCGGCTCGTTCGACTCACCAAAGAGCGAGCCGCCGTCGTCACTGAGGTCTTCGCCGTGACCAGTGAGGGACGGGCGGAATCTCAGTTGCGCGTTTTGAGCGACTTCCTGATCGAGCGTGTCCGGCCTACCCTCGGGCGCTGATCAGCGGGTCCCGGCCGCAAGTGAATGGCGGCCACCCGACTTCGCTCCGCTTCGCGTTGCTGCGCGCCTACGTCAGTCGGGCGCCCACATCGCGAGGAGCTGGTCCGGCCAGAAGGCGCTGGGGACGATGAGCGCCTTGCCGTTACGCTCGGGGATGGGATCGACGAGCAACGGAACGAGGTTTCCGCCCATCCAACCGTGAGGGAGATGGGACCGGTGAATCATAATGGACGAATGATAGGTCTCGCGACCACCGCTGAGAATGGGCGGTACGGCCAACGCGAATTGGCGGGCCGTGCCGTCGTACACGGACTCGAAGACCAGGCGTTGCCACGGACCCTCGGGAACCGCGGGTTGGTTGGCCTCGTAGAAGCCGTAGAGGGTATGGCCGAGCTCCGTGAGATAGCCGGGGTTTCGTCGATAGAAGGGATCCAGACTGTACACCACACCAGCTGGAGCGTCGCCGCTCCCGGCCTCGAACAAGCTCATGTTCGCCATGTAGATGTAGCCGAAGACCACGGTCCCGTCCCTCACGAGCGCTTTCTGGTTCCACCAGAGTCGGGAGAGTCGATCGTTGAAGATCGAGGACAGGCCGAGCCAAGCCGGGGGCAGCGGACGGCGTAGCTTACGAGCCACCGCCGCGTTCCGACGGGGCGCCGGACCCAACTGCTGCTCGATGGATTCGAGAATGGTCTCCATCATAGTTCGACTCCGGTCGACTTCGCGACGGCCGATACGACCTCGGCGAGCTCCGCTCGAGCCGAAGGGATCTGATCCCTGAGTTCGTGCTCGAGGGTCACCTCGAACCGAGTGAGGACCTCATCCAGCGTCTCTTTGGCGGTCCCCGCCGGCAAGATCTCGAACAGGCGTCGGGCTCGTTCCAGGGCGTAGCGATTCGGCAGCTCCTCCTGCGGAGGAGCCTTGAGTTTCGCGAGCGCTTCGAGCGCTTCCGTCTTCGCCTCGACGGAGAGCGTGGGGCCCCGCTCGATCACCGTGCTCACCGACCGTTCGGAACCGAGCTCCTGCGCCTCCACCTCGAGCAGACCGTTGGCGTCGTGGCTGAAACGAATCTCGACGCCCACTCGATGATCTGGATCGTCGGACGGCGGAAGACCCTGAATCGTGAGCCGGCCGAGGAGATGGTTCTCGGAGGCGATCCGTCGTTCACCTTGATAGATTTCGATGTTCATTTCCTTCTGCTGAGCGTGCAAGGTCGAATAGACGCCCTTGCGGGTCGTGGGAATGGTCGTGCTCCGAGGCAGAATGGGGTCGAAACGATCCGTCAGCTCACGTGGTCCCACGGTCTTGACCACCGCGATGCCCAAGGAATGCGAGGTCACGTCGGTGACCACGAAATCGTCGACCGCCGCGTCTCGGGCCAGGAGCGCAGCCTGAATCGCCGCCCCCTCGGCGATGATGTGATCGACGTCCACGCCCACCCGAGCCCTCTTCCCGAAGAGGCCGTGGACCAGCCGATGGATGGACGGCATCCGAGTCGCGCCACCGACGAGGACGACCTCGTCGACGTCGGCGGGGACCCATCCTGCCTGCAGTAAGGCCTCCTGAGTCTTCGCCTTCACCCGAGCGATACGCTCGGCATTCAATCGCTCGAAGCTCGCTCGGTCGACGGTCGTCTTTCGACCGCTCGGCATGTGCAACTCGACGTCGGTCTCATCCGATAGTCGGCGCTTGGCCCTCTCGCAGGCGGCGCGAAGCTGGGCTCGCTCCTCCGAGCTCGCTCCTTCCTCAGCGAAAGCCTCGAGCAGCGCATCGGTGAAGTCCTCTCCTCCGAGCTGGAGATCTCCGGCGCTCGCCTTCACCTCGGCCACCCCTTCGAAGAGCTCGAGAGCCGTCACGTCGAAGGTCCCCCCACCGAGGTCGAGGACGACGACCGAGCGACCATCGTGGGCGGTTTGAAGGCCGTGGGCAAGCGCGGCGGCCGTAGGCTCGTTCAAGACTCGGCGCACGCGAAGGTCGGCCAGCTCGCCGGCCGCGATCGTGGCTCGGCGCTGATGCTCGGCGAACCAAGCCGGGACGGTGATCACCGCGTCCCGGACCGGCTCACCGAGGTCGGCCTCGACGGAGGCCTTCAACTCCTTGAGGACGAGGGCGGACAGCTCGACGGGCCCCAGAGAGCGGCCCCCGAGATCGAATCGACGCTCCGTTCCCATCTCGGACTTGAAGCGCACCGCCCCGTGGCCGCCGTGACGCCGAATACGCTCAAGGGCCGGGTCTCCGACGAGAAGTGCGCCATCCGCGTCTACCACCACCGCCGAGCTGAGAAGGGTGCGGCCGAGCGTATTCGCAACGATGCGGGCCCGCTCGCCGTCGAAGACGGCGGCCACCGAGTGCGTCGTTCCGAGGTCGATTCCGAGTCGGGGCCCCTCGAACCCTGGGCCCTTGGGAGCCTGGTCGACGAGTCGGATCATCGGCCCGCCTCCGCTTTCTCGAAACGACGCCTGACTCGCCGCACATGTTCAGGGGTCAGGATGCTCGGAAGGATCGAGCGCTCTCGCTGAAGTGTGACGAGAGGATGGTCCGGGGTCAGCCACTTCAGATCCCTGCCCCCTACGTAGAGGGTCTCGATGGCTTCGTGAGGAAACAAGGCTTGCTCTCGCAACTCGTCCTCGAGATCGGGGAATCGGCGCTTTCGCCATCGCCCCGGGACGTAGCGGGGGGAGGTCTCCCGGGCCTCCTCCTCCCGCTCACCGAACAGCAGCTCCCGGGCGACCTGGACTCCAACGACAACGGCGAAGATCGCTCCGAAGCCCGGCGAAAACCAGGACACGAGCCAGCTGATGCCGCCGATGATCACGGCCCCGATCAGGAACATCACGAGGGTCCCGATGACGGAACGTGAACTGGGCCGGGAGCCGTAACGCTTCCTAATCTCGTTCGAGAGGTCCACGAATCGCTGCTGACCGCCTCTGCCCTCGAGCCACTCGGCCTGCGCGCGGCGTTCGCCCGTGATGGAAACGGCGATCGCTTCGAGCCCGAAAGCGAGCCCGGGGTGCGCGCGTCGCATCGACTCGGGATAGATCTCTTCAGGGGAGAGCGCAGCGCCGAGCTGGCGCCATCGTTCCGCTCGGTCGGGCGGCGTGAGCGGCCACGCCTCTTTCAGCGCATCCAGCCAACGTCGGTCCACCTCGGGATCCGCTTCGGCAGCCTCGACCGCGCGCGCGAACTCCAATCGATGCTCGCTCCACTCCGCGAGCGCGTCATGAACGTAGGGGAGGCAGAGCTCGATCTCCGTCCGCTGTTCGAGACTCAGCCGAAGCAGCATCGGGCCGAGCAGGATCTCGGCGGCCGCCTCCCAGAGCTCCGGGGCAGAGTCTACCCATCCGAAGCCATGCTCGGCGAAGAGCTCGAGCAAACGAACATGCTCACCCGCTTCGAGCGCTCTCGCCGCCTCCTCTCTGTCGTCGGCCGGCGTCGACGTCTCTGTGGGTGGCTTCGCCGAGGCCTCCACCCGCTCCACGAAACGTCCGTCCTTGGCCGCCTCATAGAGTTGCCGGAGGTGCTCGAAAGCTTCCGGATCCTCGTCGGGCCGGAAGCTCCGCAGGAGACGAGCGTACGCCCGCTTCAAAGCTCTCGGATCCGGATCGGGCCCAAAGATCTCTTCGTGATCGGTGGCGGCGAGCAGCGCTTCGCGACTCAGGACACGCTCCACCGCGCGAGCTTCCGCAAGTCCAAGTCAAAGCGCAACCGCGCTTTGGCGGGCTCGTCTCAATCTTTGATGTAGATCGAGCGCTTGGAGGTCGTGAGGACCTTCCTCACCATCGGCTCGAAGAACTCGAGCGGCCGGCTCTCGTAGTGGCTTCGGAGTCGGCGCGCGCCGCGCCGACCATTCGGCTGCGGCCGCCATTCGGCCGAGCTCCGGCAGGAGCGGCGGCGGCGGCCGGCGCCAACGTCCGATATAGAGCGTTGGACAAAGCCGCTGCCGCGGCAGTGGGTGCCGGTCTCGATGCGAAGCGGGTGAAGCGACCGCTGAGGCGGGGACGCACACCGAGGCGTCGATCGTCAGGCATTGAACCTTCATTGATTTCGGCGACTTGAGCGACCCTCTGGGGCCAGCAAGACCCGTCTGTCAGCCTTTCCTATGGCTCCAGGAGTGGAGCCAGGAGGTTCTGATGGGTCGATTTCGAGATGCGATGACGCGCGACATGCTCCTGCGGGAGTTCGCGCCCTCTACCCAAGACAACTATCTACGATGTGCCCGGGGGCTTGTGGCCTTCTATCGAAGGCCCCCCGACGCCCTCAACCGAGAAGATGTGCTTCGGTACGCGGAGCATCTCCGGCAGCGAGGGCTCTCACCCGCCTCCCGAGGTGTTCACCACGCCGCGATACGGTTTCTCTACCGCGTGACTCTGCGGCGGCCGGAGGTGATTGCCGGCCTGGGCTCCCCGAAGGTGCCGAGGCGAAAGGCACGGGCCCTCAGGGGCGGTGAGATTCAACGTCTCTGGAAGGGCATCACCGACGCCAAGTATCGTGCGCTCTTCTGCGTGACCTATGGCTGCGGCCTTCGCGTCTCAGAGGCGTGCGGTCTGCTGACCGCGGACGTCGACGGTGCGCACATGCGTCTCGCAATCCGAGGCGCCAAGGGTGCGAAGGGTCGCTATGTCCCTTTGAGCGCGGTGCTCATCACGGAGTTGAGGGCCTACTGCGCTGGCGTCCTCCCCCGCCATTCTTCTTTCTCGGCCGGCGGGCGGACCGCCCCGGGAGGAGTGGGTAGAGATCGTTCGAGACTACCAAGGGGCATGGACTCGGCGCGGACGGTCGCCGCGCGAGGGGTGTGGGTGTAGGTGGCCTGTATGACTGGTGATCGAAGCTCAGCGAGGTTGATACGGTCCAGCCGAGACGGCTCCCCGCGGTCGTAGAGCTCGTGCCGTCAGAGGAGACCCCTCCCGCTTCAGGAAAGACGGTCGTGCAGAGTCCCGAAGTCGAAACACTGGCTACGAGAGTCCTGCCCGAAATTCGGGCCGAATACACGAGTGAAAATGTCATAGAAGTCTCTCGAGACGAAGACGGAAGTCTGAGGGTGAGACTGCAGAGATTCTAGCTCTACGCGTGCGCGGAGATACGCTAGCGACAACGGTCAAGACGAAGCGTGGCGCCGTCGCGATGGGGCACAATCATCCGGACGTGAACTCGTCGGTCAAACCCGGGCCTGGTGATGACGCATATCCGAACGCGGGGCTCCCAAGTAATATCATTCATAGGTATACGATCATCGCTATCGAGAAGGTCCGAGGGTAGTTTCGTTCTCGTACCTTGATGGGCGAACTCACGCGTCGCGAGCAGAGAACGCTTCGTAGAAGCCTGACAACATTCCAGGTGGATTTGCAGCGTCGAAGAAGGTAGAGGGTCGCTTCATGTCGTACAAGGAAGAGCTCGCCAGGATGGTATTGGTCATGCTGAGCTGTGGTGCGTGTGCCCCACAGCTCTGGTCCTTGACTGAGTTGGTGGAGCAGACGAAGAGGTTGGATGGTTCTCGAGTAAGGGTTGGTGGTTTCATCTTCGGAAGACCTAGAGACGGCCCATCCCGTCGAAGATGTGGGGACTTGTATTGCGCTCGAGTTCTCTCCTGAGCTCTGGGAGAACTGGGCGAAGCGTCCTGGCTCGAAGGTGATCGTTGAGGCTGAGGTCGACTGGAACTTCTGTCGCGACCCGGAGTGGGTATGCATGACCGCATGTTCTCCAGAGGGGCTGATCAGTATATCATCCATCAAGGAGTGGGATGGGTCTTGAGGAGGGGCTACACCGTAGCGAGGGTCTGCACTTCACGGTCACGACCGACCGAACGGACGTCGTCGAAGTGAGCCTTCGGTTTGCGGACCGCTTCGCGAGAGAGCGAGGCGTGGAAAGTCGCACCTTCGAGTTCGAACCCCACCTCGTGGCTGGCCATTCGGTATACTTCTACGCAGTGCAGTGCTTCGACCGAGAGTCGGCCCATACGGCAAGATGCATCGTCAATCTACGCAACGAGTTCCACAGCGGAGATCCCTCACGCTCCTTTAGTGTGAGCGACACATCGGACGTGCCCACCGCCCTCTGGGCCGCCGCGACCTACAGAGAGCCGGAGACTCCCCTCTTCCAGGGGCGGAGCCGAGATTGGCTCGAGAGCCTACACGAGCATGATGGCCACTCTTCGCTGGAGATCGACGGGAGCATGGTCTATTTTCGCTTCTCAGGCCCGTGCATCGAGCTCAGCTACCGCATCGTCGGGGACAACGAAGGCTCGAAAGCGATCGAAGCCACACCCGGCGGATACGCTCTGAGCGCCGGTGGAGATTGCAGCTGCACCTTCCATGGGTAGCTCGTGCCCCATCAGCGAGATCGAGCCCCGATACCTCAGAGGCCCGAAAGGCTCACTGGACCTTTCTCCTCGGCTATCTCGCGGTGCTGCTGGTGGGTTGCCGGAGCGTCCCCGCCTCGAGCCGGGGCGAGAGCGTCGACGCGCTCACTCGGCCCTTTCCCGAGACGGGCGCAGACGGACTTCAACTCTCGATCGCGACGAACCGAAGCGCCCCCCTCGAGGTCGAGCTCCGCTTCTCGCTGCAGAGAGAGGATACGTATTGCGAGAGAGGACGTCCAGAGACACACCTATCTATCTCAGAAGCGCAAACCACGACCGCGAGCTTCCAGTTCTCACGTAGCCACAACTGGGACCTCTGGGGAGGCCACGGTGAACCGCGCACCCTCTACGAGTGGCATGCGTGCTTGGTCGTCGACCGCGTCGTATACAAAGCCTGGCGGGGATTCGATCCGGGCCCAGGCTCCAGGATCGACGCAGAGTGCGTACTCTCTCACGAGGTCATGACGAACAAAGGGAGTGATAAGTATCTCTGCCGCGCGACGCGCGTGACCCACGACCTGCAGACATTCTCCGAGTTCGCGAGCTACTGCTGGGCCGAAGACGTCTGCCTTCGCTTTGAGACCGAGGCAGAGTACGATCTCTTTCGAAAGCGAGGCCCCGAGAACGCGGCGTTCTTCGAGAACCAGGACACTCCAGAGGTCGCGAGCGCCGAAGTCCTGTACCGCTATGCCGAGGACGACGAGGCCGAAGTGCTCATTGCCGAGAAACTCGCAAGCGTCGCCGAGGTGTGCCCAGACGCCTTTGCAGACAGACCTGCCGCCGAGCGTGAAGAGATATGTCGAAATGAGCTCGTGGAGTGGAGGGAGGCCCTGGAGACCTCCGACGAGTGGAGGCACCGCCTGGATGCTCGGGAGCTCCGCGGTGCCTTCCCGGAGCTCCAGCTGCCCAAAGTCCGCTCGTCGGATGAGCGCGGACCCAAGTGGCGCACCTTCGCGTTCGAACCTCACGCCGTCGACGGCCACTCCGTCTCCTCTTACTGGGTGAGCTGCCGGGACGAAGAGCGTCTACAACGTGCTCGCTGCACCGTCTCCGTCACGAAGCAGTTCCAGAGCGGCGATTCCACTCGCCCCTTCAGCATCGGCGACACCACGGATGTACCTACGGCCTTATGGGCGTCCGTCGCCTATCGAAAGTCCGAGATGCCGCGATTCGAAGGGCCGGGCCGGGCGTGGGTCGAGAGTCTGGATGAGCTCGGGAATCTTTCGTTTGTCGCCGTCGACGGCCGGTTGGTCATCCTTCGCTTCTCTCAGGCCTGCACTGAGCTCACGTACCGCATCCTCGGGGACAATGAAGGGCTCGAGCCGGTAGGAGCGCGACCGGGCGGATTCGCCTACGCGAATGGCGGGAACAGCCTCTGCTTATTCAACTGAGGACTGCCGAAGACGTTCCGATGCGGGCCTCACCGGAGATCGAGGAGCGTGCACGTCGAACGGCCCGGCACGCCGAAGGGCCGAAACACGGAACCACAGCCCTCGCCGAGGCGGGACTGCGAGGTCGAGGCGGGGGTGGCGAGGACGCGCAGCCATGCCGGGGCGTTTTCGCCCGCGAAAGGACGGGCGCGCCCCCAGTAGAGGTCGATCGGACGCGCCGCGGTTGCGGGGACCTCGACCCGGGTGTCGCGAGGGACGCACTGCAGCCGGGCTGCGTCACACACCTCGTCCCCTGGACATGCGCCGCAGTCCAACGGCTCGCACAGTCCGTTCTCCGGGTTGCACAGGGTGCCCGGCCCGCAGGCCGCGAAACACCCGCCCTGGGCGCGGCTCGTCGCGGATCCCGCCAGGGCCAAGGCCGCGGCTCCCACCGCCGCCCCCACGGAGTCGCCGGAGGCGGAGGCGCAGCCGCTCAAGGAACCGGCGAGGGAAGGCAGCGTCAACACGGCGAGGAGGAGCTTTGCAGGAGCCACCACCCCCTATCCTAGCGCCTCCGTCGAAAGGTTCGCAGCCCCCCTCTACATTTCTCCTCACCGAAAGCCTTGGTCTCCTCTCGGAGCACGAGGCGCTGCTCGGAAGGCTCAGTCCAAGGCCCTGGCCGAAAAGAGGCTGGCGTAGGCCATGTGCACCGAGAGCGTGAGGGTCGTGAGCGTCCCCACCCCGAACGCTAGATTGCGGAGCGGCTGGCGAGGGCGGAGGTAGGCGGCGGTGTGCACCAAGCGGGACGAGAGGAAGAGTCCTCCGTAGGCGGCGACGCCCGAGGCGCTGGCCCCCGAAAGGGCAAAAGCGAGGAGCAGGAGGAGGAACAGAGGGACCGTCTCGAGGTCATTTCGGAGCACCGCTTGGCCGAGCACGGCCAGGGGAGGGTCATCGACGACGCCTCGACCTCGGCCGAAGTACTCAGCGTCCTCAGGGCGACGAAAGCGCCCGCTTCGGAGGCGGACCACGCCCTGAAGCATCGCGACGCCGGTCATCTTGAGCCAGAGAAGCGCCGTGGTGAGGGTCCAAACCGACAGAGCCGTCATGCCTCCAAGGTGGCGGTCCCCCCTCCCTCAGGCTTGAATGATTCTGCTGTCCCGAATGTGACTCGGAGACTGGCCCAGGAGGTCCACGCAGCTGCGGGTCAGGTGCGCCTGATCGGAGAAGCCAGTCCTGGCCAACGAGAACGTGTGCAGAGCACTCGACCAAAGCCGTCCTTCCCTGCCTCTTCGGGCTATATTCGACAACCTTCCCAGTACCAATGCGGCGACTACCGCAAGCCCCTCACGGCGATACGACCCTATCAACCGATGCCAATTCGGCCGATGCCAAATTCCGACAAACTTCTTACCCTCTCACGCCAAGCAACGAGCAGATGTTAAGCGCTGTCGTGATCGCATCCAGGCTTCTTCCACAACACTCAAAGGTATAAGCGCCGACGAGACATCTCCCTCGATGACTACGAAAAGGGAGCAACCAAAATCTCCCGCCCCTCG
>JBCBRU010000065.1:0-22280 GCA_039819565.1 Myxococcota bacterium | reverse complement strand
GGCCGTCTGCCTCCGCGCCTCGTCGTAGGCGAACCCAAAGGCGGTGTAGAAGCTGAGCTCGAGGGGAATCTCGGACGTCTGCCAACCCCCGCCGACGTAGCTCCATTGGAGGCGCTGCTCTCCGTTTCCGGTCGGCGAGGCCCCGCCGAGCCCGTACGAGAATCCCCCCAGACGAGGATCGAAGTAGAGGTAGCCACCCGAGCGACGTACGAAAGAGGTCGGGAGGGGCCTGACCTCTCGGACCACCCAATCTTGGGGCCGAGGCCCGGGCTCGATGAACACCACCTGGGGGGTCCCGAAGAAACCGCCGCCCACCGTCACGTAGCGCCCTTGGGCGGGGTCCCAGACCGCGGGGGCGAAGCGATTGAGCGGCTCTCCGTCGAGGGTCTCGGGGGCAGGGATGCGCGTCCAGCGATAGGTCCCGTTGACCGCGCAGACCTCCCAGAGGTCGGGCGTCACGAAAGCGCGGAACTCCTCGACGCGCTGGTCCCCGCCATAGATGACCCCGCAGCCTTGTCCGTCGAAGGCGATGTTGACGCCGTAGCCCGGCGGAGGAACGGAGGGGTCGGTGAAAGACAGAGGCTCGAGCCGCTCGACCAGATACTCACCCTCGCGCTCGTCCCATCGCAGGGCCAGCACGTCCTCGACGTACTCGTCGAAGAATCGGTATTGATCCCCCTTGTAGCCTCCCACCGAGAGAATGGTGTCCGTCGTGGGCTCGTAGCCCACGTAAGCCCGGTTGACGTCTTCGTATGAACTCGGCAGCGAGCCCACCCGCTCGAAGCCCACGTTGGCCCGCACCACGATGGCCCGAGTGTCGGCGCGGGCCACGTCGGGGGCCGCCTCGACGGTGCGATCGCGCAGGGCCCGGGTCCCGATCGGGGGCGCAGTGAGGCGCACCCCGGTGCGCAGGGCCACGCCCGGCGTGCTCCCCATGCCCAGGGAGATCCTCCACTCCTCGGGAACGGCGGTGCGGGGGCTGACCCGCCCGAAACCGTCCCGAGCTTCGAGCTGAAGACGGGTCTCGGTTTGGACGCCGAGAGAGGTGGCGTCGAGACCACCGTCCTCCCGCGGGGTCAGGGCGGCCAGGGATACGCCCTCCGCGTCGAGAACGCTGACCTCGACCACGGCGACGTCGTCGGAGAAGGCGCCAGCGCTGGCTGTGATCACGGTGGGGAGGCCGGGGGCATCCCGGCGCACGAGGACCCGGGTGGCGTCCACGAAGGGCGCGCGCTGATCCACCGCAAACGGCAGGGTCACGTCCTGGCCGCAATCAATATTGCGATTGCCAGCCCGGTCCTCGAGGACCACGTTGACGGGGGCGGACACCGCCTCGTCCGCCAAGTCGAGGACTCGGTCCAGGCGCCAGCGGCGACCGTCCCCCGTGGGGAGCCCCCAATCCCGCCCGAGGCGAGAGACCCGAGGAGGACCGACCAGCTCCTCGCTGGCGTCGATCTCGAGGGTGACGGTCTGGCCGGGTGAGGCGATCGACGGGTCGAGAGAGGCGGCCAGGGCCCGAGGACAGGTGAGATCGAGCGTAACCGAGAGCTCCGCGCGAGCCACTTCGCCCCCGCTGTCGGTGGCCTCGAGCGTGATCGCCACCGGTCCTTCGGCGACCGCGCTTCGGTCCAACCCGGGATGGGGACAAGCGGAGCGTCCGTCGGCGCGGAGCCGGGGGGCGCAGGGAAACCGTTGGCCGCCGAGCACGTAGCTGATGTCGGTGGCGGATCCCAGCACCCGAAAGACGAGGTCGAAGGCAGCCCCGTCGGTCACGAAGGCCGGCTCGGCGGCGACGTCGCTCAGCACGATGGAGCCTCCGACCGGCCGAGCCACCGGGCGCTCGCATCCTGCAACCGCGACGGACCATCCCACCGCGATGAGCCATCGCGCTCTCACTTCTCGTGATGATGCCGAAGCCCCACCGTCAGGTCGACCGGAAGAAATGCGTCGACTTGCCAACTCCCCCCCAGCCTGGTCGGTTCCCGCCGTGACGAGGCTGGTGAGCGCCGCGGTCGGGCTGCTGCTGCTGGTCGCGAGCACGGCTCGCTGCTCTCCTGCATCCATGGGTCCCCGAGAGACGCCCCCGCCCGAGAAACGCGCGTTTCCCGCGGTCGTGAAGGGCGCCACCCTCCGCGCCGTCGGGGACGATCGCCGCGGCTACGGCACCCGGACGGCGCGCCAAACCATGAATCGGCTCCGCGATCTCGGCGTGAACACCATCGGGGTGCTTCTGCAGGGTCGCATGACCCACGGTCAGTCGGACGAAGTGATGGGGGCCTCGCGGGGGGAGCTCGCGGCGGTCGGTGAAGCTCTGGACGACGCCCGCGATCTCGGCTTCGCCACCGTACTGGTGCCGCATCTGTACATCGACGACGGGACCTGGCGCGGGTACGTGAGCTTCAAAGATCCGAAGCGCGCGAAGCGCTGGTGGGAGACCTACGCGGATTTCGTGGGGACCGCGGCAGCCCTCGGCGAGGCGCATGGTGCAAGCGCGCTGTCGGTGGGGGTGGAGCTCAAAGCGATGAGCAGCGACCCTCTCGCGCTCGTCCGCATGGGGACGGTCGTGAGCCGGGTGCGCGAGATCTACGGCGGACTCCTCACCTACAGCGCCAACTGGGACGAGGCCGAGAACGTCACCTTTTGGAGCCTCGTCGACCTCGTGGGGGTCAACGGCTACTACCCGCTCGTCCCCACCCCGGAGCGAGGCGCCGAGCAGACGGCCCGACGGCTCCGCGCCCTCGCGGAAAGCACCGGCAAAGAGGTTTTGGTGGTGGAGGTCGGCTACCGCTCGAGCCCGCTCTCCTACGTCCGTCCTTGGGAGTGGCCCGAGCAGATCGAGGCCCAGGTGGACGAAGCCTCCCAGGCCAAAGCGTGGGCGGCGGTGTTGACCCACTGGCTGCCCGCCCCCGGAGTGCGGGGCCTCATGGCCTGGGTCATCCCCACGGACCCAGACGATCCCGCGTCCGAGCCCCGCCACGGCTTCAACCCACTGAACAAGCAGGCCGAGCAGGTTCTCGCGGAGGCCTTTCGCAAAGAGAGTCCAACTTCCGCATCCCGGTGAGCAGCGGCCCCCGGTCGATCTTCAAAACGGTTGGGCACGCGGCTTCGGTAAGCGTACTTCGGGGCGATGCTGTTCGCACTCAGCCTGGTCCTCGCGGCTGCGCCCGAACCCTACGCGATCGTTCTGGGCGTGGCTCAGGACGCGGGCGTACCGCAGGCAGGGACGCCCCCCGGACCTGCCTGGACGCCGGAGCGAAGACGCCTCCCCACCTGCCTGGGGCTGGTCGAGCCCTCGACGGGGCGTCGCTGGCTCTTCGAGGCCACCCCAGCCCTCCCCGAGCAGCTCGCGGACCTCGACGCCGCCGCCCCGCCGCGCGGCCCGGCCCCCGACCTCGCCGGCATCTTCCTCACCCACGGACACATGGGTCACTACACGGGGCTGCTCCATTTTGGGCATGAGGCCATGGGGGCACCGAAGGTGCTCGTCTACGGAATGCCTCGCATGCGGGCTCTGCTCCGAGACAATGAGCCTTGGGCGCTGCTCCTTCGCCTCGGCCATGTGCGGCTCGAGGGGGTGGAGGACGGTATCCGGCTGGGACCTGAGCTCAAGGTCGAAGCCTTCCTCGTCCCTCATCGAGACGAGCTCACGGAGACCGTGGGTTATGTCGTGACCGGCCCGAGACGCAAGCTCGCCTTCGTCCCGGATATCGATAAATGGCGTCGCTGGGGTCCGGATCGCCTACGAAAGCTGGTGCAGCGCGTGGACCGCGCCTACGTGGACGGAACCTTCTACGCCGATGGGGAGATCCCGGGGCGAGCCATGGCCGACATCCCGCACCCGTTTATGCAGGAGACATTGCAGACGATGTCCAAGTGGAAGACGGAGGAGAGAGAGAAGGTTCGCTTCATCCATCTCAACCGAACCAATCCCGCCCTGTGGCCCGGGCCGGCGCGGGAGAAGATCGAGGCCGCCGGCGCCCGGGTCGCGGAGCGCGGCGAGAGATTCGCCCTTTAGAACAGGCAGCTCGCGCCCGCCTCGAGGTCCTTCTGATCCGGCACCTTGGACAGGCTCTCGCTGAGCTGAACCTTGAGCTTCTCGAGTCGCTCCAGCAGAGGACGATCGTCGTCCACGACCACCATCGCTTCGAAGCCTTCGGCCAAGCGCGCGAGGTCGGCCAAGGTTCCGGCGAGGATCTGGGTACAGATGTCCTCGAACTGGAGGACCCGCATCGCCGTCGAGACCCGCTTCTCGACCGCCTGGACCGCGGCCGTCGACGACTCTACCTGCTCCTCGAGGGCGTAGCGGAGAGCCTCCACGCCCCCCGTTTCCTCCAGCGTGTCGGCCTGTTCGCGCGCCACCTGGGCGGCCTGGTCGAGGCGCGCCCGCTGCTCCGCCGCGATCGACTCCACGGCCAGAAGACTCTCGGCGAGCTCCGCGGCCGCGTCCTTGGTGATCGCGTCGACCCGCTCGACCCGCTCGAGCGCCGACTCAACCGCGGACGCCACGAGGTCGCGCGCGGCGATCAGGACGGCCTTTGGATCTTCCGTCTCCCCAACCTGAGAACCCATCACCGCGAAGTATCGGACGGAGCACGCATGGACTGCAGCGGAAGGGAGACCTGCGAGCCTCGACGCCCCAATTCGAAACGTCTTGCCCTACAGCTCGAGCATGATGGATCCGCCCACAGAGAGGGGCATGATGAAGCCGGAGATGCTGTCGTCGGAGTCAAAGCTCGTCAGCACCACGAGCGGATCCCACCGGAACTCGGGGAAGATATGGAGCCGCGCGGAGTCCCCCAGGGGAATCGGGATGTCATAGGCGAGACTCCCCGGCAGCCCGAAGCTGATGAAGGCGATCGAGATCTGCTGCGTAAACACGACGCCCCCGAATCCGGTGGGGATGCCCCAGCGAAGCCCCACCCGCGGAGCCGCATAGGGCTGAATGACGCTGTCCCCAAAGTCGTCGTCCCCTTCGAGCACCCCCAGCGGAAGCTCAATCGCCAAGGCCAGCCGCTGGGCTTCGTCCATCGCGATCTCGAGCCGGGGGGTCACGACCACCCCTACGTTCTGGCCGTTGATTCCAATGTAGGCCCCGCTCACCCCGAAGTACGTACTGTTGGACAGGGCGTAGTCGAAGGCCGCGAAAGGGATGGCCGCGACCTCGTCCACCGTGGTCACCGCCTCGAGGTCGAACTGATCCACCAGGTCACCTTCGGCGATGAACGCGATCGGGATCGTCGCCCCTCCGGAGATGAGACTCGACTGCGCGGGCGCGCGGTCCACGGGGCGAGCAAACGACGCTCCAGGGGTGGAGCAGCCATTGAGGACGGCGAGAACTGCGAGAAGGGAGAGCAGCGGAAGGAGCATCGAGACGCGCGCAAGCGGCATGCTCCGTTCAGGCTAGCAACCCGCGAGCCGAACCTCCACCGAACCACCTTCCCGGTCCCGACAGCGGGCACCGAGACGCGAACGTCACGGCCTGTGCCGGCTCAGCCCGCGCGCCGCATGACTTCGGAGGTCGACCGAGCTTTCTCCGGCGAAACACCCGTCCAGCTCTGGAAGGCGCGCGAGAAGGAGCTCGGGTTTTGGTAGCCGAGGAGGCCGGATATCTCCGAGCACGAAAGAGACGTGGTCTGGAGGTAGTTGCGGGCGAGCTGAAGGCGGGTTGCGCTGAGGATCTCCTGAAAGCTCTGGCCCTCGTCTCGGAGCCGCCGCTGCAGAGTCCGCACGCCCGTGCCGACCCGGGCTGACACCTCTTCCGCGGTGCCGCGACGAATGGGGAGGAGCTCCGCGAGCACCGTCCGCACCCGCTCCGTCATGGACGCCTCGCGGGCCAGCTCATCGAGGCGCCGCTCCAGAGCCGGCTCGAGGATGTGCCACATGGTGTCGTTCGCGGTGGCGAAGGGCCGCTGGGCGTCCTCGGCGGAGATCACGAAGGTGAAGATGTCCCCGTGGACCGGCCGCACGCCCAGGAAGCTCTCGATGTCGGCCCCGGGCAGATGCTGGGGCAGCCGCACCTCGAGCGGCCGAATGTGCAGCTTCGTGCCCAGGCGCGCCAAACGCGTGAGGAAGGCGGCCTCCATGGTGAGGAAGGAGGCGGGGGGCACCTCGGCCATGGCCAGCCAGCGGCACTGCACCTCGAGCTCGAACTCGGTGCGGGTCACGTCCATCACCAGGGGCCCGATCAGCCGCTTGTAGTGAGCGATCCGGCGCGCCGCGACCTCGAAGTTGGGGCTACACAGCGCCGCGAACACGGGGGGCGAGGAACCGTCGCCGGTGAGCGTCTCCGCCACCCGGATCGGGAATCGCGGGTCGGGGGCCTGGGCCTCGAGGGTCCGCCACAGGCGGAAGTACTCCTGATTGGACAGAGAGGCGCCGGGACCCTCGAGGAGATCCAGGGGCAGCTGGGCGGTCCGCAACGTGTCCTCCAGGGAGACCCCGAAGTGATCGAAAACGCGGCGCCAACCGGGTTGGACGTAATGGGAACGAGCCTCGCGCACGTTGAGCCGGGTAGCATGCAGACCCTGCCCCCGCTCTTACGCCAACAACGTGAAAGAATGACGTATTTTGTCATACGATCGCGCCCGAGATTCGAGGCCGGTCGGACCTCGTCGAAACCTTTCGATTCCGATTCAACCCACGACGGAAAGGCGCTTTTTGCAGAAGAGGCGCAGGTTCACGGCTCTTCGAGCCAACCCACGTCGCGGAGGGGGATCGACGCTAGGAACAGGTGGGCGGCCGCGTCCGTCTCGACGGAGTAGCGCGTGCCGTGAGGGATCAGGGCGGCGCGACCCGGCTCCAGTTCGACGCTGCCCCCTGACCACTTCAGCCGCACCCTCTCCCCTCGGTGGCCCTCGGCCAGGAGCACCGTCTCGGGCCCTTGCGCCGACCTGAAGACCGGGCCCTGAGGCCGGAGTCGAAAGCGCTGCAGATTGAACTCTTCGACCGGGACCGAATAGGTCGTGATGCCTCGGGTGGGATCTTCGACGGGTACGAGCACCGACGCGGGACGGGCGTCGAATCGCACGATGCGAAGGAACTCCTGCGGATCCACCGGCTTAGGAGTCAGTCCCCCCCGCAGCACGTTGTCCGAGTTGGCCATGATCTCCACCCCGGCTCCCGAGAGATAGGCGTGAGGGACACCCGCGCGGAGAAAGACGCCTTGGCCCGGCCGAAGCTCCATGATCCTCAGGAGAAAGACGAACAGCAGCCCTCGGTCGGGGCGCTCGAAGCCAAGGGTTCGGTGGGCCTGAACCACCCAGTACTCCGGCTCGTGGAGGCCGAAGCGTCCTCTCTCCAGGTCCGGTCCGAGCCGACGAAGAAGCTCGGCTAGGGCCCGCTCAACGGCGGCGTCGGGGAGGCTGAAGTAGGCGTGGAGGAGGGCCTCGACGTCCCCCGGGGAGGCTCCGTCGAGGAGGAGAGCCCGAAGCTCAGGGTGAGCTGCGAGGGCGCCGAGGATCGTCTCGAAGGGTCGAAAGCCGCAGAGGGCGTAGGTCGTCCGAAGCGCCACCAGGAGCTCCGGCTTGTGCCGTTCGTCCCGATAGAAGCGCTGCGGATCGTCCTGCGAGCGCCCCTCCGCTTCTTCCCGCGCAAAGCCCGCCGCCGCTTGGTCCCGGTCCGGATGCACCTGGATCGAGAGCGGCTTGTTCATGGCGAGGATCTTGATGAGGTAAGGCAGGCCTCCGAAGCGCTGCTGCACCTCGGACCCGAGCACCTCCTCTCCGACCTCGGCGAGCACCCGATCGAGAGGCTGAAGTCCCCCGTCGCGCTCGGCCATGGCCGGGCCGCGAGGGTGCGCGCCGTACCAAGCTTCGGCGACGGGCCCTTCGGCTTCGACGCCAAGGAGGTCCGGCAAGAAGCGTTCGTCGCCCCAGGCGTAGGTTTGGAGACGAGGCGCGAGCTTGGTGGGCCCAAGCCCCGCGAGCGGCCCCTCCGACGCCCACGCGAGCCACATCGCTGCCGTCCACGAGAAATTCTGGCCGCCGGTCCCGCTGCCATCGACGGGCGAGAAGGCCTCTGCGAACCCAACCCCCCGAATCAGGGCCCGGGTGTCGCCGCGAACGCGCACCGCACGGTCCGGGTGCCCCAGGCGCTCCAAACCCTGCGCAACCATATAGTTGACCACTGCCCAACAGGGTCCTCGCCAGTACCGGAGGTGGTCGAAGGCGGGGTGCTCCGGGTCGAAGCTTGGCACCATGAAGTCAACACGGTCTGCAATGCGGTCCCAGTGCTGAAAGAGGGCCGCATGCTGTTCGGGGCGCCCCACCCCCGCGTAGAAGGCCAGGAAGGATGCGCTTGTGACCATCCCGGTGGGTTCACCGGTCACGAGATCGCGAGAGCAGAAGCACTGGCTCGACGGATCCCAGAGGGTCTGGACCCCCGCCTCGGCGCGGGCGATGGCGCGCTGAAGCTCGGCCGAGGCGTCCTGGTATCCAAGGGCCTGGGCCCAGGCCGCGAGGTCTCGATCCGCTTGCAGCAGCATCATCGACATCCCTACGTCGGCCATCCGAAAGGGACCCTCCCGAGAGATGCGCGCCTGGTCCCAGCCGCAGTCCCGCCCGTACTGCAGCAGCGCGATGTAGCGATCGTAGTCATCCTTACGGGGACGCATGCTCGCGTCAGCGTGGTCGAGGTCACGACGCTGATAGGGCTCGACGCCCGATACGTCCACGCGTGCGGCCGCTTCGTCCCACTCGGGGGAGTTATCCCTCCCGGTCTCCCACGGATGCACCGTGACCACGACGCCCCGCCCCTCGGGATCCCGCGCATCCCGAAACCATCGATGCCAGGCGAGCACGCGGGGGAAGAGGACCTCGAGGCGGCGTCGCTCTCGCTCCTCTGCGTCCTGCCACAGGGTCCACGCCACGGATGCGGCAACGGGAGGCTGAGAGATACCGGAGCTGGGCGGGGAGCTCCCTGCTCTCCACACGGAAGGTCCCGGATAGTACCGAGGGTCGTCCGCGCGAAAGATGATGTGGGGGACCATCCCCGTCGACCACTGGCCTTCGAACAAGGTCTCTAGTTCTCGGACCGCGCGACTCCTATCGAAGGTCGCGAAGCCCAAGGCGACCAGAGCCGAGTCCCAGTTCCACTGATGGGGATACATGCCCTCCGTCGGCACGGTGTAGCCACCGCGATCGTTTTTCTGAAGTATGGCCTTCGCTCTCGCGTCGAAACTCGACTTCATGATCACCTGCCGTTCACGAGGATGACCCGAAGGTCATTGACGTTGGTGCGGGTCGGACCGGTCACCACCAGACCCTCAACCCTCTCAAAGAGATCGTAGGAGAGATTGCGCTCGAGAAGCCCAGGGGCGACGTCGCGAACCGCGGAGTACATGCCGGGAGCCAAGTATCCCCCGGCGTTGTCCTCGGTTCCGTCTACCCCGTCGCTGTCGGCGGCGAGGGCCTCGACCGCGCCCAACTCCCCGAGGCCGAGCATCAACCCCCCGAGGTACTCGAGGTTAGGGCCGCCTCGTCCCTTGGGGTTGCGGACCGTCACCGTCAGCTCCCCCCCCGAGAGGAGCGCGAGCGGTTCCCTTCGCGTCAGGTGTCGCTTCACCAGCTGGGCGTGGGCGGCCCCCGTCCCTTGCGCGTCACCCTCGAGCGCATCTCCCACCCGGACCGTCGACCATCCGCGCTCCTGCAGGAAGACCTGCATCGCGTCGAGGGCATCGGTGGCGCTGGCGATCACCTCTACGGGGTGGGGAACGGGTTCGACGGGCTCCTGGCGCCGCATGGCCGCCATGACGTGGAGGGGGAGCGAGACCTGGGCGCGGTGGAGGATCTCGACAGCTCGGTCCGGCGCGTGGGCCTGGGCGAGGGTAGGGCCCGAGGCCACGTCGGCGGGGTTGTCTCCCACCACGTCCGAGATCACGAAAGTATGCAGCCCGGCGCGACGAGCCGCGTGGGCGAGGCGTCCCCCTTTCACCCTGGAGAGGTGTCGGCGGACGCAGTTGATGTCCTGAACCGGAATGCCGGAGCGGACGAGCTGGCGATGAAGGTCCTGTTTCTCGGCTCGAGTCACGCCCTCGATCGGGGAGGACAAGAGCGAGGACCCTCCGCCGGAGATCAAGAAGACAACCTGGTCTTCCTCGGTGGCGCTAGCCGCCCGCCGCAGAAGCTCCTCCGCCGCCTCGAAGGCCCGAGCATCGGGCACGGGGTGAGCGGCCTCGACCACCTCGATGCGGGACGGAGGAGGCACCACCCCGTGACCCTCTCGGGTGACCACGAGGCCCTCAACCGCCCCCGCGAGGTGTCGATCCACGACCGCGGCCATCTCGGCGGCCGCCTTTCCGGCGCCGAGCACGAGGGTGCGGCGCGCCGGAGCCGTGGGGAGTCCCCGGATGAGGCTCTCGGCCCCGCGCGCCGCTTCGATACCCGCCTCGAGCGCTCCAAGGAGCAGATCGCGGTACCGGGCCGGCATCCTCAGCCTCCCCGCCCCAGGGCTGCGCCAGGGATGAGCCAGCTGACGGTGACCATGGCTACGAAGGCGCCCAGGAGCACCACGACGAGAGGGCGAAAAGCCGGGCTCCCGGAGATGCGGTCCCGGGGCTCGATCCCTTCGGCGTCAGCTCGGGCGCTCGGGCCGAGCATGGCCGTCGCGAGGAGGGTCACCGCCAGCGTGACGCCGAGCCCGATGAAGTTCCACCACATCCAGAAGAGACTCGGGACGAACAGCCAAAAGTAGAGGTTTAGAGCGAGCCCGCTCAGCAGACCGAGGTTGGCCGCCGCCTCGGAGCGACGGGAGGAGAGGATGCCCACCATGAACACCCCGAGGACCGGCCCGTAGAGCGCCGAGCCCACCTTGTTGATAGCTTCGATCACCGTAGGCGCAATCGATCCTGCGTAGAAGGACAGAACCACCATGACCACGCCCCAAGCCACGGAGAGGCCCCGAGCGTAGGCGAGCTCCCCGCTCCGAGACTTCGGCCCCCAGCCCACCGACCTGAGATCCTCGAGGGTCACCGCGGCGAGGGAGTTCATCCCCGAGCTCACCGAAGACATGGCCGCCGAGAGGATGGCTACGATGAGCAGGCCGATCACTCCGTGGGGGAGGTGGTCGACGATGAAGATCGGCATCATGAAGTCCGGCCGATCCGGCGGGATGCGAGCCATGGAGTCGGGGAACTGAGTGAGGGCGGTGCCTACGAGGAGGCCCACCGTGCAGTAGAGCAGCACCAGGGGGAAACGCAGGAGTCCGTTCGTAAAGAGTAACCTGCGAGCGGAAGCCATGCTGGAGGCCGAGAGGACTCTCTGGGCCTGAGTCTGGTCGCAGCCGTAATAGGATGCGTAGAGCACGAACCCGCCAAAGACCATGGGGAGGAGGCCGAAGGCATCGCCGTCAAAGCCGAAGGAGCCCGCGTCCACGGCCACGAGACGGGCCGGATCCACCCGAGCCATGAGCCCCTCGACGCCCCCGAGGGCATCGAGCGCGAAGGCGCCCGCGACCAGCAGCCCCACGAAGATGAGACCCATCTGGATCGAGTCGCTGTACACCACCGCCTCCATCCCTCCCACCGACGAATAGGTGAGTGCGATGAGGCCGACCGCGAGGATCGACGCCCATGTAGGGATTTGCAGAACCGCCTCGAGGATGAGGGCCGGGGCATAGATCATGATGCCGGTGCTGAAGGAGCGTACGACCTGAAAGCAGAGGCTGATGAGCATGCGAGTGGACCACCCGAACCGGGTCTGGAGATACTCGTAGATACTCACCACCTTCGCTCGGTAGAGCGCAGGGGCAATCACGAACATCACGAAGACCATGGCCAGAGGCACGGCGAACTCGTAGGTCAGCCACTTCAAGCCGCCGCCTTCGCGAATACCTACGAAGGCGGGGGCCGAGACGAAGCTGATGGCAGAGAGCTGGGTCGCCATCGTAGAGAGGGCGAGGGGAAACCAGCCCAGGCTCCCATCCCCCAGGAAGAAGCTCCGCTCCGAGCTTTGCTTTCTCAGGGCGAACCCGAGTCCCACCATGGCGGCGAGATAGATCACGATGACGGTGTAGTCGGTTCCGTTCATGGTGGGACTCCAGGCTGACAGGAACCTGCGACTAGAAGAAGTCGTAGGTCAGTCGTACCGTCACCCGCCGAGGCAGGATGGGCCGCCCCGTGAAGAAACGGGCATCCTCTTCCGCGGTCTGCTCGAGGCCTCCGCGGGGGTTGCCCTCTTGCAAGCCTTGGGTGTCTAGGAGGTTCCAGACGTTGACGCTGAGGCGCAGATTGTCGGCGTCTCCCACCGGCAGGGAGTACCCGGCATCGAGACGCACGATGCTGAAGTCACCGAGTTGCACGCCATTTCCGCGATCCGCGAAGACGCTGCTGTTATAGTTCCAGAACACGCCGCCGTCGAAGCCCGCGAAGTTCCCTATCACCCCCACGTTCGAAATGAAGTTAGGGAGCCGCACCAGCTCGTTGCCCTCGAAGCGCCCCTCGGTCACCGAGTGGGTCTGAAAGATGAAGTTTCCCGTCACCTGGAGATAGCTGCTGAGCTGAAGGCGGCCGTCGAACTCTACGCCGAAGGTATCCGTGGACTCTCGGATGACGGTGGGCTCGGTCGAGTTGTCGGCGAACTGGACGGTGTTGCGGTCCCGAAGCCCGGTGAAAAAGCCCTCAACGTATCCGGCAAAGAGCCGCTTGTACTTGTACTTTGCTCCGAGGGTGGCTTGCAGGATGGGCTCCTCTTCGTAGACGGCGATGTCTCCGGTCGTGGTGATCTGTCCGCCCGTGCCCTGGGCCTGAGGGAAGAAGAAGCCGCGAGACCCGGTGACGTACACGTTGAGGTCGTCGGTGACGAGATAGGAGGCGGCCAGGGCCACCGCCCAGCCCACCGCGGTGGCCTCGCCCTCGAAGAACTTCCCGTTTCCGAAGACCTGCCCGTTGACGGTCTCCGTCCCCTCGAAGCGGTTGGTGACCGTCTGAGCCTCGACACGACCACCCACGTCGAACTGGAGGCGGCCGGCTTGTACCTGGTCGGCGAGGTAGACGGCCCGGCGGAAGGCCTCGCGATTTTGGTTTGCGTAGCCGGAGGGAGCCTGGAGGAGGCCGTTGCTAGTGACCTCCGTCGTCGTAGTGCCGTCCGTGAGGGATAGATTGACGAGCCGCGGGTTGTTGTTGAAGTCCGCGAGGTAGAGCACGTTGCGCTGGATGTTGTCGGCCTCGGCTCGGGCCACGAAGCCGCCTAGGGTGAGCGTGTGCTTCATCCCCGCCAGATCGAGCTCCTTGGAGACGTTGACCTCGATCGTCCCGTCCGTCGCGTCCCGCTCCCGGTCGTTGAACTGGTTCACGAACACGAGATCGTTGGCCCCGAGAGCCGCGCCGGTCTCGGCGTAAGTAAAGCTCGCCGTGCCCATGCCCATGAGCCCTCGACTCATGAGCAGCTCCTGCTGGGTGAAGGGCCCGCCGTTGCCGGGCCCGGCCCCGTTGTTGAAAAAGTTGGATCCGGTATCGAGAACGGAGAACTTCAGCCGACTGCCGAGCTTCCACCCGGAGCCGAAGTCCTTCTCGAGGATGGCGTAGATATGCCCGCCGACGGTCCGGAACCCATTGCCCGCGTCGAAGCTGGTGAGCCCCTCGGGCGTGCGCGCGGTGACTCCGGCGATGTCGCTCGAGTTCAGGGTGAATACGGTCTCGCCGTTGTTTCCGGGGATACGCTCGCGGGTCTTCCCGTCGAGCACCACCGGCAAGAAAAACTGAGCGCGGTCGTTGATATAGGACCCATTGATCTGAAAGTACCCGCTCGCGTCCGCGAACTCGTGGCGGATGTTACCTCGGATCGAGAAGCCCTCGGTGGGAAGGCCGGTATCCAGGGGACCCTCGTCGTAGCGATAGAACCCGGACACCGCGAAGAAGGTGTTCTCGGAGAGGGGCCCCTGAATGGCGAGGTCCCCGCGAAAGCGGTCGCCCTCCGCATACTCGAGCTGAGCCGAGCCCTGAGTGCGATAGGTCCCGGTCTTCGAGATATAGTTCAAGACGCCCGCTTGGCCGCCGGAGCCGAAGAGGTTGGCCACGCCGCCCTTGTTGAACTCGAGGCGCTCGATGCCGAGGTCGTTACGAATGAAGAAGTCGAAGGCAGAGGAGTTCAGGCCGAAGGTGCTGAACACCGGCACGCCGTCCACCTGAAGGGGCGTAAACTCGAACTGCCCGCCGGAGGGGAGACCGCGCACCCGGAAGTTGGTGGCGACCTCGCCGCCGCCGCCCTCGGCGTTGACGCCGGGGAGATTCTGCAGCACGTCCGCCTGACTTCCGGAGCCGGCCGTGAAGCGCCGAATCCCGTAGTCGCCGACGGAGGCCACAGACCCGGGCGTGCCGAATCCTGTACGTCGTACCCGGGTACCGGTGACGACGATATCCTCGACCTCGTCGCCGGTCTCTCCGGGGAGGCCAGGCTGCGCCTCATCCTCCGAGGCCTCACCGGACGGGGCTTCCGGCGCCGGCGCGTCGTCCTGCACGTCCGCGCCCAACGCTTCGTCCATCACCACCTCGTCGGTGACGGCCTCATCGACGGAAGCCTCATCGGCCTCGTCGGAGACGGCAGGCTCGGCTGCGGGCGTCTCCTGTGCGCCCGCTGGAGCTTGAAAAGTCATCAGGGCCGCGGTCGCCACGGCGATCACCAGCCCTTTCTTGGGGTTTGCTCTCCTCACTTCATCCTCCCGGGTGGATCCCAGCCGCGTTCCATCGCGACCCTCCGTGCGTCCACTCCCTACACCCCTTTACAACCAATATTAGTACTCTACTAGAGTAAAAAACCCAGATTTAGTGACGCCATGCGTTAGTGTGATGGCATTGCATTAGGTGTAGCGGGCCTATCCGGGGGTTTAGAGGTACCCCGTTCGCTTATTTTTACTCACTGCGAGTCCTAAAAATGAGGGCCAGAAGCCTCGCGAGCAGAGCTCTGGGATCGAAACTTGTCCTCGGGCACGACCGTGATGGCATGCTTGCTTGCGGCAGCGGTGAACGACGAAGCGACTCAGCTCCCGGCGTTTCTCAAGGCGCATGGCGTCCGCCCCCCCTCTCCCTCCGAGCGCCGGGTTCTGGGCACGATTGTGCGCCGCGGCATGATCGGTCAGCCGGCCCTCGTCCGCGCGACGGGGCTGGCTCAGCAGAGTATCTCTCGCATCGTGAAGAGGCTCTTGTCGTTGGGCGTGGTGGTGGAGGGTGAGAGGATCCTCAGCGGACGACGCGGTCAACCTGGGGTCGAGGTTCGAATCGTGCCGAGCTTTGCCTATACCGTGGGCCTCTCGATCATGACCGACGCCATCTCCGTGGCCCTGATGGACTTCTCTGGAGCAGTCGTCGCCGAAGCCCATCGAGATCTCCCGATCATGACGCGAAACGAGGTGCTCGGACACCTGGACGACATCGTGAAGGGGTGGCTTCGAGAGAAGAATATCGCTCGAGACCGCATCTTTGGTCTCGGGGTGAGCATCTCGGGCCGACACATCGGTCCGGGTGCCGTCTACAATACCCCGGAGGCCCTCGATGACTGGGCCCTCATAGCCATCGACGATCTGTTCCGCGGGCGCTTCGACCTCCCCGTGTGGGTCGAGAACGACGGCAACGCGGCCGCGGTAGGCGAGAGCCTGGTCGGCGTAGGCCGAAGCTTCCAAAACTTCGCCTACCTATTCGTCGACACCTTTATCGGCGGCGGCGTCATCATCAATCACGAGCTGATGCGGGGCTGTAACGGCAACGGTGGAGAGATCGGGCTCCTCCTCCCTCGAAACACCTATCCGCATCCCTCCCTGGAGACGCTGCGTCAAACCCTAGGCGAGTATGGAGAGCAGCACTTCCGCGTCTCGGAGATGCTGAGAGACTTCGACGACAGCTGGCCTGGCATCGACGAGTGGATCATCAAAACGCGAGGCTCTTTCTCCCTCATTGCCTCGGCGCTGGCCGCCATTCTCGACCCTGAGGCCATCGTTCTAGGAGGGCGCATGCCGGCCAGCCTCGCCCGCCGCATCATCCCTCACGTCGAGATCTTCAACGACGGACGCCGCGGAAAGCCCCGCGCCCTCCCCCGCCTCGTCGCCTCCAGCGCCGAAGGCGACGCCAGCGCCATCGGCGCCGCGTCCCTGCCTTTCAAGGAGTACTTCTTTTCCGCCGCCACCGTATGAACGACGACGGGAGTTCGCGTTCCGGGCCGAGACGAAGGATGCTGACGGCTCAGCTCATCTGAATGGATTGAGGACGTCGGCCCCCGTGCGATTCAGATCCTTTTCATTCCTGGTAACAACAGTGAGGTGATGGACCTGAGCTGTCGCCCCGAGAAGCGCATCGATCACCGGCAAGGGCTGCTCCACGCTCATCCGCCCCCAACACTCAGCGATGTCGGAAGTTATCGGCAGGACGCGGGACCCATGTACGCTGACGATGTTGCTCAGCCAGTCGTTGAGTGCCCCCGCGCCGACGGCGTCTCTCCTCCGGAGTCGCTCGATGCCACGGCGGAGTTCCCCAAGCACCAGAACACTCAGATAGATATCCCCGTCGTCGACGCTCTCGAACCAAGATCGGACGCCGGCGTGGGCACGGTCTCCCTTTCGGAGCTCAGACACGACGTTGGTGTCGACCAAGAAGCTCAAAGGTCCACCGCTCGCCCAACGTCCTGTTCGCGCTCAAAGTCCGTGTCATCTCCCGCCTTGGGAATGGCGACGAGTAGGCTCTTCAGCGAGGGCTTGGGCGCGACCAGCGCCTGGCGGAGGATCTCACGATGCTCCTCCTCCGCCGAACGCATGTTCTCGGCAGCGCGGAGCTTCAGCGCTCGTACGATTTCCTCCGGAAGGTTTCGGACAATCAGTTGCGCCACAGCGGCGTTGATATCATTGATATCGCTCGTTTCAAAGAGCGACCTCTAAACGCCTCTAGGTGACGAGCAACGGTCCTCGGGGGGCTCCCGAAGCTCGAAGGGGGGCTCCGGTGGACCTTACGGAGCGTGTCGACGCTTCTCCGGCCTGATGGAGGGGCGCTCGTCGTCTCATCGATGTTAGTGGGGCTTCCATGTCGTCCAGCTCCACCGCCGCCCTGAGCATCCAGGAGCTCCAGCAGGAGTTCTCGGCGCGCACGGGATATCTCAACACGGCCAGCATCGGCGTCCCTCCCCGGTCGATGATCGAGCTTCTGCACGCGGAGCTGGATCGCTGGGCCCGGGGCGAGTGGACCGCCCCCCAGTTCGACGCGGTCGTGGCTGAGGCCCGGCGCGGGTACGCGGAGCTGACCCGAGTCCCGGTCGAGTCGGTGGCCATCGGGAGCGCCGCCTCGCCCTTCGTGGGGCAGGTCGTGAGCTCACTCCCCCGCGGCTCGGAGGTCCTCTATGCGAAAGATGACTTTACATCGCTCCTCTTCCCCATCCTCGAGCGGGCGCGTGCGGGGGAGCTCCGGGTGCGAGAGGTGGAGCTCGAGGGGCTGATCGACGCCATTCGCCCGGAGACGACGATGGTCGCGGTGAGCCTCGTGCAGTCGGCCACCGGCGAGGTCGTGGACGCCGAAGCCCTCGTCCAGGCGGCCCGCCAGAATGACGCCAGCACCCTCGTCGACGCCACCCAAGCGGTGGGTTGGCATCCCTTCGACGCGAGCAAGCTCGATTACGTGGTCACCGCCGCCTACAAATGGCTGCTCTCTCCGAGGGGGGTGGCCTACATGAGCGTGCGACCCGAGCGCTTGGAGGCCCTCCGCGCCCGCAACGCCGGATGGTACGCGGGCGAGGACGTGTGGCGGTCCGTCTACGGGGCGCCGCTTCGGCTGGCGAACAGCGCGCGCCGCTTCGATATCTCCCCGGCGTGGCTGAGCTGGGTGGGCGCGGCTTCGGTCATGCCCACCCTCCAGCGCGTCGGGGTGGCGAGCATCGGAGAGCACAACGTTGCCCTCGCCCGGCGCTTCGCCGAGCGGGCGGGCCTCCCCGAGCCCCGCTCGGCCATCGTCCGGGTCCCCCAGCTGAAGGCCGCCGAAGCCCTGCGCGCCGCGGGCTTCGTGGTCAGCGAACGTAACGGCGCCACCCGGCTCTCCTTCCACCTTTACAACACCGAGGCCGAGGCCGACCGCGCTGCCGCCGTGGTCCGCTCTTCCGGTGGGGGATGACTTCGGCGGCGCGAAGAAGTGGCCGGGGCCGCGGGTCAGGGTGGACGTCTCGCCCGATAGTTCTACTATCGCGCCGTGCGTATCGCCTGCCTCGTTCCTTCGGCGACGGACCTGGTCGCATCCCTGGGGCTGGCGGACCAGATCTGCGGGATCTCCCACGAGTGCGACCATCCTGAGGTCTCAGGGCGCACCGTCGTGACCCGGGCTCGGGTGGCGGCGGCGCCCGCCGTCGCTCCCGAGGATGTCGACGCCGAGGTACGGGCGACGCTTGCGGCGGGGGAGAGCCTATATGTCGCGGACCAGGCGGCGCTCGCCGAGCTTCGGCCGGACTGGGTGATCGGCCAGTCTGTGTGTGACGTCTGTGCGGTCACCCCGGATGAGGCCCGTCGCGCCCTCCCCGACGACGCCGATCTGCTCACCCTCTCGGGTACGAGCTTCGAGGGTCTCGCCGCCGATCTGCGCGCCCTCGGCGGAACCCTGGCTCGACCGGAGCGAGCGACGGCGAGGCTGGAGGCCGTCGAGGCGGCGCTTTCAGCCCTTTCTCCAGTGTCTGGGGAGCCGACCGTCATCGCCCTCGAGTGGAGCGCGCCTCCCTTTCTGGGCGGGCATTGGGTGCCGGAACTCGTCCAGCGCGCGGGCGGACGACACCTGCTCGCGGCGCCGGGCACGGCCTCGAAAACGACGTCCTTCGACGCCATCGCTGAGGCCCGCCCCGACCACATCGTGTTCATGCCGTGCGGTTACGACCTCGCCGCTGCCCACGCCGAAGCGGTCGCGTCCGCCCCTTTGCGGCGGGCGGCTCGCAGTGCCGGGGCCCTGCTGTGGGCCACCGACGCAAACCGACTGTTCTCACGCCTCACCCCCGACGCAGTCGTCCAGGGAGCCCGGACGCTGTCTGCCATCCTGCGGGACGCGCCGGAGCCGTCGGTCGCGCGTCCCGTGCCGGTTTGACGCTCGGCTTCTCTTCGACCGGCTACTGGGGCGTCACGCGCCAGATCGGACCGCCGTTGACGGCGATGTAGAGCGCTCCATCCGGCCCTTGGACCATGGCACGAAGCCGATCGCCCGAGTTCAGGACCGCGATCGGAGCGCTCTGAAGGGCGGTGCCGGCCGCGTCGAGCTGCAGGACGAGGGCCTGACGCCCCACCAGGAACCCCACCAAGAGCGCCCCGTCCCAGGCCTTCCATTGCGGCCCGGACAGGAAGGTGCAGTCGGACATGCCGATGGAGGCTTGGGTGCGGTAGACGGGCGAGACCACCTGCGGGTCGGCCGAGAGGCCGAGGGCGGCGCGCAAGGTCGCAGGGGTCTCCGTCATATTGGCCCCCGTGTAGCCATTATAGTTTCCGTTGCCGTCGTTGGGGTTCCATCCCCCGTTGGCGCCGCCCTGGATGGGGGTGACCTCGTCGTTTTCGTTCGGACCGTGCTCGCAGATATACGGCTGCCCGGTGCGGGGGCGAAAGCTCAGGCCCTGGGCGTTACGAATCCCCACGAAGAAGATCTCGGGACGGGCGCCACTGCCCCAGCTCGGGTTGCCGGGCGCCGGCATCCCATCCCGCGTGATGCGCAGAACCTTCCCGCCCATCTCCGACATATCCTGGGGTACCGTCGGCCGCCGAACATCTCCCGTCGTGACATAGAGAAAGCCGTCGGGCCCAAACTCTATTCGACCCCCAGAGTGCGCGCCGCCGGAGTCATAGGTCATGCCGGTGAGGATGTCTCGGTCGCGCGCGAGGCTCATTCCGTCGGCGCTGAGGGTCCAGCGACGAATGTTGTTGCCGGTGGTTCCCCCCTCTTCGACGGAGACATAGGTATAGATGTAGCGATTCGTCGAAAAGTCCGGATCCACCGCGATGCCGAGGAGACCGCTCTGGCGGGCGTCGTCGACGTCATCGACCTCGGCGAGAACTCGGGTGGTCTGCTGGCCGGCGTCGGCGGCGAGGATGCGTCCGCCCTTTTCCGTGATGAGCAGGGTCCCGTCGGGCAAAAAGGCGAGGTCCCAGGGGCTGTTCACGCTGGTGATCCAGGTCTGCTGGGTGAGCACCGGATCTTCATCGCTGACCGCGTTGGCGTCGAAGGTCACCGAAGGCAGGCCTTCCACCGAGGCTTCCAAGACCTGAGGTCCCGGGTTGGGCCCGAGCACCCACGCGCCCACTGCGGCCACCCCCTCGGCGTTGGTCGTCACCACCCCACCCTCCACGCGGCCCCCTCCGGAGACGACTCGGAAGGTGACCTCGCGGCCGGGGCTCGGCGCGTCCGAGGCGTTGGCCACCCGAACCGAGGGAGCGACGAGCACCGCGGTGCCCACCTGCGCCGACTGGTTGTTGCCCTCGAAGACCACCATGGAGCCGCGACTGTCCGGGAGGGCCGTGGCCACGAAGCTGACCGGAGCGAGACCGGGCACCTCACCCTCGAGCTCGTTCCTGCCCGGGGTGGGCCCCAGGCGCCACGCCCCCACCGCGGCGGTGCCGTCCGCCCCGGTCCGCTGGGTGGGCTGATCGACGGACCCGCCCCCGGCGAGGACGTTGAAGTTCACCTCGACTCCTGGGGTCGGAATCCCTTCGCTGTCCGTGACCAGGATCCGCGGAGGGATGGCCACCGCCTCGCCAACGATGGCCGACTGGTCCTCGCCGGCGACGAGGCTCGTGAGGGTAGGCGCGCCGGGGAGGCCCGCGTCGGGGGCGACTGGGGTATTCCCGAGTCCGGCGTCGACCTCGGCGGCTGCGTCGGGGGCGGCTCCCGCGTCCATGACCCCGTCGAGCTGGCCCCCGATGGAGCTGCCGCAGCCTAGGGCCGCAGAAAAGAACACTACTGTCGCAAGCTTGAAACTATTGCCCATCATCGAAGCTCCTCGGCCCACCCTGGACTCTGAGGGTCCGAGGTCGCAGGCCACCAGCGGAATCCGGCGGGCCCACCCCACGGGCTCTAGACTCGGGGTCCGACGCGTCCCCGACGAAATGGAGCCGAGTGACTCAACTTACTCCCGCCAGCGAACACATTGCTTCGATGACACGCACACCGTGCCTCCGAATCGTCCCGCAGCTGCACAGGTTAGGCGTCCCGTGTCACTCCACTCCAAGCAGTCATGGGACCGCCAGTAGGCGGCGAGAGCGATCGCGGCGAAGGAGGCGTAGAGCAGGAAGATGGGGATGGCGAAGCGGGGGGTCCTCCACCACGGCTTCGTCCTCGCGAGCACGAGGTGAGCTTAAGTACGGCGAGAGGGTTGTCCACTGCGCCTCGGCGGTGCCCGGAGCGGAGCCTCACCCTTTCGCGTCAGGGCGCGATCTCGATCGTCACGGTGGTGGAGATTCCGCCCATGGTAGCGGTGGGATAGCTGACGGAGAGCTCACAGGTGCCGGCGCTCACCCCGGTCACCGCGAGCCAGGCCAGCTCCGGGCCCTCACTCGACGGCGTGCTGTCGAAGGCGGTGCAGGTCTCGGGGGTGAGGGAGACGACGGACTTCGCGATCGCGGCCTGGCAGATGGGCTGGCCTCCCGAGGTGGGAAGAACGAAGTATCGGTCCGTATCGCCCACGTCGGTCTCGATGAGCTGATCGAAAAAGATCTCAGACCCCGTGATGGCGTCGGGAGCGACGATGTCCACGGCGAGAGAGCTTGGGTCCAGGTCCGAGAGGATCTCCGCCCGCCCGGGCTCGAGGCCGGTGTCGAGATGCAAGAAAGCCTGCGCTCTGACGGAAGCATCGAGGGTGAGCAAGGTGGAGTCGGAGATGACGACCGGGTAGCGGCCGTACCCGATCACGGGCTGACCGTTCGAGCGCTCCATCTCGAAGGGCACGAGGATCCTCTGCCCGGTGAGGTACAGTCCGTTCCTCCCCTCGACGCAGGTATGGGAGAGGCGGACTCGGTCCGGCTCCCGCGCCGTGAGGTTGATGGAGTCCCCGAGGATCGGCTCGCCGGTGGCCTGGCCCTCGACCTCGATGAGGCCATTGCCCTCCCGGAGGGCGCGCAGGGTAAATCGATTGCCCAGGATCTCGACGACCTCGAACAAGCTCGGATCCGTAATGACGGCGTCGAGCCGCACGTTCCGCCGGTCCCCCACGGTGCGCACCTCGATGTCGAGGGAGGCTCCGGGCGCGATGGGCTTGTTGAAGTCCTCGATCGCGTCGTCTGCGATGTAGGAGAACTCGAAGTTGCCCTCGTTCCCGGTGAGCCGGGAGGTGCAGGCGGGAGAGAGCGAGAGGACGAGGAGT
>JBCBRU010000064.1:0-22558 GCA_039819565.1 Myxococcota bacterium | reverse complement strand
TGGTGGCGGTGAGGAGAGCCGTTGGCGAAGCTCGAACCCCCTCGAGGGCCGGTACGGTGGGAAGGACCGCAGCTTCCAGGCCCGCCTCCCTGTCCTCAACGAAGTTGGAGCCGGCGAGAGCAAGGGCCAGGCTGTCGTAGCTGTCGAATACGGCCGGGACGGTCCGGGTCGAAAACACCGCGTTCACGGCCAAGGGGAAGGGCGCGAGAGGGCTGTTGGGGACCAACAGCTCCATGGAGTCCAGCTCGACCGGGACCACTTCGCCGCGGACCACGGTCGTCCGGGCGAGGATGCAGGTGGTCGAACCCGCGCTCCAGCTTTGCTCCTCCACCTGAAAACGTGCTCCGGAGCGGTTCGCCAGCGTCAACGTGGACTGACCCGGGGGAGGGGGAAGGGTACCCAATCCCCCTTCGAGCCATTCGACCTCGATGCTGCTCTCCAGCTCCACTCCGGGGCTGGTACCGGCATCCGACGTCTCGGCATCCGAGACTCCGGCGTCCGATGTCCCCGCATCGACAACTCCGGAGTCCGTCGCCGGACCGGATACGCCAGCGTCCCCCGCCGAGGGTGGAGGGGCGTCGAGGACGCACTGCCCATCGATACATACTCCGTCGGGAGCGCAGTCCGAGAGCCGAGAGCACTCGGATGAGTCGCAGCCGAAAGGAAGGAAGGCCCCGAGGAGCAGAGTGGCAGGAACGTAGCTTTTCATGTCAGGAAGCCTCAGAAGGGTGCCAGGCACGTCGTGCGCGTCCCGGTTCCCAGCTCGCAACGTAGCTCGCTGCAACACGACTGACCGGTAGGGGTGCACTCGGCACCCTCCGGAAGGCACGCCATGGGATCGGTCGGATCCACGGGGGCCGTGATGAGTTGACGAGCCCAGAAGGCGTGCAGGTTGGAGCGATCGATGAGTTGGTTGGGAAAGACAAAGGGCGCGAAACTTCCATCCTCACCCCGAGCGATGGCATCGGGGTCGATAGCCGCCATCCACAGCAGGGTGTTGTTCTGGCCGCGGGGGCGAGCGCCATAGCGGCGTCGCGCCGAGAACATCACCCAGGTCACCCGTCCGCTGCCGTCACGGTTGGCCGCGTCGATAAAGGGGGCGAACTTCGGATACGAGTATCGAAGTCGACCGTCCGAGCGATCCAGAATACCTCGTGCGTTCGCGTTCACGAGGTCGATGGGGGCGCCGCCGGTTCTGCGAACCGCGTTCAGGCGACCGGAGAAGTCGAGGTAGCCGTCGCAGTCGCTCCCTCCGTCCTGACCATTAGAACAGCGGCTACGGGCCACGACCATGAAGTCGGAAGTGGGTGCGAAAGAAGGCGAAGTATAGGTCACTCCGCTCTCGCGGGCGGCTACCTCCAGAGGGTTGGACCACGCCCCCGAGCTCTTCGTCGAAAGCATCACTCGACCTCGCTCGGGATGAGCTCCGTTGCCGCCCGAGTAGTCGATGAAGGCGATGGTCTGCCCGTCCGGAGCCCAATCCGGGTGCGTGGCTCGAAGCCCCATTCCGAACACGGCGGTCTCCTCCCCGGAGTCCGCGGCCCGCACGCGAAGGACGTCATCGCCATCGAGGGTGGCCACGAACTCCTCGCCCGTGGGGTTCCAAGCGAAGAAGGAAGCCTTGCGCTGAGCTTCGACGGTGACGCCGTTCGCGTTCTTAAAGAGCGGGGCTTGTGCGGCAATGTCGACGATGTCGAAGTCCGTCTGAATGATCTGAGATACGCCCGGTACGATGCCCACGGCCAAGCGGGTCCCACTCGGAGAAAGGGCGTGACACCCTCCGCAGTCCGTGCCCTGTGGCTTTGGCCAGAAGTACTCGGGCGGCTCCGCGGAGCCGAAGGTGGTCCGGAGAATGCCCCTCTGGCTGGTATCCCAATAGTAGACGGCCCCGTCGACGCGAGCCGCGGCCACCGTGAGCTCCGTGTCTAGTGACGTCGACCTCACGTTGTCGGTCTCATCGACCCGGGTCACGCTCACGCGCACGGGCTGTCCTGTCCCGGACTCCGTGTCGGTGATGAGGGCCCATAGGCCCGGCGGGACTTCGTAGTAGCAGTGCGAGAAGGACCCTCCGGGCAGGCGACGACAGCGGGTGTGAGCTTTGATGTCGACCTCGGTCCCGAGAATCCTCACCTGGTAGATCTGCGGATTGGGGAGCACGAAGGGGCGGTCCGGCGTGCCCAAATCCTGGGCCTCCATGCTCGAAAGGTCCGTCTGTCCAGGGGGGGCCCACTCGAGACGCAATCTCGACCATCGGTAGGCGATGACCACGAGCCGGAAGGAGTGGGAGCCGCGGGTCAGAGAGACCGTGGCCTCGTCCGTCCGGTAGGAGGTGGGGCGCCCGTTGTCGATGACGAGCTGATCGTCGATATAGAGCCGAGCGAAGGTGCGGGCGTAGAGAGAAAAGCGATAGTCGCCGTCGGTGAGGGCCCCGAAGGTCCCGCGGATGATCCGGGCTTGTTGGGCACCGAGCGAGCCAGGGATGGTGGATTGGTTTCCCTGCCAAGTACTAATGGCAAGGGGCTCTATCTCCGCCTCGTTCTGCGGCATTGGCGTGCTTCTGGAGTAGTCCGAGGTGACCACGTCCGCCTGGGGCTCCACGAAGGTCTTGGGCAGGGATGGGCCTTCCCAGAACACCTTGAGCTCGTGATTGGGGTCGCGGTTAACGGCCGGTCGGTCATAAGTTGCCGCCCGATACTCTCCGCGGTCATAGCCCGGGCCGCAGACGGCCACGGTCATGACGAAGTCCACGCTCCCGGCCGTGAGATTGACGGTGCCGGAGGTCGAGCGGATCCCGGAGCGTCCCTGCCATCGCAAGACCTCCTGACCCGCAACCTCGAGAAGGACGCTGTCTCGGTGCTCGACCGTGAAGGTATAGGTGCCCGAGGCGGGCACGAGGATTCTGGTGGTATAGATACGCGGCCGGTAGCGGAGTCCGGTGTGAGGGAAGAACTCCTGAGGGTCGGCGATGGGAGGGGGGACGGTCTTCACCGACGTGGGGGATCCCAAGCGGTCCTGCGGCGGGAGCTCGTGGCAGGCGTAGTTATAGCCGTAGGCGGTAAAGCGCGGGCTGCCGTTGACGTCGGGGAGGTTGTGCTCCCAGTGGATCTCCATCGGCGGCATGTTTCGCGGGATCATGGTGCCGGGCGCGGGGTAGGCGATCTCGGGAGCCTCGAGGCTGGCATCGTTCATGGCTCCGTCCACCACGGCCTCAGGAGAGGCAGGAAGTGCCCCGGCAACGTCCGTGTCTGGGTCCTCGGGAATGAGGACGTCGATCTGCGCTTGAGCGACGAAGCCCTGGACGTCGGCCAACACCGACGTCGAACCCCCGGCGCCGGAGCTTCTGAAGACAGGACCGTTCATCGAGCCCAGTGCCGCATTGGTGAGGGCGAAGGTGGCGGTGGTTGTGAGGTCCTCTCGACGTCCGCCTTGGTAGACCCCCTCTACCCGAAATCGCTGCTCGGGCAAGGTCACGCCGTTACTTCTGAGCTGCACCACCCGCGGCGAGATATCGATGGCTTCCAGGCGGAGTTCGTCGTTCTCGTCACCGAGACAAGCTGAGAGCGCTAGCAGCGCCCCGAAGGTGACGGGCTGGACGCAGGGCAGTCTCACACCGCGCAGAGATCGACGTGCCGCGTCTTCGCTTGAGCGAAATTCTTCGCGGAGGAAAGCCGAGTTTCGAAATGAGCCACGAGCGGAATGCGCCGCTCGGCGCGCTTTCCACGGAGGGTGCACTCGTTTCGAGTCGTAATTTCTGTTTTACAGAAATTTTTTTCTGGTAGAAGGAGATCATGATCCAACGTTTAGCGTGGGGCCTGCTCCTCCTCGGCCTTGCCAGCTGCGCGTCCCCACCGACGCCGGACCCGCTCAGCTCGCCCCTGCCCCGCGGCGAGCTCGGGGCCCACGGCCTCGCCCCTGAACCTTGGCCGGAGGCTCTGGCGGAGATCCGAGAACGGGCGCTGCGGGTGGACAGCTTGATCGTCACCAAGGCAGGGGAGGTGGTGGCGGAGTATGGGCGGTCGCCGCACACGCCGACGACGCTTCACGACATGCGCTCGAGCACGAAGTCGGTGACGGCTCTGCTCGTGGGGGGGGCGATCGATCGAGGCTTGCTGACCGGCGTCGACGCTTCGGTCGCTGACTTCTTCCCGGAAATGACCGTCCCCGCCAGCTGGTCGTCCCGTCGCCTAACCATCGAAGACCTCCTCACGATGAGGAGTGGGCTCGATTGTAATGACTGGGACTCGAAGTCCCCAGGCAACGAAGAGAAGATGTATGACACGTCGGACTGGCTCCGGTTTTTCTTTTCTATCGAGGCGGTCGAGCCGGCCGGTGAGCGCTTTAGTTACTGCACGGCGGGGGTCGTGGTTCTCGGGGAGATCGTGGCTCGGGCGTCCGGGCGAGCGCTGCCTGAAGTGGCACAGGAGTGGCTCTTCTCACCGCTCGGGATTGAGCTGGCGAGGTTTGCGCAGGCCCCGAAGTCGGTCACGGACGCGGGGGGGCACCTCGAGATCTCGGCCGAGAGTCTGACCAAGATTCTCCTCCTGGCCATGGCGAAGGGGCGGAGCGGGGATGTTCAGGTCATCTCCGAGCCGTACGTAGAGGCTATGCTAAGGCCTCACACCTCCCTGGTTCCCCGAGACCGGCCGGGGCCGAGGTACGGCTATCTGTTTTGGCTCGAGCCCGTCGTTGACGGGGTCGTTCGGTCCTTCCAGACCCGAGGAAACGGAGGCCAGTATGCCATCGCCCTTCCTGAGCTGGATGCAACCATCACCTTCACCGGTCACGCCTACAACGATACCGAGGAACAGAGTAAGTTCTTCGAAATCGCTCAGCGGCGCTTGATTCCTTGGCTTCGGGGGGACTCGTGAGGCTCTCCCGGCTGGCCCGGACGGCGTCGCTGGCGGCGCTGGGGATGGGGCTGGCCCTTCCGCTCCTCACCGGCATCGCGGTCGTGCGGGCCCCGAGCGAGGTCCTTTTCTCCTCGCTCGGTTTCTCTTCTCTCGTCCACATCGCTCCTTGGCAGGAGCGGCTGGGACGGGCGCTCGCCCTGTTGCCCGTGGCTTGCGCCTCCTTGTCTCTTCTTCTTCTCGGTCGTGGCCTTCGACGTGTGGCGGCCGCAGCTCCATCCGAAACGGGGCGCTTCAGCGTCCAGCTCACATCGGCCTTGGCGCGCTTCGCGATATGGGTGGCGTTGGCCAGCGGGGCATCGATTCTCGTGCCTCTCCTCACGGGCCTGGTGCTGAGCGTGGGAGCGCCTGCCGGGCAAGGTCGCCTGGTGCTTCAGATCGGGAGCAGCGCGGGATTTGGCCTCGTTGCCTCCCTGGCCGTACTCACCCTCGCTCGACTCCTCGCGGAGGCGCGTCGCCTCGAAGCCGAGAACGCCGAGTTCGTGTGATGCCTATCGTCGTCGACCTCGCGGTCATCATGGCCAAGCGACGCGTGAGCTCCAAGGAGCTCGCCGCCCACATCAATATCACCCCCTCCAACCTGTCGCTCCTGAAGCGAGGCCATGTTCGAGGAGTGAGATTTCGAACGCTCGAGCAGATCTGCGAGTATCTCGAATGCCAGCCTGGCGATATTCTTCGCTACCAGCCTGAGGACCCGGGCGAGGTTCCGAAATCCTAGCCGAGGTTCGCGGGCGCACGCGCGTTTCGAACTCGGTTCGGAACCATCGAACCCGATACAAACCGGAAATTGGAGCGAAACGTGCGCCGAGCGTCCGCCGATACATGAAGCGTCATGGCCAAGGTAGAGAGGCAACAGTTCATTCAAGACCTTCGGGGTGGTCAGATCCGTCTCGAGGATGCGAAGGGAGATGCGCAGCTCAAGGGCGTCAACGTCGGCCGCGCCGACCTCAACGGGGACGGCGTCGTTCGCGGGGACGCTGAGGCCGAAGCCTTGTTCAAGGCGCTCGACGCCGTCGACCGGGACGGCAAGCGAGACACCATCGAGTCGGGAGCCACTCCGGCCGGGCGGGCGCATCGGACCCTCGTGGGTCTCATTCGTCCTGTGCCCACCTTCGATAATCCCGGGCGGCCGATCGTCACCTCCGAGTTTCCGACCCTCAACGACCTCAAGAAGGAGCTCGACATCACCTATCGGGACGGCGAGGTCGAGGTCGGGCACTCCAAAGAAGGGCTCAGCGAAACCAACACCCTTTCGGATGACCTGATTGGCGAGGCCGAGCTCAAGAGCGCGAAGAAGGCTTCCGCGGATTGGGGGCTTCGTGACATGGTTGGTTTCGCCTGGGAGAACCCGCGACTGGCTTGGCACCGCACCGCCCTTCAGAACACGGAGAAGCTCAGCTACGTCGCGAAGAACAACTCGGGATCTGCACTCGGGCGCATTTCCGAGGCGATGTTCGACAACATCGACGACAAGCCTCGAGCGACGCCCTACCGAGGCCCGGGGGGGAAAAAGCTGACGCAGCACGACGCCATCAAGAACATGATGCTCCACGTCTTCGGGCAGGCGGTATTGACAACCCTCTACGGAGAGAGCGCGGCGGACCTCGCCGGCGATCTCCACGAGCGCGACCAGCCATCCCTGATCACCGGACAGATCGGAAAGGGTGAGGAGGCTCAGGCGCTCGATAACTACGCGGACATGGTCAATAACGAGTACGGTCAGGAGCTGGGCAAGGAGCTCAACCGTCGCCTTGGGGTCGGAGGGTCGACGCGGTGGACGCCAGAGAAGACGGCGGAGTACCTTAATCAGGTGCAGCACTACTTCAGCCAGACCCACGGGTGGTCCTTCCGCGATTTTCAGCCGAATGATCCCCGCGTCGAGAAGTTCACCAACCTTCTCAACGAAGTTCAGCACGGAGATTAGTGGTGGCGAGAACGTCCCCCCCTTGGCTCATTGGGGTGCTGCTCGCGGCCGCGTGCCAACCGGAGCCGGGTGCGGAGCAGCGTCGAAGTCGATTGCGGCAGGTGGCGTCTGAGTTCGCTCCGGCGGCCGAGGCGCTCAGGTTCGGCCTCGCGCAAGGCGCGTCGGCCGAGACGATCCGAGCCGGCGTCGGGGGCCTACCCAAAAAGGGGCAAGAGGCCCTCCGACTGGACTACGTCGAGGGTCCGGACCGGCATGCGCTCCTGATCTACAGCCTCCGAGATGGGCCGCCGGGAGCACGCCTGGAGGTTCTCATCTCGGGAGCTGTCGAGGTGCGAGGCGTGCGCGGGACCGAGACGCTCCCGCCGAGCGGCGGTGGCTTCGAGGATGAGAACTGGCGGTCAGGGGAGGGGCGTTGGGGCCAGGTCGCGGCGGTGCTCCCGCTCCTTTCCACGCAGAGTACCCGCGCCGAGGTCGAGGCGAGGCTGGGGCCGCCCGATGAAGTGAGACTTCACCCGGCATCGGGCTGGGCGCTGATCCTCGACGGCGACGGGGGGCAGTTTCTCTACTGGCCCGAGGGAGGGTACGAGGACGTCTTCGAAGGCTCGGTGGCTTGTGGGGTCTTCGATCTCAGCCGCTGCAAGACGCGCGTCGAGGGCTCCGGCTGGGTGCACGTACGGCGATAGGGAAGCGCGTCGACCCAAGGCCATCAATGCGCCCCTTTCAGGGACTGTGCGTGAAAACGCTCAGATAGTTAGCCCTGCGACTCGAGCGGCGCTTGAGACCTGACACCATAGACAGGAGCGCCAGCTCGTCTCCGCACGGTACGTACTCGCGCTACGCCGTCGGACTGATCGTTGAGCCCTGCGCTATCCAGGTGGGATGACTGATGAGAAGAGGCCGGTCCTTCGGCCTCGACCGCATCACGATGCGACGTTCCGACCGGAGGTTCGGTTGCGCCCTCGCCGCGTACTCTACGCCACGATCGCGGAGAATCCGCTGAGGAAGCGCTCAATGTCGGCCGATGAGTTTGTGAGGTCTGCGGCAAGATAGTTTCCGACGAAGGACGGCTTATCCCGAAGGTGAATCGAGCCGATATAGATATTGTGCTCCGAGAGCATTCTCCGAGCAAGCTCGTCAGGGTCCACGCCCTCGACGGTGAACGCCGTGATAGCGCAGGACTTGGACGGAGAGAGATCCGTCAGCAGTGAAACTCGACCGGTCTCCAGCAGGGGCTGGATCCACATATCTCGAATCTCGCGCAGTTGTTCTTCCTTCCGCTTGGCTCCGATTCGATCGTTGAAGTCGAACACCAATGGAAGACTCGCACTCACCGCTTTCGAGACCGTCCCATAGTCTTCGAACTTTTCAATGCTCGTCGCCGGTTTGCCGGACCAGCTCGCCCAGATCGGCCACACCGAGGAGATTCTACTGCGGCGAACAAAGAAGACTCCAGTGCCCTGCGGAGCGTAGAACCACTTGTGAAGCGACGCGGAAAACATGTCACACCCTAGATCAGAGATTCTAAAGTCGATGTGACCAAGGCTTTGAGCGCCGTCCACCAAAGTGAGGATACCCTTAGCTCGCGCCATGCCACAGATATCCCGAACAGGGAGGATCTGACCATTCTTATTATACATGTGACAAAGCAGCATGAGCTTCGTGCGATCCGTGCAGGATTCCTCAAAGGCGTGGACGATCTCCGAATCGTCTGCGGAGGGCATAGGGATGTCGATGACCTTCACGCGGATATCGTCACGGGCTGACCTTTGCCGCAGAATTTCTAGACACGAATCATAGTCCGCATCTGTCGTCAGAACCTCATCGCCGGGCTGAAGGTCGACGCCTAGCAATCCAATGGCCAGGCCCTCCATCGCATTGCGGGTGAGGGCGACTTCATCCGCGCGGCATCCGAATGTCTGAGCCATTCTCGTCCGTAGCGAAGCGGAGGACCCACTCTCTTTCAGGGATGCCAGTAGCGGGTCCGTATAGGCGCCTCCGCCTGCGATCGAGCCCTGGTAGCGGGCTAACTCCGAAAGCGCAGCGCGGGGGGTCGCGCCGCCCCCCGAGTTCAGAAGATTGATTCGTCCCCTTCGGGCAGGGAACGCTCCTCTGGCATTCGTCCAATAGAGAGGGTTCGAGGCTCCATTGATCGAACTCACGCACCCCGAAGCCCAGGCTGCACTGGCCACCAGTCCGTTCTTCAGAAAGCTACGCCGTTCCATCGTCTGGCCCTCCCATGTTGTGACTGTCCGCGGCCGTGAGGTCTAACTCGTACACAGCTTTGAGTCTTTCGATCTTATCCCGAGTCTCCCGAGTGAACGGAGAGACATCCTCGAACGCATGAAGCGCCATACCCTCGATGAGTTGGCCCACCGACATATCCAGATGCTCAGCCAGCGCCTTCAGGACCTTGAGGAGTCGTTTCTCAAGGCGTATTCCGGTTTGCACCCGCTCCATCGGTACCATGGTACCGGGACACCGTATGGTGTCAATGCGGAAGAAATCCCCATCGACGGGATCGCCGCGAGGCGAGTCCGAGACATCTTGGCTCTGCAGAAGTCTGCCGCTGATGCACAGGGGAAGGGGCCTTGTATTGCCCATCTCTCCTCGAGGCTGGTCAGTGTTTCGGGCGGGCGAGGTGCCGGGTGAGGGCGGTGTCCATCTCCTTGCGGACCTCGATCCAGTGGTAGCGAAGGCTGTGGGTGCCCTTCGGAAAGACCACCAGCCGCACGTCTCGTCCGGCCTTCTCAAGGGCTCGGGCCATGCGCTTCGAGTCGGAGACCGGCACCCGCGCGTCGGCGTCGCCATGCAGGAGGAGAAGAGGCACCGACGCCAGCAGGCGTTTCGGCCAATGGATGGCCGAGAGCTTCTTCAGCGCTGCGTCCGGATCCCGCGCGTAGCCCGCCACGGTGTTGGGATACACGTGCTCGTGAAACTCCGCGCGGCGCGGATCCGTGAGTCGATCCGTAGGACCGGCGATGATGACCGCGAGGCGGACGTCGGACTTTCGTCTCAGCACTTGGTACACGGTGGCGCCGCCCCTCGAGAAGCCCACCAGCGCGGTGTGTTTCACGTCGACGCTGGGCAGCGTCCGGGCCACCGCGAGCAGGGACAGCACGTCCTCGACCTCCCCGTCTCCGAGGCTCGGACGACCTTCGCTGCCCCCCTCGCCGCGGAAGGTCGGGGCCAGCGTCGCGAACCCGGCCCGAGCCCAGCGACAGAACTCGAGCTGGTCCAGCGTCGTGATCTTTCCCCAGCGGCCCACGCCGCCATGCAGGAAGACGACCAAAGGGACCCTCTCTCTGGTCTCGGGCCGAACGAAGAGCGCCCGGACCTCAAACGGACCGCTGCGGTAGGTGAGGCGCTCGGCAGTGATGCCTTCTCTCCTACGGCAGGCTTCGAAGGCGGGGCGTGGGTAGTGTTCGGAGACGATCGGCGGTCTCTGAGCTGGGTCCGGGGCCCGCGCCATGAACTCCAGCCACGACGGGTAGCTCTCGAAGGGAAAGGGCAGGGCTTCTCGACCGACGAGGGCCTCGGGGTTCGCGCCGCTCACGAGGAGCGCCAAGGTCAGCCCAACCGGTGGCGTCATCGAGAGGACGCTCCCGCTCGTCACGGATGGAGTCAACGCGCCCGCTTAGGGGGTGATGATGAGACCGAAGACGGCGACGGCGCGACTCGCCAGGCCTCGGCGCTGCCCACCTCTCCGCCGAGAGACGCCGCCCTCCGGGCTTCGGACAGCTCGTGGTCCAGGCTTCGTAGCGCCTCGATAGCCTCGTCGTGCAGGTGATCTTGCCCCTTGGTCAACGCCGGCTGCAGCTCGGGTCCTCCGGCCCCCGAAAGCGCTCCGCCTCCCTGGCCTTGCCTTGGCGGCGGCACCGGGGGGATGCCTGAGCCATGTCGGAGCCATCGACCGTCCCGTACGTGCTCTACGTCCGGAGGGGGTGTCCGTGGTGCGCTCGGGTCCGGGTGGCCCTCCGAGATCTGAACCTGACCGTGCCGGAGCGGGAGGTCACTACCGACCCGGAGGCCATGGGGGCGCTTCGGGCCGCGACGGGACGGGGCACAGCCCCGGTCCTCCACAATCGGCGCGACGGGGATTGGTTGCCCGAGTCGGGCGACATCGTAGACTATCTCTATCGGCAGCACGGGGGTGGGCGGCCGCCGAGTCTACTCACCACGAGAGTTCCCGTGCGCGGGGCTCAGGGGGTGGGATTCATGCTGGCCGCGGCGGGGCTCTACGGCGGCTCGACCGGGTTGACCTTCGCCGGCGCGCTGCTCATCGGGCTCAGCGGTCGGGCCTACAGCCTCATCCGAGTGCTTCAGCGCTGATTCCTTTCTACCGTTCCCTTCTGGGCCCAGAGCATCCAACAGGATGAATCCGGTCGTCTCGACCACGTCGTGGGGTCGGGCGATTCGGCTCGAAAGTCTCTAGATCCTTGGCGGCACGACGCCCACCCCGGTTCCGTTAGGCCTTTTCGAACGTCGAACGCACGCTCGGAGCAAAGGTTAGCCCTCTTTGATCACGATTCTCAAAAAGGCCGGTTCTCTTAGGGGGTCGGGCGTCGTGAACGAAGGCGATCGGCCTAAAAGAATAGGGTCCGTTTAAGATAACGAACGAGAGGGCGATTCTTTTTTTAGGATAGCGTACGCAAGGCTTCCGAAACCCTAGCGTTAGCCTCCTCGGGTCACGAGGGGGCGGGACCCCCTAGCGTTAGCCTCCTCGGGTCACGAGGGGGCGGGACCCCCTAGCGTTAGCCTCCAGCCCTCGAGGCGCCTCGGTAGGAGCGGCGTCGGCGGCCAGGGCCATGTCGGCAACAAGTAGAAATGTCCGGTTTCCGTCTGCCCGAAATGACCGCATCCGCGCATCCGTACGTCGAGCTAGCTGGAGGCATTCCTGAGCCGATTTCGAGCCAATCGGCGTTCTCGCGGCGTCTCGGCTGTTTCCAGCGGCCCGTTGTCCTCCTCATGCTGGGTGGGCCCGAATGAAGCTGAGGACACCCCCGAGGAGTTTGTTGTCGACGAAATCGCCCGGATGAACCGCGGCTCTCGAAGGCTGACCTGGCCATCATTGTCCTCTTAGACCGGGACGCGCTTTCCCTTGAGACCCTGGGCTTCGGGCCCAAAAGTCTCTCGGTGCCCCTCGAGAACCGCCCGGGCCCCGTCGAAGTCGCCGCTCAGCTGAAGGCTCCGGGCCTCCCGAGCGCGGACCCGCGAAGCCTCCAGGGCGGCCCTGCTCGCGCCGTATCGCTTCTCGGCGCACGCAAAGAGCACCCCGGCCGTGCCGGGCCAATGAAGCGCGCTCAGGCCCAAGACCAGGCGATCGTGCGCCCTCAGCCGAAGACCACGCCTCCGCCCGCGATTGAGGACAACGAGCTGCTGCCTGGGAGCGAGATCTCGGCCATGAGCGCCTTCACGCCGCCGGGCCTGGTCAACCGCCAGATGGCGGTGATCAACCTTGCGAAGACTCGGAGCAGGTCGCCCATCCAGCACGAGCATGGCTCAACTCCAGGTTGATGGCACCCCGGCCAAGTGGCTGGAACCAGGAGGTATCAACGATTCGAGACCCACAGGCTCAGATGTCCGAACCAGCCGCAAAGTCATCTTCCGAATCCTCGCGTGGAACCCCTGGCAGCATGCATTCTGGAGATTTGCCGAGTCTACATAGCCCGGAAGCCCACATGCTCTGAGCTCGAGATCCGCATCGAGGAGGACACTCATGAGCCAAAAAGTGGAGGAGTCGGGAACCGACCCGAGGTCGGTCATGGAGAGCTTCGCCCCCGTGTTACCGTACGCCCACGACAGGCTTCCTTCCCGATCCGGCGCTAACGAGCGCTTGTTTGAGGCCTAACCGAAGGATGGCCGGATCATTGGCTCGCTTGGCAGAGTTGCGCATGAAGCCCCTTCGCCTCTCCGGCGAACTCGATCGCATACCAGTTCACGGCTATGAGAAGCGACGCCTCCTCGTTGGACAGGAAGTACTCCATCCCGAAGCTCTCCTCCATGACTTCTCCGAGGCGGGACCCATCCATTACTTCGACGACAGCCCGCCGGTCGGGGCCGTCTTGGTCGAAAAAGAGCCGGACGGGTCTCTCAGGGAGCACACCCCCCAGCCTGAACTCATAGTCGTCTGTCGGCAGACACACTATATCGCGACCGATCGCCAGGTGCCCCGAAGTCCTTTCCGGCCGAAACCGTCTTAGCACATCACATCTATAGCGATCGGCTTCAGCCGAGGCAATCAGGCGTGCATCGACCCCTAGAACGCCACAAGCACGCAGCAGCTCATCGCTACAGCGCACAGATGTCACCGGGTCGCGGGGACGTTGTCCACAAAGATGTGTCCTCGCACACGCGCCGCTCCTCTCCCCGGAGTCTGATAGCCGATGTGGGGCTGGTGTGGCCCCATTCCCAGCGAACCATCAGGCCGGACGTTGTTCAACGATGGGATATCCATGTTCACCTGAGCTCCGCCCGGCCCCCTGTACTCTACGGGTACACTCTTTCCGTGCAGTGTCTTCCCCCATCGGCTCACCTCAAACTGCTCACGCGGAACTCCGGTTCGGCGGAACGCTTCGTCCAGAGCATCTAGGTGCGAGGCTCCGCCTCGCAAATCGATATCCCTTGCTGGACTAAACTGCCAACCTCTGCCTGTCAGACCCTTCCCGCACGTATTATGCGCCCGTACCCCCGTCTCACCGACGAGATACTCGTGGTCCCCCTCAACCTCCAGGTTATAGACTCTATGAAGGCCACGAACCCTCTCCAGCGCTGCGATCGTGACGGCACCCTCAGCCGTCTGCAGTCGCTCCCCGACCCGAAGGTCTCGAACACGTACCCAATCATCGAGGTCGTAGGAGTATAGCGGATGTAGACCTGTAGGGCGAATGGGCTCTCCGCCCTCGGCGAACGAAATCTCGTAAACATCATCGTTGAGGTGATTTACGGTCATCGTCACGAGCTGTCCGGGTGGCGCGGCTATCGAGTAGGCGTATTCGATTGCCTCGATCTCAGCCACGCCACGCGCGTCGAGCCCCTCGAGCTCGAGGGGGACGCGACTTCCGACCGACCAGGCCATATCCGATACGAACTCGGACTCAGGTCGGATGAGCTCGACGTTGTAGACGTGGCGCGGGTTGCGGCTGTCACGGAGCTTGGCCGCGACCCGGACCCAGGTCTGGTGCTCCGTCGTGTACGTCTCACCCGAGTGGACCGCAACCCGGTCGCCCACGCGGATATCCTCGATCGGCACGGAACGGTCCGACATCTGCACCTGAGTGCCGGCTACAAAGCAGACGTTCTTGCAGGCCCCCCCCGCGCAAGCCTCCATGGCTTCCTTGGCCACTCTCGCTCCGCCTCGACCCCATCGCCCCACGGCTCTGAACCCGGAATAGAGGAAGCGAGGTAGGGTCAAGATGGCCTCCGGAAGGAGCATGATCTCCATGAAGGTCACGCCCGATGCGAGGAACTCGTCCTGCTCTCTGATCCCTTCGTAGAAGCCTTCGGGGCTTGGCGCCCATCCATCCTCGCGCGTGTTGGGGAACGGGAACTGCCCAACGGTACTGTTGAGCTTCACCATCACGGACCCGTCGTCGAGGAACGCAAACTGGTGACCGAATAGCGAATCTTGGGCCACGACGTTGTCGAAGGGAACGCCCCCCCGCCCGCTCGGGTCCGCCAGATGGTGAGGTCGGTTGCCCACGTAGGCGTAGCGGTTCAGACCGTCGGCCTGGACGACGTCCGGGGTGAGCCATCTTCCTAGGTTGACCGCGTAGCTGCGCGGACCAAAGTCGTAGACGGGGTCGTCCGCGTCGTAGCCTTGGTCTTCGAGCTCCTTGTTTTGCCAAAGCTGGTCCGTGGCAAAGCTCCCGGACCGATGCTCCTCTCGAAGCTCTCCGAAGGCACCGTAGGTCTGAGCCTGGACAGGATCGCCATTGGCAGCGCTGACCAGCACTCCGGTCGAGTCGCCCCGGGTGGCCACCCGGAAGAAGACCTGGCTTCCGTCGCGGATGGCGGGCCCATAGTTCAGCTCGACACGGTTGCTGACCCCGAAGTTCCGTACTCGGTAACCGTCCCCCGGGTAGTGTTCGACGGTGGTCGCGAACTTCGCGACCACGTCTCCGTCGACCCCCCTGTGGATGGTGGCAGCGGTCCCGTTGTAGCGTGCGAGCGTGCGAACCTGGCCGTTGTAGTTTCGCGTGTACGAATAGGGTACGCCCGTCGACGAGACCCAGCGCGACACATTCCCTTGAGCGTCATAGGACAGTAGATCTCCCCCAGTCGTCGAGTTGAGCTGATGGGGGCCCGATACTGCGGCGCCCGCAGCACACGACACGTCACGGCCCGAGCAGTATGAGACCCCAAAGCCGCTGACCATGTTGTCTTGGGCGTCGTACGCGAAGGTCTGCGTGACCCCTTCAAAGGTCTCCCCCTGAAGCCGTCCGATCCCATCCTCGCTGTAGCTGACCGTACGCACCAGAGGCTGGGTGGCGGGAAGCGTGGGGTCCGCAAGGCTCGCGGTCCACTGGGTCGTGGCAGCCCGAAGATCCGCGTCGATGGAAAGATGGAGATAGAGCTGCCCCCCTCCGCTCACGGAGACGTTGTCGACGCCGCCCCGCCCAAGGTCTCCGCAGCTCCCCGAGACGGGCTGGTCGCCGGCGATCGTCGTACGCAGCCGGGGGACCAGTCCGGCCCCTTCCTCGTAGCACCACTGTTGGTACACCTGGTCGTCCCCGAGGACTCGATACGCGGGAAGGCCCTGAGCGCTGTACTGCACGGAGTTGAGGAGAGCGCCCGCTGAGCTACTTTCACTGGCTATGACCTTTCCGGCATCATCGTAGAAGTAGGATACGACATCTCCGTCGGGATAGATCTCCGTCGTCCGGAGACCCATCTCGTTGTAGGTATAGCTAAAGCTATACGTACGCCCCGAGATGGTGTGATTCATCGCCGTGATACGGCCGCGAATATCGTAGCAGAACTCTTTCTTGCTCACGAGCATCAAGACGTTGTTGACGGGCTCGTAGGTATCCGTCCGCGTGAGACGGCCGATCGGCGCATGGAAGCCCGCCCTGCACGTCAGCGTCGAGCCAGGGAGGCTTCCCGGAGCGCTATCGTAGTAGAACACCGTGAGCCCGTCGTCGGTCCCGCTAATCGTGCTACCGTTCAACGAGGCGTCGATGAACGAACGAAGTCTGACGATTCGGCCCCCACTATCGTAGTCGAGCGTTTGAGCTCGCTCGCCCGGGGTGGGAGTCGAGCTGAGGGTTCCCGAATAGGTACCCACCAACTGCCCCATCGTATCGTATAGCTTGGTCCGCCGACCGGTATCGGGGTCGCTAACGGCCACGACAGCCCCGGCGAGATCGTAGGCCCAGCTCCAAACGTTGCCGCCATCGTCCTCTTTCTCGACGAGACGGTCCAAGGCGTCGTATCGATGGGCGGTCGAACGGTATCGAGCGGCGCCCTCGTACTCGATGAACAGTGACGGCGGCCCTCCTAGATAGCTATCCTCGACGTAGGTTTTGTATCCCGCAGCATCGACCCGCGTGACGCCCGCATGGGAGTAGGTCGACGTAGATCGTCCCCCGTTTGGGCCCACCAGCTTGGTGACGCGACCGAGGGCGTCGTAGGTCGTTTCGACCTCGCGCGGTGAATCGCCTGGAAAGTGCGCCCCCTTCGCTCGGACCACGCGACCGCTCAGGTCGAAGACGGACTCGCTGGATACCACGCTCGTGGCTCCGGACATGTTCGATGCCGCGCTGCTCTCCGTCTTGTAGACCCGGCCGAATCCGTCGAGGCTCGTCTCGCTCCATACGTAGCGGCCCCCAAATCGCTGGGTGTCGATCAGAACCTCGGTCCTCACCCGATGAGGCCGGGTGCTCATCAAGTAGGAGATTCGCTGCGACGGTCGTGTCGGCGACCCCCCGGACTCCGTCATACTGAGAGGTCGACGGAGCCGATCGTACGTATAGGTCGTCCTTCCTCCGTTTGCGTCGAAGGTCTCTCGGGGGAGCCCGTAAAGATGCCTCTGGCCGAACTGGCTTCCATCGAAGTAGCGGGTGGACGTGACTTGGGTGCTGGGGGGCTCGCTCCAGGACTGCCGATCCGTGACGTTCGGGGCCGCAGTGACCTTGGAGGTGTGAACGGTGGTATCCTTGACCAGCCAATACAGCTTGCTGTCGTAGGTGTAGTCGGTCCTCATGCTTCCGATGGACCGCGAAGTCAGTCGACCCAAGCTACCGTAGCTGCGAGTCTCCTCGATGTGGGTCGTGCTCGACTGTCGACGTCGATGTCGGGTCATGAGGCCCGCGGAGATCAACGTATTGCAGTTTCCGGCCGCGCCTCCGTCGTAGCCGAAGAACTCCTCCTGAAGGACGACGCCTTGGCCATCCTCGACCGTGAAATGGCAGGGAAGCGACACCACGGCCCCGTTGGGACCTGGATTCACATACTCGAAAGTTGAAACTCTGTTGTCGTCGGCTTTGGTGGGGTCGCGTCCCTCGACACGCTCGAGGACGTTGCCGCGAGCGTCGTATTCGAAGGTGCTAAAGGTGTACTCGGTCTCGGTACCGCTATGATTCCATAGCCGCGTCCTCTCATGGACGACGCGCGGAGTGATGACCTCTCCGCGCGCACTCAGGTCGGCATAGAACGAGTACTCCCTTTGAATGGGTACGCCAGGATCGGAGTCTCTTGAGCAGGAGCTCTCGGCCAAGTCCAGTACCGAGATAGGCTGCCGCTGGTAGAGGTCGTCCACCCGGTCGCGGTCGTCGATATCGAGGCTTGGAGGGAGGCGACGGGGTCTTCGGGCCATGCTGTCCTGCCCAACCTGCGAAGCGACAGGTACGGACGTGCGGAGGCGGTCGAGCGAGCTTAGTCCGGGGGCGACTCTCGTGAACTCGGGGTCGTTCGCACGCGGACCGGCATGGGAGACCAGTGCGACGCTCGAGTACCCGAACGAGAAAGTGGCGTTGGCGCTGGGCTCGGGAGCCCGAGCGCGGGAGGGCGGCGAGGGCTTGTTCGAGCTGCGAAGGACGGGAGAGGGCGCAAGAGGGTGACTGTGATGACCCTCGATCGCGGCGTCAACGAGATCAAGGGTACCTCCGGTGGCCGGCCCTCGACGCACCTCTCGACAGAACCGCAAACCCTCGAAACCTTCCTCCTGGTGATACCGGCTGATCGTGTAACCCCCATCTTCGCTTTCGCCGGCGGTATAAACGGTCCCGAATCCGCGGAAGCGCCTCTCCTTGCCGTCCCATTTCCCATCCGAGAACCGATAGGAGACGGTGCTGACCACGTCGGTACCGCTGACCGTCCGAGTGGTATCGATGTCGCGGCGAGTGACGGTGTCAACAACCCACTGCCCGCGCCCCATTTCTCCCCCGATGCTTCGACGGTATCGATAGTCGACATCGACCTTGCCGCCGTGCGGAAGTCCGACCTGCACCAGGACATCGGGATGCTCAACGCCGAGTGCAAAAAGCTGATACTCAGGGGCGGCGCTTCCGCTCACCATGAGGCCTGGGTCCGTGCTTTCGTTGAGGACGGCCAGATCTGGCGTTCCGTCGTGATTGAAGTCGCCAGAGGCCACGGCCATTCGGGCCAGAACGCGAGGTGGGTATAGAGGCTTCGTTCCTCCTAGGACGCGCTTATCGGCACGATACTCGCGCTGGATCGTCCCCCCCAGGGCGACGGCGTGACTTCCCCGAAGCCAAGAGACCGGCGAGTCGAATCCCTCTCCGTTGTTCAAGGCAACCATCACCCCGATGCCCGAGGGCAATGAGAAGGGGGTGGCGAGGTCCATCCAGGTGTTTGTGAGGTTTACGTTACTCCCCGGAATGTAGTCGCAATTGTACGTGGGCTCGATGTACCAGTAGTCGAGGAGGCCGTCCTGATTGGCATCGATGACGCCCTGGACCTGGCGACTGTATCCCTCCTGCTCGTACTTGGCGTAGGTGCTCCGAGACAGGGCGAATTCGTCAGGACGGCGACAGGCATTGGAGGAGGCACCGATCGACCACGGCTTTCGACCCGTGAACTCGCCGCCCGCGTTGATGCTGACGTTCCAGTCGGCCCCGGAGACGGCGTCCATGGCCACCAGATCTAGGAGGCCGTCACTATTGATGTCGATGAGTCCGGCGTTCTGGTGAGTCATGCCGTGATGCCGAGTGAAGAGACCTCCCACGTGCACGAGGCTGCTCTGTGTCCAGTGCTCGGTATCGGTTTGATGGAGACTGACAACGTCACGAACGAGCGTCGTACCGTTAGTCGGGTCCCAAGTTGCCGTGTAAGGTACTTCTTCGAAGGGGAAGACATATGGATCGTCGAAGCCCTCTCCGTTGTTGCGCAGTACAACCCACTCCCCGGCGTCGCTGAGGTCACCGTTCGATTGCTGGTACACCGCAAACACCTTGTCGGGTCGACCATCTCCCGTGAGGTCGAAGAGTCCCGTGGGCTGTCGAGACTCAGAGCGCTGGACGTCACCGTCGACACTGGTGATGTTGCCGATGACGGGCAATGTTACCTTTGCCTTGACCCCGTTCTCAGTCATCGCCAGGCCGATACAAGCCGAGGTCGAGGGCGCCATGCCCATGCCCATGCCCATACCGACGACCGTATTGAGGCCGTAATCGGCGACGCCGCCGAAGCCACCTTCGACGAAGGCCGATACGCCGCCCCTGGCCATTTGTATCTTCGACACGGTGCTCGCCACGGCGCCGGTTTGGTAGGGCGTGACGCCGGCCCCCATCATGCCGGTACAAGCTTGAATACCCAGCCCTGACCCTCCGACGGGGGTGGTGTTGCTGGTGGTTTGAGCCGCGAGCAGCTGACTCCCCATCAGGGTACCGAGCGTGCCCTGCTGCGCCTGAGGCACGTGCCAGCGAATCGGCCTCTCCCAGCCGCTCCCCGTACCGAGGGCGACGTACCAATCGTTCGCGCCCCCAGGCACGTTGCGGAGCTGGCCGTCCTCGGCGCGGCGGATGATATCCGCGCCGTAGACGATGTCGACGAAGCCGTCCTGGTCGATGTCGATGAAGTCGAAAAGGGTCAGGCTGTAGGAGGTGTGTGGGTCCTGCTGGGTGAACCATCGTCCGTCGGGCTGATCGAAGCATTGATGGTCCCGCCCGATACGCCCCGACGTCGAGATGCCATTGCGAACGCCCCAGCACATGTCGATGTCAACGTTGCCGGTGAGCTCGCAGTCGGAGACCGCGGGATGAAAGGCGGCGTCCACCGTCGCCTCCTTGGCCGTAGCCCCGAAGCGTTGGAGTTCGTTGTACTCGTCCGCAAGGAGGGGCGAGTTGTACTTCGTTCCTACGGAAGGGTAAGGGGCATAGAAGTTTCCGGTCAGGAAGTCGAAGGCCCCCAAGGGGTTGTAGAGGCTCTCGTCCTCATCATTTTTATTTGAGCCGGTGTAGTGCTCTCGCCACAGATCCGCCGCCTCCGTGAGCGGGCGGGTGAAACCCAGCCCGCCCGGGTCCCGCCCGGTACCGGCCCAGGCCCAGTGGAGGTTCGCCCAGGATTCGTCCCAACACATGCTCCAGGGTCTCGGGTGGCTCGTGGCCCCGACCGAGAGGTCCATGGGCTGAAGGGAAGCGAGCGGGTTGGGCCACTCGGTGTACTGAAAAGCGCCGTTTCGACGACCGAGCCACACTCGATACGGCTTCCCAAAGCCTTCGGTGGCTCGGATGATATCGATGAAACCGTCGCCGTTGAGGTCGAGGGCAGCTTGCCGAGAACCATCGAGGTCGGTGGACAGATAGTTAGGGTGCGTCTCGTGTCCGCTCGCGGCGGCCCCCAGCGTGGCTACCGATTGCGTGGTTTGGTCCAGCTGAGCAGCATGAACCTCAGGCATTCTGAAGGTTGTTCCGCTGGTGCGAAGAGACTGGTCGAGGACCTCAGCCCACTGCTCGCCTTGGTGGGCGTAGGAGAAGCTCCAGGGAGGCATGGAGCTTCCGTCGCTGCCCACCTGCTTGACTTCAAGGAGAAGCGGGCGACCGGTGTAGGAGTCATCATTCGATGAGCTGCTCTCGAAATCGTACTCAAACTCATAGCAGTAGAGGGGGACCCCGGCGCCGGCGCCAGCCGGATCCCACCGTTGAATACCACCGCTGTCCGTGCTCGCGGAAATCGCAGCATCGGCGTACACGCATGCCCTGTCGAGAACGGCACCTTCATGCATCGCAGTGCCGAGTCGCCAGCTCTCGTGAAAGAAGTTGGAAGGCTTGTAATCGAAGAGTACGAGGTAGCCGTCCCCACTACCGGCGTCGGCGCCGTAGGTGATCGCTCGTACGAATGGGTACCGGTATCTACCCGTTCGATCACGCTTCTCGTAGTAGTAGCTTAGGGTGTTCCCGAAGCGATCCTCGACCTTCTTGAGATGCCAGGCGACGCCTCGCCGAAACCCGGTGCCGTCGTCCTCCATCGTGATCGAGTCGGTCGTCGTCGCGTACTTGTACGTGGTCCCGTCGGTGGAGGTCACGCGCCACGCGGAGACATCTCCCCCCAAGTGTCTTCGTCCGTTGAATCCGACCTCGGGAGCGATCTGGAGGTCGTTGGTAGGACTGAAGACGAAGTCGAGCTCGGGTGAGACAGCGACTCGACCGAAGGGGGAGACGTAGCGCTCCACCCTCGACTTGTGTGGATAGCGGTCGAACTCGCCGCGAACCCCTCTCATCCGCACTCCGTCTTCGGGGTTGAGGGTAATGGTATTCTCAAAGGTGGCCTTCCAGCCCATCCCTGCTATCCCCAGGCCGTGGTTGCTACTGTAGCTGAGAGACAAGGAGGGGCTGGCCCCCTTGGGGCCGGGGGGCGTGGTCAGCGGAACGGTCTGGCTGAACGCACCAAAGTTATCGACGGGGTCCTTCCACGCGGCTTGATCCTCCTCGACGAGCCGTTGATCGCCAGCGCCGGATTCTGGGACCTCGGCTTGGGCGCCCGCGCCCGTCGAAGCGCTCAGGCGCGTCTGGGACTTCTCGAACTCACCCGCTTCCAGGATATCGTCGGCCTCGAAACCAAAGGAGCATGCTCCGAGGAGAAGTACGACGACGGCTCCGGATACTTGGCGCGGAGCTCGAGGTCGCGTGCGAGCTTCGTTCCCGGGGTTGCCCTTCGCTCGCTTGGCGCTGCGTGAAGACATCGAAGACCGGGTTATGCATCTCCCCCCGAAATTCGACGCGTCAATGTTCGAACCCCGTGAAAGCACGCCCGGCGTTCGCCCTGACTGGACTGTCCAGCTCAGGTCGTCGCGAAACCGCACCCCGGACTCATCGATGAAGAAGCGGTGCCTCGACGGTCGTCCAAACTATCGCGCCGACAGCGCGCTCCCATATGTCGTGATCCCGCAAGTAAAGCGGCGCGGCTAGCGGCCCGTCGATTTGGAGTTGTATGGCGATGTCGAGGCAGACTTTTTCGTGAAACGACTCGACGACGAGGTGAACGTATGGGGCATACGCGACCGAGGAGGGTACACTCGTCCCCTGTCAGGTTGACGAGTTGCATAAGTGGTGAGGCAGTTTTCGCCCCTGGCGTTCACGTGAGAAGGGCGAATTTTGGCAATATGCAACCGACGAGAGGCGAAGCCGGCGGGGGCGCCTGGGGCGAAAAGCGCCCGCGAATTATGTAAGGATTCATCCTGACAGGGGACTAGACGTGGCGGCTTCGAGCGTCGAGTGCAAGTCGAGCGAGGGAGCGCCCGACGGCCCGACCCAACCGCGGTCGCCCGCTC
>JBCBRU010000063.1:0-22853 GCA_039819565.1 Myxococcota bacterium | reverse complement strand
GGCTTCGATATCTATTGCGGCCTCCCGCTGGCCCTGGTCCTTCGAAGCCTCGGCAAGCATGTTTCACTCGCCAACTTGACCTTCGCGTCGCCGCGGACCGCGGAAGGCGCCGACCTCATCTGCGAAGGGTTGGTCGCGGTCGACGACTCGTGCTCCTCGGCGAGTCGCTACTTTCCGGAACTCTACTTGGCCCATTGGCTGCGCCCTCAGGGGCTTCCAACTACCGTCTACTGCCTGGAGAGAACCGGGGTCGCTCCCCTGATGAGAGCCTACCGTACCCTGATTGACCGTGAGGCGATCGACGTCGCGGTTCTGGTAGACGGCGGTACCGACGCGCTCATGCGCGGAGACGAGGCGGGCCTCGGGACGCCACACGAGGACGTGGCCTCTCTCCTTGCCCTCGACGGGTGCCAGATAGAGGCCTATCTCGCCTGCTTGGGCTTCGGTATAGATGCCTTTCATGGGGTGTGTCACGCCCACTTCCTCGAGAACACGGCGGCTCTTACGAAGAGCGGCGCCTTCCTGGGCGCGTTTTCGCTCCTGCCTACCCAGGACGAGGTGCGAAAGTATCTTTCCGCGGTAGACTTCGCGACCCAGCTCGCACCAGGGCACGCGAGCATCGTCAACACATCCATCGCCGCTGCGGTGCGGGGCGAGTTCGGAGACCATCACTCGACGGCGAGGACGCAAGGGAGCGAGCTCTTTATCAACCCTCTCATGGCCATGTACTGGTGCTACGAGCTGCGTCCCGTCGTGGAGCGACTCCTCTACAAGGACCCTCTCTTGGCCACTGAGACCTGGACCGACGTGATCCGCATCGTCGAAGGACTGAGGAAGGCGCTCGAAGGCACCCGTCCTCGGAAGGACATCCCGTGCTGAGGAGAACCGTCGCGGAGGTCGGCAACCTACACCGCCCTCTCGGGCTCGGGCAGGCCAAGGATCAGCACGGCCTGTGCTAGGCTTCCCCCAGGACGCCCCACCTGTTCGCGGCATGCGGCATCGTCGCCTCGTTCAGGCGGGGTGAGGCTCCGGAAGCCCCCATGGATGAACACATAGAGGGAGTCAGGAGATACTTGTGAAAATCGAAGCGAAAACACTGGAAGAAGCGTTCCGGTCTTTGGTGTTCGCGCCTTCGCGAACGCCGGAGTCGAAGGACCTGGACGCTGCGTTTTGCGAGCTCTCCCCGTACCGCGAAGGCGCCATTTTCCTCGGCCACTGGGCCGGTCGCAGCGAATGGGAGATCCATCGCCAGGGCGATGAGGTCGTTATGGTGATCGACGGGGCGACCACTCTCACGATGCTGATCGACGACGAAGAGATTCCCCACCCTCTGCAGGCGGGCCAACTGATCGTTGTGCCCAAAGGGGTGTGGCACCGCTTCGAAACTCCGGACGGCGTCAAGGTCATGACGGTCACGCCACAGCCCACGGAACATTCAGTCACAAGGCCAGGGCCTGTCTAGCGTGAGGCCGAGATGAAACCGGAAGACGTCGTCGCCCTCGTCTCGCCCGTGAGTACTCCGTTCGATGGTCAGAGAGTCGATAGATGAAGCAGCGATAGAGATGTTCAAAGGGACCCACTGCGTGCCCCCGCTCGCTTTCCTCTTCGTTCTATTGAAGTGGATGGTTCTCCCTCCAGACGAGCACTTCGGGTTTGGGTCGGCCTCGGTAGGACACGCCCGGCAGAGTCGGGCGCTCTCAGGCCGGTGCTTGGATGGTGGGTGGGCCCTGACAGCACACGCGGGCCGTCGCCTCGGCGATGACTTCATCAAGCGTCCAGCCTTGAGGCCAAGGCCGCTCTGACGGTCCTGTCATTGCCGTTTTGTCCTCTCTCGGCGAGTCCGCGTGATCGAATGACATGATTCCACAGCTCCTCTCCTTGGGGGTCCTTGGCCCGGTCCTTGCTCTCCAAGCTCGCATGCTGCTCGCGACGCCGATATCCGTCCCGCTTCTGCTCTTGGGGGCCTTCTCCATCGATAAGCGGGTGGATGTTCCGCTCGAACAGACCTCGCCGGGGCCGAAAGCACGTTCCTACCTGGAGGTACGCTTCGTTCCCGAAGGTCCTGACCCTTGTCGAGCGCCGAGCGACGTCGACTATGAGGTGACGCTGAAGGTAGACCGCATCCCGAATCCGCCCTGGAGCGCCTTCCATTCCCGTTCTCGGTCGGCCCGAATCGTCCCGAGCTTTCGAAAGGGAAAGGCGATCGGATTCAAGTTGTTCAGCATCAGGCCCTCGTCCGCCTTCGCCATCGTCGGACTCCAGAACGGGGATGTCATTCGGTCGGTCTGCAGCTTTCCGCTCGCCTCGCCCGATAGGGCGCTCGAAGCCTATCGTCTCTTCAAAGACGCTCGCGACCTTTGGTTTGAGTTCGAGCGAAAGGGCGAGTCCCACAGGGTTCGACTGGTCCTCCTCTGACCTCCCCCAAGCTCGCGATCCTCCCTCTCGGGGATGGTCAATGCCCCCGCTCTTCGAGCGCGTCGAGGAGGATTCGAGCGGTCTCGTCGTTCGGATGCTTGAGGAGATAGTCCCGCAGGAGGGCGACGGCCTCCGCCTCGCGGTGGGTCTTGGAGAGGAGCCGAGCGAGGTAGAGCTGGGCCAACGGGCGGGAGGGGTCGTCGTAGCTGACCGCCTCCCGATACATGACCTCCGCCTGCACGAGCTCTCCCGTCTGCTCGGCCAGACGACCCGCCCACAAGAAGGTGAGCACCGTGCCGTCGCCGGCGTCGATGAGAAGAGTCAAGGCATCCTTCGCCCGCTTCGGTTCGCCCCTGTCGATGGCCACTTGCGCCTCGAGGAGGATGAGCGACGCTGACCTGGAGGACGTAGGGACGGAGTCCAGCCAGCGTCGTGCGAGATCCAGCTCCCCCACGGCCCGAGCCATCCGCACCCCGGCGTCGACCAACACTCCGTCGCCGGGATGGGACTCTACGAGCGGACGCAGCGATCTCAGCGCCGCCACGCCTTTGCCCAGCTCGGCGCCGGCCACACTCAGGCGGCGCACGAGCTGAACGTCGTCCGGGCTGGCCAGCATCGCCGCCTCGATGGTGGCCAGCCGGAGCTCCGGGGCGGCGCTGAGTCGGTCCGTGGCCGCGGCGAGCTGCCTCCATACGATGGCGTTCCCCGGCTCGTCGGCGAGGAGGGAGAGCGCCGCTTCGCGGGCTTCGGCAAAGGCACCGCGCTCCACCAGGACCGCGAGGTCCAGCTGACGGAATCTCGAGTCTTGGGGAAAGCGAAGGACTCCGCGCTCGGCGAGGAGCGCGGCCAGTCGAAGGTCTCGGTCCTCGAACGCGACTTGAGCGTAGAGGCCGAGCTCGGACGCGGGCGAGGTCTGAACGTCGACCAGCTCCGCCACCAGCGCCTTGGCCTCCTCCCAGCGCTCGGTGTCAACGAGCACCCGGGCCAGTCCTACCTTGGCCTGTCGCAACTCCGGGGCGAGCTTCAGGGCCTGGCGGAACAACACCTCCGCCTCCTCGAGCCGCTCGAGGTCGAAGTACGCGGAGCCCACCAGGGTGAGATGAAGAGGGTGGGGGGCGCCCGTCCACTCCCGCAGGATGCGGAGCGCCCGCTCCGGCTCTCCGCCGCTCAGGACCTGCTCGCTCGCGATGAGAATCGGAGCGAGGTCCTTGGGCACCGCTTCGGGGCGGGGCGGGGCGGCGTGGGCTTCGGTCGAAGCTAACCCCGTCAGGACGAAGCATAGGAAGAGTCTGCAGGCCTTCATTCGAGCTCCCAAGTGATGGCGATCTCTCCGGTATAGGGCACCGGTCGCCCGTCGCGCGTGGCGGGACGAAAGCGGCTCGCTCGCGCCACGCGCATCGCCGCCTGGTCAAAGATGTCGGGGGGGGTACTACGAAGCACCTCGGCGGAGAGAACCCGGCCCCGAACGTCGAGCTGAATCGTCAGCTCGGTGCGACCCTTCAGCCTGAGATGTCGCGCGCGTGGCGGATAGTATCCGTAGAGGTAGGGTTGGTAGATGAGCACCGGGGGCTGGCTGTCGAACGTGTTGGCCTCGCCGAGCGCTTTCGAGCTCACGAAGTCTCGCGGGATGCTATCGCCGAGCCCCCATCCAAAGCCCTCTCCGCCCCCTGCCGCAGGAAAGGGGAGGCTCAGGCCGGCCTCGCTCAGAGGCGCAGGCTCGAGGGGCGGCAACCCTGCCTGCCGGGGAAGGGGCTGCTGCAGTCCAGGCTGCGTCTCCCGCTCGACGGCGGAAGGTGGGGCCGGGGGCGGAGGGGGCGGCTCGGCGACGGTCACGGGCATGCGGGGGAGGGGTTCGAGGGGCTCGGAGAGGGGTAGGCGACGAAGGCTGCCGAGACCGATCAGAATCCCCGCGTTCACGAGGACGCTGATCCCAAAGGCCGCCGCGAAGCGTACCTCGCGAGCGGGAAGCGAAACGAAACCAGCTCTCCTCATGGTGCCGGTACGGCGGCGACGTCGACGTGTGAGGCTCCGGCGAGCCGGCACGTGTCGAGCACCTCGAGCAATAGATGGGTGGGGACGTCGCGGTCGGCCTGGATGACGATCCGCTGCTTTCCAGAGGCGCTGAGCGCGGTCTCGATCCCTCTCACCGAGTCGGGGGGGAGGATACGGTCCGCGACTCGCATCTCACCGTCCGCGCGAATGGCGACGGGCAGAAAGCCTTCATCAATGGTCTCCGCGAGCTGGCTCTGCGGTCGGTCGATCTCTAACCCCGCCTCCTTCACGAAGCTCGTCGTGACCATGAAGAAGATGAGCAGGATGAAAACGATGTCGATGAGGGGGGTCATCTCGACGCTCGCCCCTCGTCCGTCGTCGGTGCGCTCGAAGTATCGACGTCGCGTCACGAACTCCCTCCCCGCTGCTCGAGCTGAAAGCTTCGACGAGAGAGCATCCGCTCTGCCAAAAGGCCGGGCGCGGCCAAGGCGAGTCCATACTGCGTCGAGAGGAGGGCCTGACCAATGCCCACGCTGACCTCGGCCACGTGGCCGCCCTCGAGGAGGCCCTCGAAGCTCGAGATCATGCCCATGACCGTGCCCAGGAGACCAAGGAGAGGCGCTGCGGCCACCAGGGCGCGCATGATGATGAGCCCCCGTCCCCGGGCGCCCTCCCTCCGCGCCTCCTCGATCGCGCGGGGCCCGTACAGCGCGAGAAAGCGCTCGGCGATCAGGGTGTAGGCGACGAGCCCGACGAGGAGGAGGGGGATCATTACCGGACCTCCCTCTCTCCACCCTTCGAAGCTCACGACGCCTCCTCCCTGGAGGCCTCGGCGGGCCCGAGCCCGAGCAGCTGAGAGCGGGCCTCTTCGAGCAGGACGTGCCGAAGCTGGACGGCTCGGCTGGCCACCGCGTAGCCGATCGAGAGGGGGATGGCGGTGAGGAGGCCGAGCTGGGTGGTGACGAGGGCCATCGAGATGCCTCCCGAGAGGAGCCTCGGATCGCCCGTGCCGTGCACGCTGATGACGTCGAAGGTGCCGATCATGCCGGTGACCGTCCCGAGCAGACCCAAGAGGGGGGCGACGCCCGCAGCCGCCCCGATGAGGGCCAGCGACCGGCTGAGGCGGGGCTCTTCCGCGAGGAGGGCGGACTCGAGCGCCTCCTCGCGGCGCTCTCGACCGTCGTCGAGGGTTTCGATGCCCACCTCGAGGACGCGCTGAAGGCTCGTCGACCCCGCCTTCACCCGAGACCGGGCCGCGTCGGATTGGCCGAGGGCGAGCTGTCGAAGGACCGATTGCGCCAGCGCCCTGTCGGGTCGATCGCGAGAGAGGGTGACGGCGCGCTCGCCCAGAAGGACGAAGCCCAGGAGACCCACCCACAAAATGGGCCAAACGAAGGGGCCGCCGGACGCGAGCCAGCCGAGCCTCCCGGGGTCGGGGCGTGGGCGGCGAGCGAGGGCGCCGTCCACGTCCAGGGGGAGAGGGCCGATGCCCCGGGCTCCGACGAAAGCTTCGAGCGCCGACCGGTCCTCGGCCGAGAGGGGCGCGCCGGAGACCTTGCGGCGTCCGTCTGCCGTTTCGGTGATGAGACCGGTGCTCGACGGATCCTCGCCGAGCGCCACCGCTGAGACCGGACCGATCGTCACCACCTGGGCCCGACGAGCGCGACCGCGTCGATCCATGACCTCGGCCGGGAAGAGGCGAGCGGCCATCGCGGCCTCGAGCTCGTCGAGACGAAGCTCGAGACCTTGCCGCACGCGAGCCTCGAACCCTTCGATCGTCTCCTCTTCGAGGGACTCGGGGATACGTGCGGCCTTCCGGAGGGTGGCCTCGAGGCCGCTCAGCTCCCGCGCCGTTTGCTTCGCCGAGCTCTCCGCTCGCTGCAGCTCATCTTGCGAGAGCGCCTGGCGGCGCTCGAGCTCGTCCCTCCGCTCGCGCAGCTCGGCAAGGTGAGAGAGGGCCTCCTGGAGGGCTTGGGTGCGCTCGGCGCGTGCGGAACGTCGGACCGCTCGCCCTTCGGCGAGCTCCTTTTCAGCCCTCGCCCTGGCCTTCTCGGCGCGTACGAGCAGCGACGGCTCGGAGCTCGCGCGGGCAAGGGTCGGCCCGACCCAGACCCACAGCGAGACGATGATGAGGCGCCCGGCGACCATCAGCGCGCCCCCTCGTCCGACCACCGGGCATGACCGAAGGGCAGATGCACCAGGGCGGGGGGCGCCCGACCCTTGGCGATCCGGCACGCCGACAGGATGGCCTCGATCGCGGCGGGCTGGGAGCTGGTGGTGAGGGTGAGTCGCCCCGATCGCATGCGCGCCGGGCCTGCGCGCTCGCCGTCCAGACTCTGCCACCAACCGATCACTCCTCCGATGCGAAGGAGCTCCACGGACAGAGGCTGATCGTCGAGATACCCGGTGGCCAGCTCGACCGAGACCTCGGTGGATCGACGCTCCGCCGCTTCGAGACGAGAGAGCGCGGCCGGGAAGGGGCCGAGGGCAGAGGTCTCCCCAACCCCTTGGGCGGAGGGCACCGCGCCCGCGATCGCCTCCATGGCCAACGCATCGAGACGCGCCTCGATCCGGTCGGCGGCGCGAGCCTGAAGCGCGTCGAGGACTTCCCTTCGGGCGTCGCCCGAACGGAGCTGCCGAGCGGCCGAGCTGAGCCTCGCGAGGCGCTCTCGCCGGCCCGCGATGTCTTTTTCGAGCTGTTCGATCTGGCCCCTCAACGTCTCGAGCACGAGCTCAGCCCGCGCCCGCTCCGACATCCAGCGGTCGGCCTCCTGGGCCTCGAGGGAACGGGCCCGGTTCGCGGCCTCCAGGATTTGGATGGCGCGCTGGGCGGTGGAGGGCTCCGAGGCCACGCTGGCCCGCGCGCCGGTCACCCCGAGGATGAGCAGCGCCGCCAGGCCGGCCGGGAGAAGGGACGGCCATCGTCCCGCAGGAAGTCGTCTCATGGCGAGCCCTCGCGTCTCGGTTCGGGAGAGGGTTGGCCCGCGCTTCTTCGCTCGGCTCTGCCCAGGCATCGACGGCTGGATAGATTCGCCATGCTCAGCGCTTCAACATAGTTCTCCTTAATTATAGTTCGCGGGAGACAACTCAAATTTAGGTGCACCAGCCTGGGTGCCGCCGCGATAGATAGGGTGAACCCAGAGTGCGCGATGAGGATGCTTCATGAGGCGTCTCTCCGGAACCCCGGGGACGCTGCCTCGCGCACTTCCCTGAATAGACGGTTCCGAGCGCAGCCCCTCGTGGGAGGGGCGTGAGCCGCGTCAACGGGAAGTACTCCCGCGTCGAGGAGCGGCCGCGAGGGGGGCTCGCTCAGCCGCCGCGGAAGCTTGCGGGGGGCCTGCGGCGAGCTGGTGGGACCGAGCTTCAAAAAAAAGTGAGGGGGGGGTGAGGGGCTTCGTCGCCGAAATCCGGGGAGGGGGTGAGCGCGACGCAGCGCGTCGACGCCGAGAGAAGATCGAAAGGAGCCACCGCTATGACCAAGAACCACACCTCCGCCCACACGCACTCTGATGACCGCTTCGGAGCCGATCTGGTCGCCGCCTCGAAGGCGGGCTGGGCCTTCATGCCGAACCACAGCCGCGCCTCGCTGTCGCTGGGGGGCTTCTTTGCGGCCCTCGAGCGCGGCCTGGCTCACGCCGCGATGCCGATGGGAGGCCTCCCGGCGGGCCGGGGTCCTCGGCTGGAGCGCTAAGCTCCCGGCTTCAACCGCCCTCGCCAAGCCTGGCCGAGGCGATGGGGCGAGTTGAGGCAGCTCGGCGGTAGCGATGCCGCGACCGTCCCGGTGTCGCTACTGCCGTGTCAGGCTCCGGCGAACCCGACTGCTATCGGCCCCTCGAGGAGGATCTTTAGTATCCTCTGATGCAAAGAATGCCGAATGAAAATAGGTGTTTGTGCGGAATGCGGGCCGGCCTCGGAGGTTTTCTGGAGCGCCGTGCTCAAGCGCTATCTCCGTACTTCTCTCCTCCTGCTTACCGCCGGCGCGGGACTGAGCTGCGTGACCAGCTGCGATGCGCCTTGCTCCGCGGACTGCGGCAGCCTGGGCCCGCAGCTCGCCTGCTACTCGGTCACCCAAACCTGTCGACCGCTCTGTGCGTCGAGCCTGGACTGCGAAGAGGGACGCACCTGCGTCGAACAGCCCAGCGGCGAGAGCGTCTGTGGTGACATTGCCTTCGGCGGGGAGGGGGAAGCCTGCTTTGCCGACCAAACCTGCGACTGGGGCTTTGAGTGCAACACCGATGCCGGCGTTTGCGAGAACCGGGACGGGCAGCGCGAAGGGCGATGCCGCCCCAACGATGCGTGCGACCAGGGGCTCGAGTGCGTCGAGGGCTTCTGCCGGCTCGAGGACCTCGGAGGCATCGGCGAGACGTGCTACGCCCCGGACCCGCGCAACCCGAACCAGGCGTTGTGCCAGGACGTGACCGCGATCTGTGAGCTCGGCATCTGTCGAGGCGGGGCCGGGGACGTATGTGACCTGAGAGCCCGGCCCTGTCGCCGCGGGTTCCTTTGCGACATGCCGGAGAACGCGGAGTCGGGCGATTGTATCCCGGAGGACACCGCGGATGCGGGCGTGGACGACATGGGAGCCGCGGACGCCGAGGTCGAAGCCGACGCCGGCGAAGCGGATCTGGGCCCTGTGCCCTGCATGAGTCGAAGTGACTGCGCGGCCGGGGAGTTTTGCTGTGGAGAGACCGGGACCCAATACTCGGGCGGCCTCTGTTCGGGACTGAACGGGCCCGCCGCCTCCGGGCAATGCTTTGCCGCCCCGGACGCCTACACGGAAGAAGCCTGCGCGGCCCACACGGAGTGTCCGGACGCTCCCCCGGTGCCGAGCGGCACGAGCACCGCCGCCTCGATGTGCATGCCTTGGGGGGAGAACGACTCCGGACTCTGCAGCGTGCCCTGCCAGGCCGACGCCGGTTGTCCGGCGAAGTGGAGCTGCGAGCCCCACTTCGTCCCGTGTTTCGACGACGAGGCCTGCGGAGGGGCGGAGTGCGTGGGGGCGTTCCCGGACCTTCGCCAGGCGGGTCGTTGCCGGTGCGACCCGGGCCTCCTCGGGGCGTGTACCAGCACCGCGGGACCGGGGCAGGGGATCTGTGCGCCGGACGGCGTGGACTTCTCCTGCAAGCTGACCGACCACTGCGCTCCGCCTCGACCCTGAGGTGCAAAGGGACGGGGCGGCTCAGGCCGCGCCGCCCGACCCGCGCCCCATCCGAGGTCGCACCCGCTCCGGATCGAGGGTGATATATTCCGCGCCCCGGCATGAAGACCTATGCGCTCATCGCGGGCCTCCTGGCCGTAGGCGCCCTCGCTCTGTGGTGGGGCACGAGGCCCGAACCATCCGCTCCGGGGGTTGGGGAGGGGCCTAGCCCAGCCGTCTCTCGCCCCTCACCGCTCGGATCCGGCGCCCAGCCCGGCGCTCCGGTCGGTACCGGTTTGGATTCCGGCTCGACCGCGGGGCGGCGTGGACGGGAGGGCCGGGCCTTCGACCCCGACGCTCCCGAGTCTCTGAACCCCGCCCGCGAAGGGGAGGCTGCTGGGGCGAGCCCTGCCTCCACATCTCTCGGGACGCCGAGGCCCGAAGGTGTTCTTTCGGACGGGGCCCGCCGCGACGGCGAGGGGCTGACCGAGGTGCTCCATCCGGATGGCACCGTGACCCTCGACCTTCAGGGCCGCTTTCGGTCCTTACCGGTGGCTGTGCAGGATGAGGACGGGAACGTCCGCATCGAGGAGCGATGATGAGAGCAAGCTGTCTTCTGTTAGCCCTATCCCTTTCCACCGCCGGGGTTGCCCAAGCGCAGACCCTGACGGTGACGGGGGCGGGGTCGACCTTCATCGTCAACTTCACTTCGGGCTACACGCAGGCTCGGGCCGACGCCATGCGCAGGGCCGCGCAGGTCTGGGCCGACGCCCTCCAGAGCCCGGTGGCCATCGAGGTCGACATTTCCTTCGTCGTGCTCAGCTGCGACGCCAACGAGGCCGTGCTCGGTCAAGCCGGGCCCACGACCGCAAGTCGGAGCTTCCCCAACGCTCCCGTCGCGAACACCTGGTACCCCATCGCTCTCGCCAATGCGGTTGCGGGCAACGACCTCAACGGGGGCACGGCCGAGATCGATACCGAGTTCAACTCCGCCCTCGACGACCCCGCGCGCGATCAGACCTGCTTGCGCGGGGTCGATTGGTATTACGGGACCGGCGCGCCTCCGGCCGGCACCATCGGCTTCTTCGACGTCGTGCTTCACGAGATTGCCCACGGTCTGGGCTTTCTGTCCTACGCCAACCCGTCCACGGGAGCTCTCCTCCAGGGCTTCGATGATCACTTCACGCGCCTTCTCGAGGACGACTCCGCGGGGCGCAGGCTGACCGCCGCCGACGCCAACGACGCCCAGCGGCAAGCTGCATTTACCGACACTGGGGACCTCGTGTGGACGGGTCAGGCCGTGACCACGGCCGGAGCGGGGCTCACCGCGGGCCGCGTCAGCTCGGGGCAGGTGCGTATGTACGCCCCTCCGACCGTACAGCTCGGCTCGTCCGTGTCTCACTTTGATCTCATTCTCGACCCCAATGAATTAATGGAGCCCAGCTACACGAACCTTCCAGATCGGGATCTCACGGTCGCTCTCTTTCAGGATATCGGCTGGAACCTCGCCAACACCTCCCCGATCATCACCGGGACCACTCGGACCCTCTCCACCCTGGAAGATACCCCCATCACGCTGGCTCTCGGCGACCTCGCGGTGACCGACCCCGACAGCAACTATCCCGCGGACTTCACCCTCATCGTGGAGAACTCCGCCAACTACTCGGTTGCCGGCGCGGTGGTCACGCCCGCCGCGAACTTCAGCGGGAACCTGCTGGTGCCCGTCCGCGTGAACGACGGCAACACGGACAGCGCCACCTTTACGGCTACGGTAGCGGTGACTCCCGTCAATGACGCCCCCGCGATCACCGCGCAGGCCAATCTGCAGACCAACGAAGATACGGCCCTCACGCTGAGCGTGGCTGACTTTACCGTCACGGACCCGGACAGCTCGGCGTTCACCGTGACCGTGGGCTCGGGTCCGAACTACACCGTCTCGGGTCTCGTCCTTACCCCGGCCCCGGATTTTTTCGGCACTCTGAGCGTCCCCGTGACCCCCAACGACGGAGCGGTCGACGGCGCCCCCTACGTCGCCACCATCACCGTGACCCCGGTGAACGATCCTCCGGTGATCACGGCCGCCCCCGGTCCGCTGAACACCAACGAAGACGTTCCGGTGACCGTACCCATCGCCGGGTTCACGGTCACGGACCCGGACGACAGCTTTCCCGCTGACTTCACCGTCGAGGTGGCGCCAGGGATGGGCTTTACCGCGGTAGGTGCGGTGGTCACGCCCGACCTCAACACCACCGGCACGTTGACCTTGAGCGTGGCCATCAACGACGGCGAGGCCACGAGCAATGCGCTGCCGGTCACCGTCAACGTGGCTCCCGTCAACGACCCACCGATCATCGTAGGCCCCGCGCAGCTCTCCTTTGACGAGGATGACACCCTCCCCCTGAGCGCCGCCGACTTCATGATTCAGGATCCGGACAGCCCCGCAAGCTCATTTGCGGTGCGCGTCGAGGCCGGCACGAATTACACCGTGCTCGGGGGGGATACGGTGCGGCCCGCCCTGGACTTCTTCGGCACCTTGATGGTGGCGGTGGTGCCCTCGGACGGCGCTGCAGATGGTCCTACCTATGTGTTGCCGGTGGTGGTGAATCCCATCCCGGATGCTCCCCGGGTCATCGGCCAGATGCCTCTCATCATGGACGAAGACACCCCCATCACGCTGACCCTCGCCGACTTCGAAGTCCTGGATCCGGATAGCCCCCCTTCGACCTTCACCCTTCAAGTCATCAGCGGTCCCGAGTACACGTTCTCGGGCAATACCGTGACCCCCCGGCAGGACTTGGACGGCGTGCTCTACGTGCGGGTGGTGGTCCGAGACGACGCTCTCGAGAGCACCCCCTTCACCGCTGAGATCGACGTGAGGGCCATCAACGATCCTCCGCGTATCGTGGGCCAGGAGCCTCTCGCCCTTCGCGAGAATCAGTCGCTGACGCTGGAGCTCGATGACCTCGTGATCGTCGATCCGGACAGCGAGACCTTCACCCTGCAGGTCATGGACGGGATGGGTTTCACCCGGAGCGGAGCGACCATCACGCCCACGGGACCGGGGATGATCACGGTTCCGGTCACGGTCAGCGACGGGCAGCTCACCTCGCCTGTGTACGATGTAGAAGTCTCGGCCGGAGAGAACATCGTGTCTCCTCCGATCGCGCTGGATGCTGCCGGTCTATACACCCGGGTCATGCCTCCCCCCCCGCCCGAGAGCCTCGGTATCCTCACGGGACCGGTCACCGTGACTCTGGCTCAGGGTTTGGGCGAGTGGCTGCGCCCCGGCCGCTACGAGATTCTGTGGCGGGAGACGGATGGTCAGAACGAGGCCACAGCCCGCCAGGCCGTGCTCGTGCGGCCGGTGGTGGCGCTCAGCTCCAACCGCCGGGTCACGGAGGGTTCGGTTTCGGACATGTCCCTCGTCCTCAATGGCCCCAACCCGCAGGCAGGCTTTCAGGTGGCCTATCTCGTGGAAGGGACGGCCGAGGAGGCCGACCACGATCTTCGGGCGCGGTCGGTGACGGTGCTCGCCGACGTCGTCGATCTGCCGATTCCCATCCGCACCATCGACGATGGGATCAGCGAGCCGGACGAGACGATTCAGGTCACCCTCACCGGGGACGGCAACCTCCTCAACGGAGCCACCCACCAGACCGTGATCACCGACGGTCCCACCGCGCCCAGGCTGGCCATTCGGGCCGCGGTGGACGGGAGCGCGAGCACCACCTACGTCCGTGGCGGGGCCTCGATGGTGCTGACCGTGGAGGGGGACGCGACCGGGGCGACGCTCACTTGGCGCTATCCCACGGGGGTCATGGCCAGCGGCACCCCCGAGCAGCAGACGCTCGATCTCAGCGCCCTCGCGGAAGGGGGCTACACGGTGGAGCTCGAGGCCGGGAGCCCGGGAGGCACCACTCGCTCCCAGCTCTCCTTCCGCGTACTCGAGAGCGGCCCCACCCTCTCGGACATGCTCGACACCGACGGGGACGGCGCCGCGGACGCCGTCGAGGGCTTCGGGGATGCCGACGCCGACGGAGTCCCGGACTACCTGGATCCTTTCCGCATCGCCTTCGCGCTCCCCCTGACCCCGGGCTTCGAGCCGCCCGCGGTGGTGGAGAGCCGACCGGGGGCGCGTCTCGTTTTGGGCCCGGTGGCCATCGGCGCCGGGGCCGACGGCGCCGGGGTGGAGGCCGCGGATATCGCCGCCGCGGCCGAGGTCACGCCGGACACCGTGCCCTTCACCGCGGCGCTGGACGTCATCGCCCCCGACCTCGTCCCCGGGGACTCGGCCCTCTTCGCGTTTACAGTGCCGTCCGGATTTCCCGCGGACGGCCAGCTCCGTATTTGGGGACCGAACGGGTGGCAGGACTTCGTGCCCGGCACCGGGGAGCGGGTGGAGTCGGCCGCCGATATCGGGACCTGCTGGGCCCCCACCTCGGACGCCTATCGCGCCCCGCAGATCGGTCACCGCTGCCTCCGCGTCTCCGTGCGTGACGGCGGACCCAACGACCGAGACGGACAGGCTGACGGCCGGGTGTGGGTGTTGGCGGCGCTCGGCGTCCGCACGGGCGGCGGAGCGGTCGACGCGGGGAGCCCCGCGGACGGCGGCGCGACGGGAGGGGCCGACGGCGGCGCGACGGCCCGCGACGGGGGATCCGGCAGCTCCTTGGGGCCCGCTCCCGACCTGAGCGGCGGCGGCTGCCGCGCGAGCAACGGGGGCGGCGGGGCTCTCCTGCTCCTCGGCCTCGGGTTGTGGGCCGGCCGACGGCGCCGCCGACGGTAGGTTGCCTACGGACCATTCCAGAGATGGGGCGATACGGGTTGACGCTGCCCCCGGCGGTTGCAAGATGAGCGGCCATGGCGCGGGGAAGAGGTCCAAAAGTCGAGGTCGAGCCCGCCCCGGAGGCTGATGCGGAGCCGGATGACGGCACCGAAATCCTCGAGGACGCGGGGGACGCTCCGGACGATCCGATCGCGTCGGTGAGCGATCGACCCGCGGAGGACGACGACGACGACGAGGACGAAGAGGCGCCTCAGGCCGAGGTGCTTCCTCCGGAGCCGAAGCCCAAGCGCCGTAAGGCCCGAGCCGCTTCGTCCTCCTCCGACGACGACGACGACACCATCGTGGTCGATGTGGGGGTGGGCTCAAACAGCGGCCCCACGCTCCCCACCCTGCCTACCCGCGGCACCACCAGCTCCGTGGCCACCCGGCCCCGGAGCAGCGCTCTGGATGCCTTCCTGTCCGAGATGGGGAAGTATCCGGTCCTCTCCAGCGAGGAGGAGAAAGAGCTCACGATGGCCTACTACGAGCGGCAGGACCCCTCCGCCGCTCGGAAGCTCGTCGTCCACAACCTGCGGCTGGTCGTGAAGATGGCCTACCGGTACCGCCGGGCCTGGGCGAGCGTCCTCGACCTCATCCAAGAGGGCAACGTGGGCCTCGTCGAGGCGGTGCAGCGCTTCGACCCCTTTAAAGGGGCCAAGTTCTCGACCTACGCGACCTTTTGGATTCGCGCGTACATGCTCCGCTACCTCCTCGAGAACTCCCGCACGGTGCGCATCTCGAGGACGCGGGTCGGCCGAAAGCTCTTTTTTCAGCTCTCCCGTGAGCGCGCCAAGCTCCGGGCCATGGGCATCGAGCCGGGCCCGAAGCTGCTGGCGGAGCGCCTCGGGGTCGATCAGGGCGAGCTCGAGGATGTGGTCAAGCACATGGACCAGGCGGAGGTGCGGCTGGACGCCCCCATCGGAGACGACGGGAGCACCGGCACCGTGCTCGACACCATGAGCGCGGAGACCCAGAGCCCCGAGGTCGAAGCCTTCAAGTCCGAGTTTGCGAGCGCGGTGAGCACCGCCCTGGACAGCTTCGCCGCCACCCTCACCGACGAGCGGGAAAAGATGGCCTGGGAGGAGCACCTGATGTCGGACGATCCGGTCTCGCTCTCGGAGCTGGGCTCTCGCTTCGGGGTGACGAAGCAGCGCATGGGCCAGATCGTCTCCGGCATGCGCAAGCGGCTCAAAAAGCATCTGGTGGCCAACCTGGGGCCCGACGTCGAACTCGGCTTTCAGTTCGACGAAGTCTGATTTCCGCCTCTCACGTCACCGACTGAGACGATGACGCGCTCGGCCATGCGCCGAAGCTCAGTGCGGACCGCTGGGTGCACTGTGTCACGCCTGTTTTTGCGCAGCGCGAGTGATTCGGCATGAGCCAATCATGGAACAGGTCCTGCACACGTGACGGGCGTGGCGGCTGGGTCGAGGAAGCGTGCCTTCACGCTCATGGAGCTGGTCGTCACCATGGGGCTGGTCACGATCTTGGCGGGGGCGGCAGCGTACGCGGTGACCCAGAACCGTAATCAGGTCCAGGTGGCGCGCTCGACCAGCAATCTCAGGGCCGAGGTCGAGCGGGTGCGGGCGCTCTCGCGCACCGCAGGTTCGCGCCTCGGGACCGCGCGCCTCAACTATGGGGCGGGCTGCGCCTTGGGCGCCGGCAACCTTCTCTGGATCAACATCAACCCCGGGGCCAATACCGTCACTCTCCCTCGGGCCATCCAGTACGACCCGGCTACGGATCTGCTCAATGTCACCTGCGCAAACTGGAACTTTGGAGGCTTCAGCGGCGCCCAGGGGGAGGCGAGCTTCGCCTTTCCGCCGAATCCCACCACCTTCGGGTTCTCGGCCAACGGGCGCCTCGCGTTCCCAGACGGCGCGGCCCCCGTCGATATGTACGTCCAGCTCCAGCACGACGACGCGACCTTTGTCTCAAAGGGATTCCGGGTGTTGCCCTCGGGGGTCATATGTATCTCGGCCATGTCCAACCCCGTTCCCAGCCCGTGCGATGAGGAGGTCCGGCCGTGAAGCCTCGCCGGCGACGCCGCGCCCGGCGCGGGATGGGGCTGCTCGAGGTCATGATGGCCACGGTGCTCCTCGCGATCGGAATGGTCGCGACCTTCGCCATGCTCGACCGCATGGAGGGGGTCCATCGGTCTCTGGATCTCACTCAGACCGCCAACGATACTTACTCCCAGCTCGCCGCCCAAATCCGGGACGCGCAGTGCGACTACGACGGGACCCAGGCGGTGGGGGTTCTCGACCCGGCCACGACCGATACCGGCATCTTCAACGCCATCGGGGCCGGCTGGATCGGCTTCACGCAGCCCATCCCGGCCAACTCTTCCATTACCCACGCGGGCGTGACCGACGGCAGCATGCCCGCGCTCCCTCGCACCGTCCCCCCTGTGCGCATCGAGTACCGACTCGAGCGGGAGGCAGCCCCGGTGCTCGCGGCCGGGGCCATCAACGCCCCGCCGGGGGGCGTGGGGCCAGCTCTCGATGTGGAAATTCGGGTACGTCTGCTCACCAACGATCCCGTGAGGGACGACCCTGCGTTGGATCAAGGGTGGTGGATCAAACACTTCCCTCTCAAGAAGACCTGCAACGCCCGTTACGAGCGCACGCGTCGGGGAGAGTATCTATGAGTTGCCGGCGCAATCGAGCCTTCACCCTGATCGAGATGATGGTCGCGGTGGCGGTGGGCGCGGCCACGGTCATCATGGCGGCCAAAATCGCGGCTGTGGTCCTCCAGCAAAATAGCCTCAGCGAACAGAAGCAGGACTTGAGCCTGCGCACGCGGGTGCTCAGCGAGCAGTTGCGCGCGGACATCCGGCTCGCGGGTCTCGGGAGCACCGGAGCGATCGGTGTCGATCCCGTTCTCCCCGCCCTTGGTGCGATGGCCATTGCGGCCACTCCCCGGGGTGGCTTTCCCGCCATCCCCGCCGTGGCGGGGGCCAACAATCTCGGCTTCATCGGGCTGCCCACGGGGACCCTCATGATGCAGACGGACGCGATTCAGCTGGTGGTCCCCAACCCGATCAGCATGGTCCGGACCACCCAGCGAGCCCGGCGGAACGGCAACGTACTCACCTTTGCCAACACCGCCGCGCTCGGAGGCTGTCCGCTGGTATATATCCACGACCACAGCAATCCCAACGGGGCTGGGCGCACCCAACTGGCGTGGACCTTGGCCACCGCGGCCACCACGGTGTCCATCCAAGGAAGCTTGTTGTTCACCGCCGCGGCCGGCTCCGAGGTCTATTGCGCGCGGGTCTCGACCTACTGGGTCGACGACCAAGGGTGGCTTCATCGTTCGGACCTAAACCCCAACGGCGGCGTCATCCGGCTCGGCACGAGCCAAGTGTACGTCACCGACGCGCCGATCGTCCCGGACCAGATGGCGCCCGGAGTCACCAACCTCCAGGTGGCCTACAAGGTCTCGGCCGAGGCTTATCGACAGTCCAACCCTCCAGCCCCGGTGCCCGTAGCTCCCGAAGCCCAGTGGGCCTACACCGCGGTGGCTCCCAACGCCAACGCGCTCATGAGCGACGCCACCAACCCCCACCTTTGGTTCGAGGTGCGGCTGGTGCGGATGAACTTCTTTGCCGTGCGCGCCAAGCGCAGCACCCGCAACACCCACCTCACTCCCCAAGCCCGTGCCGAGGACGGTGATCCCACCAACGAGGCGAGCGCCACCGGGGGAGACTGGGTGGTGGCCACCGAGGCCGTCACCAACCTCAAAATGTTCGATACGGCCACGCCCACGCTGGTCCCTGCGGAGCCCTACTGATGATGCCTCCTCGTCGCCGCAAGCGCGGTTTCGCCCTCTTCGTCGTGGTCATGCTCCTGGGCATCGTCTCCGCAGCCTTGGCCGTAACTCTCGATGGCTCCGCCGAAAGCGTTCGGAGCGCCGGCCTGGCCCGGAGCCGAGAGCTGACCAAGTCTGGCCTCGAGCACGGCCTCCATCTGGGCATCACTCAGCTTCAGCAGTTCGACGCGGGCTACCTCAGCAACCCCGCCAACGACTGGGACGTTTTCGATCCTACCGGACCGGTGCCGGTCGCGGCGGGACGCGACTTTATCGGTCCCCTCTTGTATCCGCCCGCAGGGCGCTTTGCGAATATGTATCGGGTGCGCATCGGAGTGCGCCCCGGCCAGCGCACCCGCGCCCCCGCTGGGGAAGACGTGCGCTCCGCCTACGGACAAACGGTCGAGCTCCAAATCGGAGTCGAGGCCAACCAACCGGGGATGCCGCCTGCCGAGGAACGCATCTCCGTCGGCGTGCTCATGCCTCGCCGATCTTCCCACGCCAACTGAGTCGTGAAGGGCCCATCAGGATGAAGCGCCTCGTCGTCACTCTGCTCATTTCAGCGGCTGCCTCGCTCGCCGCCCCTCCCGCGCGCGCCGAGCTATGGAGCGCCCTCGATACCGTCCCCAGGCCGAACGCGGTGGTGGGCTACGACACCTCGGTGACCATGCGGATCAATCCGAACTGCACGAACTGTCACCGGGACGGACTTGCTGCCCATCGGGAGCGGGTCAATGTGGCTCGGCAGGATCTCCTGGCCACGATGCCCCTCTTCCGAGATTACTTCATCTTCGGGGCCTTCGAGTATCAAGGGTGCGGCTACGCCAAGATCGTCAACCGCAGCACGCCTCTCGCGGCCACTCCCGACGTCAGCTACACCAACGCGTATAATCTCATTGCGGCGGCACGAGGCTGTAACTCCTCCGAGGACTACTTCCCGGGGGGTTCGATCACCCGGTGCATTGCACCCCATCCGGTGTGCGCGAACGACCCTCCTATCGTAGAGGACATCCTCCGCGGAGCTTTGCCGGGGTTCACGGTGCCGCCTCTTCCCACCGCGACCTCGACCGTCTGCGGCAACCCAGCCCGGGTGGCGCCCACCTACGATCTCGAGGCTGCGCTCATCTCCCGGTCGGCTGGCCTTCAGTGGCCTCGATGGGACTCCGCGACGCTAACCAGCCGGCACGTCATCGATGATCTCTGCGGGCCGATCGAGTCCGTGCTGAACGGCATCCGAACCGAGCTCAATCGGTGCTTGGTAGACCCCGACGCGTTTTGGGACCTCACCGTGCTCGATGGCGGTTACGGCGGCTGGTGCGATCCGAACGTGATCGCGGGCTCGGCCTGTAGCGGGGGACCCTTTACCGGGACGTGCGTTTGCGACGGAGCTGCCGACCCCCTCTGTCAGCTCGGCGGCACCCGCAATAGCAATTGCGGGCCGCCTCTGTTCTGGAAGGCTCGTCAGCAGGTGGCAGTGTGCGAGTCCTACGACCCCACGACCTTCGGCCAGTCGTTTCGCAATCAGGCCGACAACCGCATCAACACGGGAGGCTGTCGAGAGAACGTGGCCATGTTCTTCACCGACGGCTATCAGGGCCACACGGCCGGCGTGGCTGCGGAGGCGGTAGCGGCCCAGCCCACCTACGGCTCGGCTTCGGGGCAGCCGAACATGTTCGTGTTCCGGGTCTCCAACTCCTTCACCTCGGAGGCCAACCGGATGATGCAGTCGGTGTCGAACGGTCAGCTCAACACCGCCTTCTCGGCCACCAACCCCGACCAAATGAAGACCTCCTTCTCGCAGGTGCTCGCCCGTATCTATCGAGGGGACTTTGGAGGAAGCGGGATTTCGATCTCACCCTCGGACGATCGCATCGCGGTGAGCTCTTTCGTGGTGCCGGGCCACACTGCCGGCGCCCCCGTCGACGACCGATACATCGGCTGGCCCCTCCGGGTGGCGGTACATTCCATCGACGACGCCGGCACCATCTCGGCGACCCCCACCTTCCAAACCGACTGGGCCTCGAAGGTTGGGGTCACTGGCACCTGCGGCTACCACGAGATCAACAGCCCGAACGTGGCCTTGCTTGGGCCCGGAGGCACCTTCGACAACGGGGTGGCTCGAAACGTGGCCGTTCCTGCCGGTTCACTGGGGGATCGCGACAGCGACGGCCTCGCGGATCCGCCGTACAACCTGCGCTGGGGCCGCGCCTACGGCTTCGCGGCCGGTAAGCCGATCATCGTGGAGGGGCCAAACGAAGCGCCGAACCCCGAATGGGGCCTCGAGTGGGGCGATCACCTGACCAACTACGGGAACCGGCCGCGCATGGTCTACACGTGGGCCGGAGGCTACGTCCTTGGCTTTCACGGGGGGGCCTTCACCGGGGCCGGTCGGGTCGGTACCTCCTATGTCTCGGGCACCTACGACGACAGCTCGGCAGAGGCAGGGACCGAGGTCCTCCGCTACCGCCCCAGCTGGATGGCGCCCGGGGCGCAGTCCGGTCACAATCCGAAGTTCGACGTGACCCTCAACCCTCTGGTGCCCCAAAAGCTCACCACCGGGGATCTGATCGCTCGAGAGATCTGGATCGACGACGGCACTCCTCGCTTTAGGACCTTGCTCATGGGGACGCAGGGCAAGGAGGGGGCCGGGGTGTTCGTCCTCGATATCTCCAATCCCTGTAGCCCGGCCCTGATGGCGGAGTGGCTCTTGCCGGTGGGCGCTTACGCTTCGGCTCGCCCCGAGATCTATTACTTCCCGGAGGCAGCCGCTCCCCAACAGCGGGCGGCCCTGGTCACCACCGGAGGGCTCGACGGTCTCCCGCTGCTCCTCGCCTACGACGTACGGAACGGGACCGAGCTTTCCCGCATCACCCTCCCCTACGTCACCGGGACCTCCTATCCCTCCGCCCCGGTGTGCGTGGACGTGAGCGGAGAGGGCGTCATTACCCACTGCTATGCGCTTCGCTCGGATGGTTTGGTGGCTCGGGTCGAGGTCGATCTCGCCGGGACTGGCTTTTCAACGGTGGCCGACATCACGCCCATCGTGGGTGGAGTGCCGGCGACGATCGGCGGCGGCCGCTCCTTCGTCACCGAGCCGGCCGTCTTCTTTGGGACCGATGGCGCCGTCAACTTGGTCTTCGGATCCGGAAGCCACGAGAACCTGACGGTGCCGGGGCCCCAAAACTATGTGTACAAGATCGTCGATGAGGGCAGCCGCCAAAACTCGGCCCCGGCCGGACCCGCGGCGGTGGAGGGCGTGTGCGGGCCCGACCTCTCGTCGAGCACCCGTGGGATCTTCCCCCTCGGCCCTGGGGACCGGGTGATCAGCGCCCCGGTCGTGGCGGACGGCGTCGTGGCGTGGACCAGCTACCAGGCCTCCACCTCGGGCTGCGTCTCCGGGACCGCCTCCTTGTACGCGATGCGCTTCGACACCTGCGAAGACGCTCTCGCGACCACGAACGCTCGGCCGCAGCCGATCTCCTTGGGGGCGGGCATCCCCACTTCGCCGGTCGTCCACCGCAAGTCGGGCACCGTCCTCGCTCGGACCTCGGCCAACCCGGATGCCGACGACGCCGCCGTTCAGAGCGCGGATTTGTCTAGCCCAGGACGCCCGTGGGCGCGAAAGCTCTACTGGCGCTACGAGCTCGACGTACGCTAGGAGAGGCAGGCTTGTCCGAGCAGGACCCAAGCGACGAAGTCGACAAGACGGTCGTCGGGCCGCGCCCCGACTTCGATGACGTGCACGACGGCGGAGCTGCTCCTGCCGCAATCGGCAAGGTTCCTCTCTCTCGCGGGCCGACGATCACGCGCTCCCCGATGCCGCCGCTGCATCTCCCCCGTCCCCCCGGGTCCGATTCGAGGCGGCTCGATCTGCCCGCTCCGCCTCGCCCGGAGCCCGCGACCGGCGCCCCGTCGGGAGGCCACTCGTCCCTCCCGCGCCCTGCGCCCGGCCGGCCCGCCCCCCGCGACCCCTCGGCGCCGGTCCCGCTTCCCATGCTGCCGGGTCCGCAGCGGAGCTTCTCCACCGCTGGACCTCTCTCCGTCATCGCGGTGGTGGTGGTCATCGTGGTGGCTGCGGTGTTCGTGGGAGGCACCCAAACCCCGTCCGAGAAGGCTCTCTCCACTTCGTCGGTGCCTCTGCCCGCGGGACGCCGGGCGGGGCCCGAGCGTCCGCGGAGCTGGCAGGACGCCTATCGGGGGGAGCATCCCGAGCTGATGGTTGGAGCCCCGAAGCTTCCGTGGCTCGGGGCCACCGAACGCCGCACCGTTCGGCGTCTCCCGCAGGCGGCCCGTCCCCGCGGCGACGGCATTCAGTGGACGCCGAAGCGCGTCGCCGAGGCCGAGTTCGCCGCTCCACTCCCCTTCCAGGATGCGCCCGCCTATCCGGGCGTCACTCGGCCCGCGGATCGGGTGACGGCGGCGCCGGCCATGCTCCGGGTCGTGTCCATTCCGCCGGGAGCGCGGGTCGAGCTCGGGGAGCGCCTGCTCGGGGCCACTCCGCTCGCTCGGGGCCGGCCCCCGAACTGGCGACCAGATCCGGTCACGCTCTGCCTCCACCAGCAAGACCTCACCCGGGGAGACGGCTCGGACGCCGCGCACCAAGGTGCTCGGGGTCGGCACGTAGCCCCAGTGAAACCACGCCGCCGCCGCCGCGGGATCCAAAATGCGCGG
>JBCBRU010000062.1:0-23133 GCA_039819565.1 Myxococcota bacterium | reverse complement strand
GGCGGGCGAAGCCCCATCGAGGAGGGTCAGAGCGACACCGAGTCCGAGGGATGCGGTGCTCACCTCGAGGTCGCGCTGCAAGTGCGTCATCAAGCCCCAAACCCACCGCGAGCCGGCCACCACGACGTCGGAGCGTCCGGCCGGAAGGAGCTCCCCCCGGGTGCGGGCGTGGCTGGGCATACCGGCCCATTTCTCCGCGATGTCCCTCACTGTCCTGGGGGTCAGCACCCAGGGTTGCGCCGTTCGAAGCTCCGCCAGCGTACTCACCCCCGAGGCTTCTCCGGCCAGCGCGAGGACCGTGCCGGAGAGGCCGAGCGCCCGCTCCGCCGCGAAGGCTTCGGGGTCGACCTCGCGCCGCAGAAAGGACCGCACTTCGGCGTCCAGGGCGTCGAGCCCGTCCGAGCAGGGCGGGTCGTCCCGGACGAAGCGTTCGAAGAGGGTGATCCCACCCAGCGCGAGAGACTGGACCCGCCCCGGCACCGAGCCGCGGCCACGGGCCAACTCGGTGCTTCGCCCGCCCACGTCGATGACCAAGGTCTCCTTGTTCTTGCCGCGCAGGCTGGGCTGCAGTCGAAGATCCGTCGCGGCTCGAAAGGAGAGCGCTGCTTCGGTGTCTCCGGAGATGACGGAGAGACGGAGCTTGGCCTCTTGGGCGGCTCGCCGAAAGAAGCGGTCCGCGCCCCCGACGCCTCGAAGCCCCGCCGTGGCTACGCCCGCGATCGCCTCGACGCCCCACCCCTCCGCGAGCTGGACCCGTTCCGAGAGGGCTTCCAGGGTTCGCTCCACGGCCGGAGCCGAAAGCTGGCCCGAGGCCGCCGCGCCCTCCGCGATTCGGGTGATGACCTCGCTCTCGTGGAGGCGATGGACGACCCCGCCTGCCTCCTGGATGATGGTGAGTTTGAGGCCGTTGCTGCCGAGGTCGACGGCTGCGAACCGGCGCCCTCGTTCCCTGTGGGGACGGCTCACGGCGCGCGGAGTTCGGCGCGGCGGTTGGCGGCGTGGGCCGCATCCGTGGAGCCGTAGTCGACCGGCCGCTCCTCGCCGTAGGAGATGTATCGAAGCTGCCGCTCGGGCACGCCCTGGGTGACGAGATACTTGAGCACGGCCCGAGCCCGGCGCTCCCCCAGGTGAAGGTTGTACTCGGTGGAGCCTCGCACGTCGCAGTGGCCTTCGATCTCCAGGAGGGCCTCCGGCAGCTCCCGGAGAACGTCGGCCAGAGCCGACAACCGGTCCTTCGCGGCCTGATCCACGATGGCCAGGTTGTAGTCGAAGTACACGGTGCCCAGGGCTCCTCGTAGCCGCTCCTCAAAGGCCACCACCGTCGCTTCCGTCACCTCGTGGGGGGAGGACGCCACCTCAGCCAGCTCGGGGAGGGGTTCGAGAGCGGGCGCTTCCGCCGCGGGCGACGCCGAAACGGGAGCCCGCGGTTCCGGAGAGGGAGAGCTCGCGCAGGCGCTCAAGGCGCTCGCGCCCAGGACCCAGACGGCCGCTCTCGACCCCGGAGACAGCATCAGCGTAGCGGCGACCAGGCCGGGGTCATAAAGCCCCCCTTGGTGGTGATGCGGTGCTGGTTCGAACCGTCTACGGCCATGATCCAGACCTGGGAGCGACCCTCGCGGGTGGACGTGAAGACGATATGGTTGCCGTCCGGGGAAAAGCTCGGCTCCTCGTTGTTCCCCTGGTCCTGGGTGAGGCGACGAATCTCCTGAGTGCGCACGTCGACCGTGAAGATATCGAAGACGTTGCGCTCATCCCGAGCCGTGAACGCGATGAGGTCTCCCCGCGGAGACCAGTCGGGGGTGGTGTTGTAGTTGCCGCGGTGGGTGATGCGCTTGGGCGAGGAGCCGTCGGCGTTCATCACAAAGATGTGGGGGTCTCCGAATCGGGAGGACACGAAGGCGATCTGACGGCCGTCCGGGGACCACGAAGGCGAGGAGTCGATGGCCCACTCGTTGGTGAGGCGGCGCAGCCCCGTCCGGTCCGTGTTCATCACGTAGATCTCGGAGTTGCCGTCCCTCGAGAGGGTCAGGGCCACCTTGGATCCGTCGTTGGACATGGCTCCCCCTGTGTTCAAGCCTCGCTCGCCCGAGAGAAGACTCAGGTTTCCGCCGTCCAGGTTGACCTTGTAGAGGCTGGGATTCCGTCGGACGTAGCTGGTGAAGATGAGGCCGCTTCCGTCGGCGGTCCACGAGGGAAGAAGGTTGAGGGAGTTGTTGCGGGTGACGGGGCGGAGGTCTCCTCCGTCGAGGTCCATCACCCAGAGCTCCCGCCCCTTCTTGCTCTTGCGGGCTACCGCGATCTGGGTCTGAAAGATCCCGCGGTCCCCGGTCAGGGTCTCGACGACCGCGTCCGCAAAGGCGTGGGCGGTGCGACGGGCCGTCTCGGGGGTGAAGGCCACCGTCTTGCTCAGCAAGGGCCGCCCGCTCGCCACGTCGAAGAAGCGGAGCTCCGCGACGAGGCGGGCATCGTCCATCCGCACCGCGCCTTTGAGGAGCCCTTCGGCCCCTACGTTGACCCAATCCGCGAAGCGGATGGTGGGTGCAGTCAGGCCTTCTTTCCGGGGATCGGCGAGGTAGCTCTTGGGATCGACCACGTCGAACTGGGCGGCGATCCGAAAGTCGAAACGGAGGGTGCGGGTGATGACCTCGGCGGCGGCGGCGGCCTCCCCCGCGGACGCGGCTCGGAGGGCCGGAATGGCCATCGGGTAGGGTCTGAAATCCGGGCTTCCGACCACGATGACTCGACGCCCTTCCTGAGCGTGAGCGAGGGAGGCTCCGGTGAGAAGGAGGGCGAGGGCGACGCCGCTCCCGGCGATATGCGAACTGGACTTGGGCATGGGGTTCTCGCGGCGCGCCTCCGGGTACCGAGCCCTGTCAGGGGCGTCAAGAGGACGTGCGCCGAAGCCATGAACGCTCCGCCGCCCGGGATTCTTCGGATTCTTTCGGAAGCACGTTTCGCGTGACCTCGGTCACGCGGATTCGCGCCCATCGAGCCGCCTCTAGTCGGGCTTGAAACGCACCGCGAGACCCTGGGTGGCGTAGGTTCGGGCGAGATTGGAGGGGGGCGCGGGAAACTCCACGGAGCGGAGAAGGTTTTCGAGGGCGCCCATGAAAGCGGCATTGGGGTGGCGCTTGGTGAAAGCGTGCCGGACCAGCCGTCCCCGGCGATCGATGAACAGCACCAGCTCGGCCTCGAGGAAGCGTCGCTGCGCCGAGGGGATGGTCAGCGGAAGCTTGTAGCGGCTACGCAGGACCGCCGCGACCTGGGCCTCGTACGCGCTCGCGGCCTGGCTCGGATCCGTGGTGGTGCCGAGCCGGGAGCCCTCGGGGATGCCCTCGGCCTCCTCCAGTTTGGCCAGCGCGTCGTCGAGAGCGGAGGCCTCCCCGTCGTCCTCCAGGAGGGCGCGAGCGGTCGCGGAGAGCTTCTTTTTGGGGCGGGACTTGGCCTTGGGGGGCTTCTTGCCTTCCAGAGCCACCGCGTCGGGCGCCTTCGCGGAGGGCGCGGGATCCGGCGCCGCCTCCTGCGGGGAGGTGGCCGCGCGACGGCGGACCTTGCGGGGGAGGAGTTTGGGATCCCGGGGTTTACCGAGGGAGACGAGCTCCACCGGCAGCGCGTTCACGTCGACCCGCGGGGTCGCCGACCACTCCGCGGCGATGACGGCGCCCCCGACGAGGACGCCGTGAAGGACGAAAGAGGCGAGGATCAGCCCCGTGAGGCCCCGATTGGCCTCGCGGGAGCGCTCCATCGAGAGGTAGGGGCTCGCCGCGGTGGGGAGGGCGGAAACCTCCATCAGCGCGCCTCGACGGGATCCGTCACCATGCCGAGCTTGGAGACGCCGGCTCGCTTCACGAGGGCCATGATATCGACCACGAAGCCGTACTCCAGCGCTCGGTCGGCGTGGAGGTAGAGCTCTCGCTCCTTTTGAATCCGAGGATTGGCCTTCAGCTTCTCCTCCAGGGTCTCGTACGGAATCGGGTTGTCCTCATTGCTGCCAATGAAGATGCGCTTGTCCTTGGTGAGGGTGAGGACGAGCTTCTTTTCATCACCCTCCAGCGGCTGGGCGTTGGTGGCGGGCAGGTCGACCGGAACCCCCTGGGTGATGAGCGGTGCGGTGACCATGAAGATGATGAGGAGCACCAGCATCACGTCCACGAGGGGCGTGACGTTGATCTCTGACATGGCGCCCCGGGGGCGACCGCCGCTCGACATACCCATCAGCGAAAGAAGTGACGTTTGACGATGTTGAGAAAGTCCGCTCCGAAGGCGTCCATCTCGCTCTCCAGGACCCGGATCCGGCTCACGAAGAAGTTGTAGGCGATCACCGCGGGGATCGCGGCGGCGAGGCCCGCAGCCGTGGCGATGAGCGCCTCCGAGATGCCCGGGGCCACCGTCGCGAGGTTGGCGGCCCCCATACGACCGATGTCCTGGAAAGCCTTCATGATGCCCCAGACGGTGCCGAACAGCCCGATGAAGGGGGCCGTACTTCCGACCGTGGCGAGGAAGGGCGTCATGCTCTCGAGGGCCGTGACCTCGGCGTTTTGGCTCCGCCGCAGCGCTCGCTCGACGTTCTCGATGCCGCCTCCCAGGCCTTCTTCCTTTTCGCCGGAGCGCTTCTTGAGGCGGGCCAGCTCGATGTATCCGCTGCGAAAGACCTGGCAGATGGGGGACCGGGCGTACTGGTCAGACTGCTGGTACATCTGATCGAGGCGCTTGGCCTCCCAGAAGGCGGTGAGGAAGCGCTCCGAGGTGCGGGTGGCCCGCCGCAGGTACAGGGCCTTCTGGAGAATGATGGCCCAACTCACCACGGAGAACACGATCAGGAGGGCCAGCGCCGAAAAGCCCACCGGTCCCGAGTGGGTCAGCGTGTCCCACAGGCTGGGCTCGTAGCTCGGAGGGGGCGTGGCCTCCGGAGAGGTTTGACCCACGATGGCGTCGAGGGTGGTCAATGCCACGTGCACGACCTCCTGGTGGCTACCCGACATCGCGGAGGCGGTAGCACGGCGCCGTGAGAGCGACAACGACCACCGAACCCGGATTCACATCCCGGGGGCCCAAGATCGGGAGCTTGCCCGCCCGGAGCGCGTGTTGCACAAGTGTTCCGGTCGTGATCGCGACGCATCGATGGAGTTTGACGCCGCTCGTGGCCCTCGGAGCGGCCCTGGGCGCGACCGGATGTGGGGACGACGCCGCGTTCCTCTCCTCCAGCCTCGAGGTCCGTCCGGTCCTCCTCCTGGACGACGTGCCCCTCGAGTGCGGCGAGGTCTCGGTGGTCTCCGGCCTCGAGGTCTCGCTCCTCAACACCACCGAGACCGCGCCTCGGGCCGGCTTCCCCCGACAAGTGCCGTGTGGACCGGTCCTCATCCAAGGTCCGGAAGGCCCCAGTCGGCTCTCGATGCGGGCTCTGGGCACCATCGACCAGGACCCGGCCGCGACCCTCTTTCAGGCGCGCGTCGACGTCATGCTTCCGGGCCCGTCCGAGGTGGTCACGCTGCGTCCCGAGGTGGCCTTTGTGGATCTCGACTGGAACTTCGGCGAGCGCGGCCTCGAGCCCTGCCTCAGCGAGGTGGCCCGGGTCGACGTCATCGTCGCCACTCCGGGGATTGGAGGTACGGCCTTCAACGAGAGCTTCGGATGTACGGATCGACCCGTGCGTATCGAGCGGCCCTTCTCGCTGTCTCCGCACACCATCGACGTGCGCGCGGTCAGCTCCGGGGGGTTTCCGAGCTACGCGCGGACCGAGCAGCAGGTTTTCGACCGAGGCACCAACCAGGTGCTCGCGGTGCTCAGCCCGCAGGGAGGGCAGCTGCTCCTCGACTGGCAGTTCGAGCTGGAGGGGATGGTCTTTCAAGCTTGCGACCACCCCGTCGTGGGCGTGTCCACGGTGCGCGCCTCGGTGCAGGGGCTCACCCTTCAGGGCGGCGTCCTCGTCCCCGACGGGAGCCGTGCCATGACCCAGGACCTCGACTGCGCGGCAGCTCGTCCGGTCCCCTTTTTGCCGGAGCGCTTCACCGCCCTGCGCAACCTCGAGGTGGTGCTCGAGGCGGAAGGGTCGCTTCACCGCTTTCGCTCCGTAGACCGCATCGTCATGCCCGAGGGCGACGCTCTCCTCGATCCGAGCGTCCTCACCGCAGTCGGGGCGGCCACCGCCACCGTCGCGGCGCTGAGTCCGGACTGCGAACCCAACCGCGCGGAGGAGGTGACGGTGGCGGTTCGACCGCAAGGCCTGTCGACCGTCACCGCTACCGCCGGCGGAGCGGGCGGAACGTCGCTCTTGACGGTTCCGAATCTCCCTTACGGCACCTATCGAGTGACCGCGGAGCGCCAGCCGGCGCTTCCCCGCTGTCCCCCCGTCGAAGTCGAGCGGAGCATCGGGGCGCGGACCTCTGACTGGGGTCTGATCGAGCTGTGAGGAGCCCTACAGCTCTGGGTCCACGATGATCCAGTTGGTGCGCGTCGAGACGTCCCTATACATGTGGAGGTGAACGTTGGTCGGCGGCATCTGCAGCGAGAAGGTGTATTCGATCGAGAGGTCGAGGTGGTTGCGAGCCACTCCGTCACGAAAGGGCTGATAGATCAGCCGGTTGTTGGTGCAGGGGGCCACCTCGGTGAAGAAGTTCTTTCCGACCGCCGCCTCGGGGGCGACGCCCGCGAACTGGGCCTCCCGCCGGGAGTAGAAGAGCACCACCCCCTCGTCGTCGACCTGCACCACGCCCACGTGGAGGCTGTCGATCTCGGCTCGGGTCATGCGCGGGAGCTGAGAGGGGATGCCGTCCGTGGTGTCGCCGCGATTGCGCATGGCGAGGACGTCGCCCTCGCGGTACCTGCGATGACCACCTGCGGTCTTCAGCGCCGGAAGCTTGCCTTCGTCCGACCACCGCTTCACGGTAGTGGGGCCGACGCCAAGAATGTCAGCGGCTTCCCGCGTCGTCAGGAGCCGCTCTCCGGTCTTCACGTGGGTCACTGGAGTGCTTATGCCCAAGCCGTCCGATTCAGTCACCGGTCTTGAAGGCCCAAACGGCGTTGAGAGCTTCCGGGATAAACCTAAGTCGGGTTCCATGGAGGCCCAACTCCGGGACCTTTACTTACAGCGGCAGGAGCTTCAGCGCGCCCTCGGGACCGCCGATTCTCAGGCAATCATCGCCATGGTGAGGAGTCTCGAGCGACAGCTCGCGGACCTCTATATGCTCCTCCAGGGGCGAACCGATCATCTCCCTGCGCCTTCGGGCGAAGATACCTGATAACCCTAACTCAACGAACTTTTTTCGCTGAGTTGTCTATCTCTCTAGGGGGTGACATCCGCGGAGAAGGGTCCGCGGGTCACCGCCTCTTCCACGAGGGCGACGAGTCGGAAGGCTTCGTCAGCGCCCAGAGGCGCATCATCATCATCATCTTCCCCGACCTCCTCGAGCAGTGCCGACAGCCCCCCTCTCGCAAGCCTGTCGAGCCTCACCGCAGGGAGGTCGCCGGTGCCGACGAGAGCGCGCACGGCCGCTTCCAGATCGCCCCCCAGTCGAAGGGCCGCGCGGTCGGCCTGCACCCTGAAGGCGAGGGCGGCGCCCGAGAGCCCCCCGCGGGAGAGCCCCCGCGAACGTTCCTTCTCCGTGGGGAAGAACCGTCTCAGAAGGGGTTGTACGAGCCCTGTGGCCTTATCGAAGGCTTTTCGCACGAAGAATACACGCCGCGACAATCGAAAGAGGAGCTGCAGCTTGGCGAGCTGATCGACGCCCGGGATGAGGCTGACCAAGTCCACCGCGGTCTCGGCTGTGCCCGCAAAACGGCCGAAGGCCTGATAGACCGAGCGGCTGGTGCCGAGCAGGCTGTCGTCGAAGGCGAGGACGGGATGTCCAGCGGCGAGGTGCGCGATCTCGACGGAGAGCGCGAAGCGCAGACTCGCTGGCGATAGATGGCGTGGACCCTCCCGGAGGTGCTCGACGCCGATGAGGAGGACAGGGGGTTGGGTGGGCCAGCCGCTGACCCCGACCGCGTCGTCGCCTCGGTAGACATAGGTCGGAATCGGCTCCAGGCCGAGGGCTTTCGAGAGCTCGCCCACCAGGGCGAAGACCTCGGGAAACTCCGCGCCCTCGAGGCGGGACAACCCACGGATGAGGGCATCTCGGGCGGGTAGCTTCGGGAGATTGATCTGGGTTCGGACGTCGTCCCACCAGTCCTGGTCTCCGGGGTGAAGGGCCTCTAGCCCCGCCTTCGAAAGTCGACTCGTGCCGCCCGGGGCGGGCGCCGTGTCCCCCCCGTCGAGGACCGACGCGACGTGCAGCCACCACGCCCGGCGATCGTCCGAAACGACTCCTCCGACCGAGGCTGCCGCGCGCAGCGCCTCGGCGTGCAGAAAGTCCCCAGAAACCGCCCGCTCCAGCTGATCCCGAGCCTTATCGGCCTCTCCGACCTCGGCGAAGGCTCTCGCCGCCGCGATCCGCGCTCTCCAACGTGGCCGCTCCGGATCGTCCGGACGCTCTTCGGAGGCGGCTCCGAGGCGCGCAAAGACCTTCGCTGCCCCGAGGAGGTCGCCGGCGCCGCGGATCCGCTCCGCCCTCGACCACCGCTGCGACGGCGTGGCCTCGTCGCCGAGAGCGTCGTCGGCGGCTTCCAATAGGGCGCTGGCGCCGTTGAGGCCCAGCCGATCCGCGCGGTCCGCAGCGGTCTCCAGAGCCGTGGCCCCCAAGATGGCGGGGGCGGCGGCGCCGGACGGGTCCAAGGTCAGCGCCGCCCGCAGCGCTTCGTCCTCTCCGGCGGAGTCCTCCAGGGCCCAAGCGAGGGCCTGCCAGGCCGTGGCCGGAGTCGGGTCGCGGGAGAGGGCCCGGTCGAGGTCCTCCCGGGCGCCGGCGCGGTCACCGGCGGCGCGCGCGGCGAAGGCGGCGGCGCGCCAGCTCTCCCCGTCCGGAGCCAGGCTCGCCGCGACCCGGAGGGCGCGTACGCGGTCCGAAGCCTGAGTGAGGAAGCCGTCGGGCAGGGTGCCGCGAGCGGCCGCCCAAATTTCCGCCGGGCCTCGAGGCGGCCAGGGAGCGCCCTCCGGGGCCGCGAGGGGTTCGAGGGCGGCCGCTTCGGCCAGGCGCCTCGACGTCTGGGGCTCCCAGGGCTCGCCGGTGAGAGCTCGCGCGAACCCGTCGTAGTCTGCCTGGAAGGTCTCCTCGGAGGCTCGAGCGAGGGCGGCGGCCGCCTCGGAACCTCGGCCCGAGACGGCAAAGATCCGGCTGAGAAGAGGCATGAGGGCCTCCCGGTGGCCTCGTTCGAGGCCGGCTTGGCAGGTCGCGAGGGCCGCTTCGCGGCGGCCCGTGTCCCATAGCTCGAGACCCACCAGGGCCCACCGGGCGCCGGCGCCGGCGGCGGCCAGTTCCACCGCGAGATCCAATCGATGACTCCCAAAGAGGCCCATCGAGAGGTCCACGTCTCCCACCTCGAGGACGTGAGTGGGAAAACGACGTCCGCGGACGATGGGAGGCTCGAGCCGAAGCAGACCACGGGGGCCCTCGGAGGGCACCACCGCGAAGATCGAGCTCTCGGTGAAGCCGAGCCAGACCGCCCGATCGAGATCCCGGAGGCGACCGGGCCAACGTACCGTGGACGAGGTTTCGAGGGCGTAGAGCCAGGGGGCCGGGCCAGCGCCGGTGGGAAAGCCCTCCGGCAACCCATAGGGTGCTTTCTCGGGAGGGGCCTCGAGGCCATCCTGGAGGCGGACGTCGAAGGGTTGGGGGCCGGCCTGGGGGGCGCCGCGGACCAGGCTGCGGGCCTCTTCCACCAACGCGCGAGGGAGCCGCGCCCGCACCGCTTCCACCACCACGGCCCCGGAAGGAAAGCCGTCGTCCACCCGGGCCGCCCCGGCCACGGCGAGGCTGGAGACGGCCCCGGTCTCGTCGGCTTCCACCGCCGCCACCAGCCAGACGCCGCTCTGAGCCCGAACGAGCCACAAGGGCGCCGAACGTGGCGGTCCCAGTCGGGGCAAGGGGACCGACCGGTCCGTGGGAAGAAAGCCCACCAGAGGACCCGCTCCGCGGGCCGCGAGGGCCTTGCGGACGGGTTCGGGGAGCCGTTCGGGCGGTACGCTCACCCCTCCAAGATAGCGGGACCTCGAGAAGACCTCCCGAGGGAATCGTGCTTAGGTCTCCGCCGATGGGGGAGGCCCACCCAATCCGCCGCCTCGAAGCCCTCGTCCGGCAGCATGGAGACGACCTGCCTCTGGACTCCGCCATGGCCGCGGTGGCCGCCGTGGAGCGTCCGCAGCTGACCGACGAGGAGGTCCGACAGCCCCTGGATCAGCTCGCCGAGAGGGTGTCTCGAAAGGCGGAGGGCGTGTCCGACGGAGGCCTCGACGCCCTCCGCGTGGTGCTCTTCGAAGAGGCGGGCTTCGCCGGTCGTCGCGAGCGCTACTACGCCCCCGAGAACAGCCTCATCGACCAGGTTCTGGCTACCCGTAAGGGCATCCCGATCACGCTCGCGGTGGTCTGGCTGGAAGTGGCCCGGCGCGCGGGGCTGGAGGCGGAGGGCGTCGGCTTTCCTGGACACTTTCTCGTCCGTCATCGCGCGGGGGTGGTCTGGCGCTACGTCGATGTCTTCGACGGCGGACGGGTCCTCACCGCCGCCGATACCCAACAGATTCTCACCACCATGCACGGACCGGACGCGCGCCTGGAAACCTCCATGCTCGAGCCGGTCTCGAATCGAGCCCTCCTGACCCGGGTCGTCCTCAACCTAAAGAACGCCTACGCGATGGCGGATGATCTGATGGGCGTAGTCTCGGCCGGCGACCGCCTTCTCGCCCTCGACGAAGACCTGCATACCGAGCGACGGGATCGCGGTCTGGCTTATGCGCGCCTCGGCCTGGCTTCGGCCGCGCTCGCGGATCTTCGAGAGTATCTGGCCCGCGCGGATCCCGGTCGGACGGAGCGCCACGGGCTCGAGGGCCTCATCCCTGAGCTCGAGATGCGGGCCGCCAAGATGAACTAGTTCGTCTCGGGCCCAATAGATCTTTCTCGAGCCCGTCGACAGCGGAGCGGAGTACGCCTCGCGCAACCTCGACCTACACGAGGTATCACGCCTCTCGGGTTGTTTACGAGGGCCCCTACCTCCCCTTTCTTACAGACGATTTGAGGCTTGACGACCCACGCGACATCGGCTCGTTGGACTCGGTCGATGATAAGTGAAGCGCCGAGTCCTGGAACGAAGCCCGTCTACGACGGCCCGCAGCTGTTTGGCCACCCGACCGGGTTGTTCACGCTGTTCTTCGCGGAAATGTGGGAGCGCTTCTCGTACTACGGCATGCGCGCCCTTCTCGTCTTTTACATGACGAAGGGTTTCCTGGGATACAACGACTCGAAGGCCTACGCCGTGTACGGCGCCTATACTTCGATGGTCTATCTCACCCCCTATTTCGGGGGCTTGCTCGCCGACCGGGTGCTGGGGGCGCGACGGGCGGTGGTGCTCGGAGGGCTGCTCATGGCGGCCGGCCATCTGATGATGACCATCGAGACGAAGCTGGCCTTCTTCGCGGCGCTCGCACTTCTCATCGTGGGTAACGGCTTCTTCAAGCCCAACATCTCCACGATCGTCGGAACCCTCTACGCACCCAAAAGCGAGCGCCGAGACGCAGGATTCACCATTTTCTACATGGGCATCAACCTGGGCGCGGCCATGTCTCCGATCGTCTGCGGCTACGTGGGCGAGACCTACGGTTGGCACTATGGGTTTGGGCTCGCCACCTTCGGCATGCTGGTGGGTCTCGCCGTCTTCGTGGCTCCGACCTGGCTCACCCAGGTCTTGATCCTCGGCGGCGCCATCGGGGCGGCCGTGGTCCTGCCCTTTCTGCAGGACAGCCTCATCCAGCTCTTCGTTCGCCTTCTTCTCGCGGCCGCCCTCGTCGCCGCGGCGGTCATCGCCTTTCGAGCCTTGGGCAAAGGCGGCCTTCCCGACGCCGCGGGCCAACCGCGGGATCCGGAGATGGCGCGAAAGGCCGCTCTGTGGGTCTACGGAGGCTGCCTCGCGGCCGTCGTGGTCTTTGCACTTCTCTTCTTCCAGGTTGCGGTCGCGGGATACATTCTCGGTGTCACCGGACTCGGAGTCCTGGGCTACGTCATTTATGAGATGGTGACTAACTGCACTCGAGTCGAGAGCAACCGGCTCCTGGTCATCCTCATCCTCGCGTTCTTCCACATGCTCTTCTGGGCCTTCTTCGAGCAGGCCGGGAGCTCCCTCAACACCTTCGCCGACCGCAACGTGGATCGCGCTTTCGAGACGCGGGTGGTCGAAGCCTCAGAGGTCGGACAGACCCTCGAGCTTCGTATCGCGCCCGGGGCCACGGAAGCTCGGGTGGCGTCCCTTCCGCTCCTTTCGCAGGAGCAGCTCGGGCACGTGAACGCCGACCCCGCCATGAAGACGGCGATCGGGACGGCGCTCCGCGTCCTCGAGAAGGACAAGGCCGAGAAGAAAGGCGAGCCCTTCGAGGCGGCCCAAGTGGAGGATCTCATCAAGCGGGTTCAAGCCGAGTCGCGCTTTACCGTGACCGGCCTCTCCACGCTCCGGGCCGCGGTGGGGAACCCAGCCATCGACATCCCCGACACCGTGAAGTGGAAGGTCGCTCCCGAGAGCGTCGGGATGGGGGTGGTCGATGCCTCGATCCCGGCTTCGGAGTTTCAGGCGGCCAACCCGACCTTCATCCTCACCTTCGGGCTGATCTTCACGGCGCTTTGGACGTGGCTCGGCGCGCGGGGGAGAGACCCGAGCGCCCCCATCAAGTTCGTTCTCGGGTTGGCGCAGCTCGGACTGGGCTTCGGAGCCATTTGGTACGGGGTCCAGACCGCCGATGAGCGCGGCATGGTGTTCCTCGGGTGGTTGCTCCTGGGCTACCTCCTCCACACCACGGGAGAGCTCTGTTTGTCGCCGGTGGGGCTGTCTTTGGTGACGAAGCTGAGCCCGTCTCGGATCGTGAGCACGATGATGGGGGCATGGTTCGTCTCCATCGCCGGGGCCAACTTCCTCGCGGGCCTCATCGCCGGCCTCACCGGAGGCGGAGGCCACGGAGGAGAGAAGGGCCTCGCCATGGTGCCTCCCCCCCAGGAGTCTCTCGCCGCCTACGGAGAGGTGTTCGGTCAGATTGCGGCCGCGGCCTTGATCGCCTCGCTGGTGCTGCTCGCTCTTTCGCCGCTGCTCCGAAAGTGGATGCATCTCGACGAAGCTGCGACCTGACGGCCGAGCCTTCGTGCACATAGTGAGGGGGTGGACGCGTTCTTGGACCTGCTCGCCGCTTGGGGACGCTGGATGGCCACGCGCCCCGAGGACCCCACCGCGGGCTTTGTCCGACGCCCCTCTTCGCCTCCTCCGCGCCCGCGTCCGGCCCCGAAATCGGGTTCGAGCCTCTGTCCCGCCGACGGAACCCCGCTCATCGCGGGGCCCGAGCCCTATGCGGCGGTGCGTCTGTGTCCAACCTGCCACGGCTGTTTTCTTCCCCGGGGCCTGTTCGAGCGTCTTCGTTCGGACCCCGCCTCCCTCGACGGGATCGAGGCGGTGGTCCCGACCGCGGAGGTGAAGCCGGAAGCGCCGCGCTATCGAAGATGTCCGATCTGCAATGAGCAGATGGCACGACGGAACTTCGAGCGGGTGTCTGGGGTCATCGTCGACATCTGCCCCACCCACGGCACTTGGTTCGACGCGGGCGAGCTCGAAGCGGCGCGTGGGTTCGTGCGAGGCGGCGCCGGCCCCGCCGCGCGGGCCGCTTTCGAAGCCCGTGAGGCGGAGTGGCAGGCGCGGCAGACGGAGACGATGCGGGAGTGGGAGCGGCGGTTAACGTCTCGCTCGACCACAATGTGGGGAGGACCCGACGATTGGGACTCTTGACCGGTTGAATGCGGAGCTGGTTCAGGGCATCCACCTGCCGCGGTCGCCTCATGAACCTCCGTCCCCCGCGGCGCGCCCTGGTGTGGGTAGCGCCCATCCTGGTCTGCTTCGGCTGTGCGACGACCTCCGTGCCGCCGCCGCCGTCGCTGGATCCCGACCGAGTGGCTCAGGTGCGCGCGATCGATCCGTCCATCGCCGAGGAACTCGAGCTGCTCGAGTGGGAAGCCCAGGCTCACGCAAAGGCTGGGGACAGCCTCGCCGCGGGGCGCCGGGCCCGGCTCGCCCGCAGGATCTTGAAAGTCGCGCTGAGCAAGACGGCAACGTGTCCCGAACCTCGACGTCCGGCTCCGGTCGCGTCCACGCAACCTGACGTGCAAGCTCCGGTGTCGAGACCGCGCAAGCGGAAGCGGCGCCGAGCCGAGGTCCCGCCCCCTCCGACGGCCGCGTCCCAACCCGCGACGGCGCCGCTCGAAGCCGAGCTCCAGTCGCTGGCCGAGAAGCTTCGGGCTTTCTCGCCGGACGCGTTGTCGCCCACCGACCGGGTGCGGCTCGGCTCGGCTCGGCAGGCGCTCGTGGATGCGCAAGAAGCCCTGACCGCCGAGGCCCCCGAGAGAGCGCGCCTGTACCTCGAGCGCGCTCGAGACTCTGTCTCCACGCTCTCCGGTCAGGGCGAGCCCTCGAGCTCTCCGCGCCCGGCCGGAGAGGCTTTCGCCGCCGATGTCTCCCGCAGCCTGCCGGACGCGAAGTCCGACGGACCGAGCTTCGTCGTGGCCCTCGAAGCGTCGAAGAGCGAGGGCCTCAGTCGGGTCGAGCGAGCGCAGCTCGAGGCCATCGGGCGGCTGTACAGGGTGTACGGCCGGGCTCGCCTGTGTGTAGGAGGACGCCCCTCGCACGAGGTCCACCTCGCGGCGGCGTCACGTTTCCTAGAGCGCAAGGAGAGGCTCGGGGAGAGGGTCGAACGGTGTGATGAAGAGACCCGCGAGCCCGCCTACGTCCGCCTGCGGCCAGGGCGGGGAGAGCGCGGATGACCGCCGCCATCGTCCTCTTTACTCTCGCCGCGATCCTCACCACCTACTTTGTCGTGGAGGCGCAACTACACCTGCGTCGGCTAGAGCGCATAAAGTACCGGGTTCATGTCAACGGAACGCGGGGCAAGTCGAGTGTCACTCGGCTCATCGCGGCGGGCTTGCGAGGTGGGGGGCTCACAGTGTGCGCCAAGACCACCGGAACCACGGCCCGGATGATCCTCCCCGACGCCCGGGAGCTACCCATCTTTCGTCCCGCGGGGGCCAACGTCCGCGAGCAGATTCGCGTGGTACGCGCAGCCTCGGCCTTCGACGCCGACGTGCTCGTCATCGAGTGTATGGCGCTGCAACCTGAACTGCAGTGGCTGAGCGAACGTTGGTTCGTGCGGGCCACCCACGGCGTCATCACCAACGCCCGTCCCGACCACCTGGATGTCATGGGGCCCGGCGACGACGACGTGGCCTGGGCGCTGTGTGGCATGGTCCCCCAGAAGGGCCGCCTCTACACCTGCGAGCAGGAGCGGCTCGCCATCCTCGCCGAAGCCTCCCGAGACCGAGCCACCGAGCTGGTGGAGGTGGGGCCCGAAGAGGTGGGCTCGGTGTCCGAAGAGGATCTGGCGGGTTTCGTACATCGAGAGCACGCCGACAATGTGGCTCTCGCCCTTCAGGTCTGCACCGATTTGGGGGTGGCGCGGGAGGTGGCCCTGCCGGCGATGTGGAGCATGAAGGCAGACCCCGGCGTCCTCTCCGAGCACCGGCTCGACTTCTTTGGGCGAGAGATCGTCTTCTACAACGGCTTTGCGGCCAACGATCCTATCTCGAGCCTGATGGTCTGGCGTTTCGCGATGGACCGAAACCCTCACCTCGAACGACGAATCGCCCTCGTGAACTGTCGCGCGGATCGAGCGGATCGCTCCCGTCAGCTCGCCGAGGCCATCGTGGACTGGCCGGGCGTGGGGCCGATCGTGCTGTGCGGGACGGGGACCTCTATCTTTGCCCGTCACGCGGCGCGGCACGGGTTCGTGCCTACGCGCTTCGTGACCGCCGAGGGCGCCCCCCCCGAGGCCATCTTCGAGACCGTGATCGACGTGGTGGGAGACGCGGCCATCGTGGTGGGGCTCGGCAACATCGGGGGACCCGGTATGGGGCTCGTCCGAATGTTCAAGAATCGCGGCCGGCTGGGGCGCGTGAGCGCGCCCGCCCAGACCAGCGAAGGAGCTTAGCCTTGTCTTCCGACCTTCTCCTCACCGTCGCCATCGGGGTCGGCCTCGTGGTCAGTCTGCTCCTCAGCGAAGTCTTCGGGCTGGCCGCTGGAGGGGTGGTGGTGCCCGGATATCTGGCCCTGAACCTCGACCGACCCGTGTCTTTGGCCCTCACCCTCGGCGTGGCGTCGGTGGCCTTCGTCATCGTGCGCGGATTGAGCAGCTCGGTGATCATTTACGGCCGCCGTCGATCCTCGCTGATGATCCTCTTTGGCTACGCCCTCGGCGTCACCGCGGAGCTCGTCATGGGGCCCCAGCTCACCTCCGGCCCGGTCGGCCCCTTGGCTCAGATGGGAGCGGAGCTTCGAGTGATCGGCTACGTGATTCCTGGTCTGATCGCCATCTGGTTCGATCGGCAGGGTGTTCTTCAGACCCTGTCCGTCATGATCACGGCGGCCGTCATGGTGCGCCTGGTGCTTCTCGCCCTCACCGGCGAGCCGGTGGGAACGTGAGCTCGAACATGAAGGGCATCTATTGGCGGCCCCAGCGCACTTCTCCTCGGCAGCTCGCGGTGGTGGCCTTCCTGTCGGTGCTGGGCCTGCTCTTCGTGGAGCGCTTCCCGGTCAAGGTGCGCCGACCCTACTACGAGGAGAAGCTCGCGGCGGCCCGGGCCGCTCGCCAAGCCTTCGAGCAGATTCTCTTGCGGCGGCTGGAGCTCGGGGTGCCGGTCGACCCCGACGCGGACCCCGCGGGAAGTGGTCTCGTGGGGCCTGAGGACACGCCTATCGCTTCGGTCTACGGACACCTTCCCGCGAAACGGACCTCGGTCAATCCTAATTTCGCGGCGGTTGCCGTGGAGCTCTTGCGCGAGGCGGGAGTGGAGCGAGGTGACGTCGTCGCGGTGGGTGTGTCGGGCAGCTTTCCGGCCCTCAACATCGCAGTCTACGTTGCCCTCGAGGCTCTCGGCGCGGAGGCCGTGGTGATCGCCAGCGCGTCCGCCTCAGAGTACGGAGCTACCTATCCCGAGCTGACCTGGCTGGATATGGAGCGGGTGCTCCAGGAAAACGGCGTGTTCTCGACCCGCGCCGTCGCCGCTTCGCTGGGGGGCGTCGACGATCTCGCGCTCGGGCACTCCAAGCGCGGCCGCGAGCTTCTACGCGCGGCGGTGGATCGTAACGCCCGACCCCTTCTCACCGCGGAGTCTCGTGAGCAGATGGTCGAGGCGCGCCTGCGGGCCCTCGAGGCAGCCACCGGGGGGCGCCCCACCGCGGTCTACGTGAATGTGGGCGGGGGCTCGGCTTCAGTCGGGGAAGAGGGGGACCGCGGCCGGTTTCGGCCCGGCATCAACCGCTCTCCCCCTCCGGGGCTCTCCGTGGATTCGGTGGCCAGCGAGCTGATGAAGGTCGGGGTGCCGCTCGTCAACTTCACCCATATCCAGGATCTGGCCCGTCGCTTCGGGCTCCCCCAGAATCCCCGGCAAGTCCCGGCACCGGGCATGGGGCGCGTCTTCGTGGGACCTGCCTACAGTCGACTGGCGGCCTTGGTGGTCTTCGGGCTCATCGTCTTCGCTTTGTGGGCGGTGACCCGCTTCGACGTGGGCCAGCGGCTCGGGGGAAGCTCGGCCGCGAAGGCTCCCGGCTCCGACGCTCCCGAACAGATGGTCTGAGGCCTCGGGTAAGGAGAGAGGCGAATCCGCTCAGCGGACTTCCACGCCTTTCCAGAACGCGAAGTGGTTCAGGATGTTCTGAGCGGCATCCTTAGGAGTCTTGTACTGCCAGGCCGCGTTCTCGTTGCGCTCGCCGTTCACGACGATCGCGAAATAGCTGGCATCGCCTTTCCAGGGGCAGTGGGTGCTATGCTTGGTCGGCTCGAAGAACTTCATGTCGACGTCACCGGGCGGGAAATAGTGGTTCCCTTCGACGACGACGGTGGCGTCCGACTCGGCGATGACCTGGCCGTTCCAGATGGCTTGCATGGCCGGGAGCTACCCCATGCGGCTCGCGAGGTCGAAGAGAGTCAGTGGCTGCGCTCCTTGTCCGAGAGATGAGCCACGTCGCTCTGCGACTTCAGCGCGAAGACGTGCGCGCCCATGAGGCGCCTCAACCGGAGGTGGGTCACGCCCGTGTGTTCGGTGAGCAGGGTCTCCCAGATCCAGGGTCGAGGCGGGTAGGCGAGCAGATGCCCGGTGAGAGCGGCGTTGGTGCCGCCGTGACCCACGAGGACGATCGTGAGGTCGAGGCCATCGGGGGCGCGCCACCGGGGGTCGGCCTCCTCGGAAGCCAGCTTCTCCACGCCGGCGGTGGCGAGGAGCCCGTCGAGGGCCTGCGTCACCCGCGCGTGAAAGTCACGGTAGGCCTCGCCGCCGTCGAGGCCGGTCCACCACGCCTCTGGCTCCCGATGTCGCGCCGAAAGGAGGACCTTGCCTACCTCCCGGGCCGGCGCCCCGTCGAAGCGGTCTGGGAGCTTCACCTCGATGAGAGCCTCGTGGACCTCAGGCTCGATCCCGAAGCGGCTCGCGAGGGGGGCCGCGGTGGCTCGGGAGCGGCGTGCCGAGGAGACCCAGAGACGGTCCGGTGCGAGGCCCGACGGCCACCCCGAAGCAAGGCGCTCAGCTTGGAGGCGTCCCAGTTCGCTGAGCTCGGGGTCGTTGACGCCGCGATCCTCCACGACCCAGCTCGGCTGGGCGTGGCGGACGAGGATGAGGTCCATGGCTCGCAGCCTGCCGGACCGACGCCCTTCGGCAAAGCGCGTTGTCCGCGGGCGCCAGACTTGGGAGGACGGAGCCGCATCCCATGACGAATGATCCGCCCCCATCCGATGTCGCAAAGCTCGTTCAGGGGTCGGTGCGGCGCCACGTTCTCGTGCAGACGGCGCCGATGATCGTGGCGCTGATCGCTTCGACCTCCGTCGGTATCCTCGATGCCTACTTCGTTGGCCAGCTCGGACCTGACGCGCTCGCCGCCATCGGATTCGTGTTTCCGGTGCACATCGCGCTGCTCTCGCTGGGGGTGGGGGTCATGGTGGGCATCAACTCCTGCGTGGCTCGCGCCCTCGGGGCCCACGAGCACGCCGTGGCTGAGCAGCGGGCCGTGCAGGGTCTCATTTTCGGCGCGCTTTTGGGCGTGGGGCTGTCGGTCCTGCTCCTGGTGGGGCAGCGGGCTCTGTTTCGGGCCCTCAATGCGGACGGCGCCGCCCTCGAGCTCGTGATCGAATACATGTTCCCGTACGCCCTTGGGTTCACCCCGCTCATCCTCTCCATGAGCCTCAACGGCGTGCTCCGCGGCCAGGGTGAGGCGGTGAAGTCCTCCACCATCCTCATCGTGGTGGCCGCGATGAATCTCGTGCTGGATCCCGTCCTGATTGCCGGCTGGGGACCTTTCCCGGCGTTTGGGGTGGCGGGGGCTGCGTACGCCACCGTGACCGCGTTCGGCTTGGCGGCTGCGGTCGGCTTCGGGCTCGTGCAGTCGGGCGACGTAAAGATTCGAGCCTCTCGCGTCTTCGAAGGCGACCTCGTGCAGGGGATGTTGTCCTTGGCGCGCGTCGGGGCTCCGGCGGCGTTCTCCAACTCGGTCAACCCGATCGGCCTGACCATCCTGACCGGGCTCCTGGCCACCCACGGCTCTGTCGTGGTGGGAGCCTTCGGGGCGGCGGCGCGGGTTCAGAACGTCGTTATCGTGCCCCTTCTCGCCCTCTCGTCATCCATTGGACCCATCGTGGGGCAAAACTGGGGAGCGGGCGCTTTCGACCGAGCTCGGTCCGCCTGGCGCTTCTCGGTAGCCCTGTGCGTGGGCTACGGGCTGGTCGCGGCGATGCTCCTGGTGCTCTTCCGGACCTCCTTGGCGCAGGTGTTCACCGACGCTCAAGCGGTGGCGTCGGAGATTGAGGGCTACATCCTCCTCGCTGCCTGGGGGTTTGCGGGCTTCGGGGTCCTGATCGTCACCAACGGAGCCCTCAACGCCATCGACAAGGCCAGCACCGGTCTGGCCGTGAGCGTGGGACGGGTGTTTGCGGTGATGGTGCCCCTGTCCTTAGTAGGGAGCGCCCTCGTGGGCTCCCATGGGGTGTACGCAGCCATCCTGGCCGCTAACCTCGTCGGAGCGGGGGTGGCCTTCGTCTTCGGTCACCGGGCGCTGGACGTCTCCGCCTAGGCGGCCCTGAAAAGTCCACTTGCGCTTGGGCCCGCCCGGTGGGTAGGTCTTCCCTGGCTGCAACAAAAATTGCGGTCACGAAGAGGGCAAGCGTGCCGAGGTAACGCGGTCTCGGCCGGCGAGATCCTTCTCGACCTCGAGCGCCACGAACCCCCCTGCCTCGAGGAGACGTCTGAGGCTCGGCACTTGTTCCGGCCCGGACTCCAGGGCGAGCACCGCTCCCTCTGTCAGTCGGGAGGGGGCGTCGGCCACGAGAGCCCGGATGGACACCAGTCCATCGGGTCCCCCGTCGAGGGCGAGGTGGGGATCATGGTCACGGACCTCCTCCGCGAGGATTTCAATCTCTCGGCTGGGGATGTAAGGCAGATTTGCTACGAGGAGGTCGATGTCGAGGTCTTCCGGGAGGCTCTCCAGCAGAGATCCGACGTGGACCTGCACCCGCGGAGCGTGCTGCGCCACGTTGCGCCGCGCCACCTCGGCCGCCGCCGGCGACAGCTCGGTTGCATGAACCTCGGCCTCGGGCAGCTCTCGGGCGAGGGCCACGGCGACAGCCCCGGAGCCCGTGCCCACGTCGACGATGACCTTGGCCTCCGGTTTTCGACGGCGGGCCACTTCCACCAGGTGCTCCGTCTCGGGGCGGGGAATCAGCACATCCGGAGAAACCTCGAAGGGAAGGCTCCAAAACTCTCGCTTGCCCACGAGGTGAGCGACGGGGGCGCCGGCGGCGCGGCGTGCCACCAATTCACGCATCCGGGCCAGCTCATCTGCGTGCAGCGGCTGATCGAAGCGCGCGTAGAGCATGACCCGCTGAGTGTCGAGCACGTGCGCGAGGAGGACCTCCGCATCCAGACGCGGCGAGTCCAGGCCCTTGCGTTCGAAGTGGCCCCGGGTCCAGTCGAGGACCTCGAGCGACGTCCACCGTCGCGACCCGCTTCGCTCGTCGGTCATGGCGGGTGGTTAGCATCTCTTGCAGGAGGTGGCCTCCTCTGGATAGCTCTCCTTCTCATGGAAGCCTTCATGGCCGCCCTCGACGCGGCCAACGCCGTCGTCTGGGCGGATGCGGTCCTCTACATCGTTCTGGGCGTGGGCATTCTGTTCACGTTTTGGAGCGGTTTCGGCCAGTACCGAGCCCTGACGCACGGCTTTCAGGTCATCCGTGGAAAGTACGACGACAGCGACGACCCGGGGGCTATCAACCACTTCCAAGCGCTGTCCGCGGCGCTCTCTGCCACCGTCGGGCTCGGGAATATCGGGGGGGTGGCTATCGCCATTGGGCTCGGGGGCCCTGGAGCCGTGTTCTGGATGTGGATGATCGGGATCGCGGGCATGGCCCTGAAGACCTCCGAAGTCACGCTCTCCATGATCTATCGGAACACCGATGACCCCAAGAACCCGCACGGCGGCCCCATGTATGTCGCAGATCGCGGATTCGCGGAGCGGGGTTGGCCGCGCTTGGGCAAGGCGATCGGAGTGATCTTTTGCGCGACGCTGATGGTTTCCGTCGTCACGGGCGGGAACATGTTCCAAGCCTGGAACGTAGCCGCGGTGACCCATGCCTATTTTGGCGTGCCCCAGCTGGTCACCGGGGTGGTCCTGGCCATCCTCACCGGAGCCGTCATCCTCGGGGGGATCGAACGCATCGGCGAGGTGGCGGGGCGCCTCGTGCCCTTCATGTGCCTCATCTATATCGGGGCGGCCTTCTTCGTGATTGGGGTCAATATCACCGAGGTGCCCCGCAGCTTCGGGCTCATCCTCTCCTCCGCGTTCTCGACGTCCGAGGGTCAAGGTGCCTTCATTGGGGGCACCGCCGGCTACGCCTTTCTATGGGGGATGAAGCGAGCGCTCTTTTCGTCTGAGGCCGGGCAGGGCTCGTCCCCGATCGCCCACGCCGCTGCCCGCACGTCGGAGCCGGTGCGAGAAGCGGTGGTGGCCGGGCTGGAGCCGTTCATCGACACGATCGTGGTCTGCACCATCACCGCGCTGGTGATTCTCACGAGCGGGGTCTGGAACCGCCCCGCAGACCTTCCCTTCACCACGGCCCCTCGGGTGATCGCCTCCGCCGACGGTCAGTGGACGCTCGAGACGCGACCCTTTACACCCCCCGCGGGGGACAGCTGGACGGACGGCGACCAGGTCTTCGCGGTGGTGGGCGACGTCGAAGCGGCCGACACCGATGGCCGGATCAAGGTGCCAGGTACGCTTCAGGCGGCGGGTGGGGGCTCCTTCATGGTGACCTGGAGTCCGATTGAAGCCTCGGTGGTCGCAGGCGCCACCCAGCCTGCGGTCATGGAGGGGGGAGCCTTCTTCAGTTATCCGGGGGCCACCCTCACCGCTAAAGCCTTCGACGCGACCGCGGACGGCCTCGGTATGTGGCTCGTGAGTCTCGCAGCCTGGCTCTTCGCCATCTCCACCATGATCTCCTGGAGCTACTACGGCGAGCAGGGGATCATCTATCTCTTCGGTGACCGCGCGGTCTCGCCCTACCGCGTCGTCTATTGCCTGCTCATCATCGTGGCCACCATTCCCTGGCTGATGCGCACGGACGCCGAGCTCGACACCTTCACCTCCCTAGGTACGGGCGTCATGCTGTGGTCCAACGTTCCCATCATGGTGATCTTTGGAGGCGTGGCCATGAAAGCCTATAAGAAGTACATGGCTGATCTCGACGCGGGTAAGTTTGATTGACGATGTTCCTGCACCTCGGAGTTGCGCTTCTCTTGTCGAGCGGGCCGGCCGCAGGAGGGCCTCAGCGCCCCGGGCTAGAGCGGGCCCCGAGGGCCGACGCTAAGGTCTCGCTGAAGGTCAAGGATGCGGACCTTCGGGATAGGCTAACTCGGCCCTGGACCGCCTCCCCTACCACCAGGTCGAGCCCGCCCTCGGACGCCAGGGCGCCGAGAACATCCCGAAGGTCCGCATCCT
>JBCBRU010000061.1:0-23188 GCA_039819565.1 Myxococcota bacterium | reverse complement strand
GCGGCGCAGGCCGGTGGGATTGTCGGCGCTGGCATCCTCGTAGCTCTTCTTGGCGCGCCGCGCCACCGCCCGCGCGACGTACTTGTCGCGGTCGGCTTGGCTTATCACCTCGGCAGCCTTGGACTCGGCCACGATCTTGTCGGCGCTCAGGTTGTGTTCGTTCAGGAAGTCAGACAGCTGGGACATTTCTACTCGATCCTCGATCTTTCGGCGCCCCGCTCGGGGCGCGGTCGGCTCTCTTTACCCGGCCGCCTCAGGGTGTCAACCTCGCCGCGATCGAGGGACCGGGTCCAGCCTTGGTGTCTGGCCGTCAGGGGCTCTCCTGGGCCGATCGAGCCCGCCGCGCGGCGGAGCTTGCGGTCCCTCTCCTCCGGGGGGTGGCGCCGCTTGCTCACGTCGAAGCGGAGCCGCGGACGGGGACCTCGTCGTCCCGGAGCCTCGGCGCGGGCAGGGTCGAGATCCAGCGCGCGGGCCTGGCTCTGGGGCAGGCCTGGTTGAAGGGGGACCTGCCCGGGCTCCGTCCCTATCTTGCGGAACGGGTGTGGTGTCTGTGGCCCGACGGGGAGCTTCGGCGCTGCTCGCGAGAAGCCCTCCTCGACGCCTTGGCCGGCCAGAGCCCTCCAGTTCTGGCCGGACGCATCGAGCGCGTCCGAAGCTACGGAGCCTCCGAGGCCCGGTCCGTTCTGCCCGCGGGGGCGGCCCGCGCGTATGAGTTCGTCGCCGGGGAGAGGGCGGCGTGGGTGACCTTCGCCGCCCGGGTGCCGGAGATCGGCGGAGTGCGGTGGCTGGTGATCGTCGACGAGGACTCGATGCCCCCACGGCCGCGCTTCGCTTGCCTTCCCCTTCCCAGCCCGGACGAGGCGCTGGTGGCCAGCGCCGCCCTCGCGTCGCCGGAGGATCCCGCCCGTTCGCTCGCCGAGGGCTGCGCCCGGGCGGTGCTCCTCGGGCACAGCCGTCAGCTCCGAGCCCGGTCCAGCCAGTTCACCGCACCCTTCTTCTGGAACGACCGGATCCTATCGGCGTCGGAAGCGGCCGAGGCCCTGGAGCGAGACGCGGCGGACCGGAGCCACCGCTGCTTCGGGCCCAGTCGCCGCTGGCCCGCACCCGCGGCGGAGGCGGCGCTGGGGCATCACTTCGACGTGCTTCGACGCGAGGGCCCGAAGGTGTGGCTTCGAAGCTGGGATGAGGCCCGGCCCGAGTGGGTGGGCCTGACCTACGGAAGCTACGACGGGGAGCGCGAACGCATGGTCGAAGCGCGGGCCGCGGTGGCCCTGGTGGTGAGGCTGCTCGAACCCGACGGCACCGGCGAAGTCGCCGAGCGCCGGCGCGTGGCCGCCCTCTTCACCGAGCGGTCGGTCACGCGCTAGCTCTCAGCGAGACGCCGCTTAGAGGGCCGCGCCAGCCCCGCCGCCGAAGCCACCGGCGCCCATGAGGGCCCCGCCGCCGATCTGACCCCCGAGCATCTGAGCCAGCTGGGGGTTTTGGGCGAGGAGCTGCTGCAGCGCTTCGGGGTTGTTGCGCGCCATCTCGCGGAGCTGCTTGAGGAGCTCCTCGAGGGTGAACATGGGGTCGTCTTGGCCGCCGGCTTGAGCTCCCCCGACCTTTTGGGCTTCCCCCGCTCCGCCCGCGGCCGGCTGACCGCCGGCCTCCTGTCCGCCCTGCATCATCTCCATGAACTTTTGGAAGAGCTCCTGGATCTTTTGGAGGAGGTCGCCCTGGGGGCCGGCCTCACCGGAGCCGCCCAGGCCGTTGAGGTTGAGTCCCCCGCCGTTCGGGTTGAAGCCGGTCGCGGCCGGGTTGAAGTTCTGAAGATTGAGATTGAGGCGCATGCGGTCTCGCATGCTGATCTGCTGTCCTGCCATGTGTGCATCCCTCCTGGTCTGGTCGCGTCGGAGTCATCGGGCGGAGGGCGCTCGGAGTTGTGTGATTTCCGGAACGGTCAGGCCTCTTCGGGCGACCCCACCGCCGCCGCGCCGCGGGTCAGGTCGGCGAGGCGCCGCTCCAGCTCCGTCGCGCGCTCGCGCGGGACCTGGATGCGAAGCCGAGCCCGCGCCCCGAAGTCCCGGGCCAAGACCTCGGCCCCAAGCTCGGGAAGGAGCCGTTCGAGAGGCTCGACGTGGGCATAATCGATCACGAGATCGAGAGGCTTCCAGTCGACTTTGAGGGTCGTAGGCAACACCTCGAGGACCGCCTGCACAGCATCGCCGTAGGCCCGCACGAGGCCCCCCCGGCCGAGCTTGGTTCCCCCGAACCAACGCGTCACCACCACCGCGAGATCTCCCACGCCGGAGTGAAGCACGATGTCGAACATCGGCCTCCCGGCGGTGTTGTGGGGCTCTCCGTCGTCGGAGAATCCCACCGTCCGGGTCGAGCCGGGGGGACCGACCAGGTACGCCCAGCAGTGGTGATGCGCTTCGGGATGGGCGGCTCGGAGCCGCGCCAGGAGAGCTTGCGCCGCCGCCTCGTCCGGGGCAGGGGCGGCGGTGGCCAAGAAGCGACTCCGGAGCACCTCGATCTCGGCCGCGGCCTCCTCGGCCGGGACCGTGTAGCCAGATAAAGAGGGAGGCATGCGGTCGGGACGGAGGGTAGCCCTCCCCGGGGGGTGGGGTCGATGGGCACGCCCTCCGCGGGGGAGGGCGCGTCCCAAGTGCGAGGGCTCCCGTCAGGGCATGAGGACGCCGTCGATGAGGTGCACGGTGCCGTTGAGGAGACGGATGTCGGTGGCGACCACGTTGACGACGTTGCTCATGGCGTCCGTGAGGGTGACGCCGCTGGTGGTGACGTTGACGGTGAGCATCCCGCCCTGCGCGGTGGTGATCGCGTCCCCGTCCATCAGCCCCGTGGACAGCTGCTGCGACGAAACCACGTGGTAGGTCAGGATCCGGTCCAAGTCGGCCTGGGTCAGCGAGTTGAGATCGATGCCCGCGAAGGCGGAGTTGACGGGAGCGAACACCGTGATGGGTCCCCCGGCGAGGGCGTCCTGGGTCCCTTGGGAGCTCGCCATGACCGCCATGAGGAGGGTCGAGAGGTCCGGGGTGGCCGTCACCGCCTGCGGGATGGTGGGAGGCACCATGACCGCGTCGAGGACGTGAACGATGCCGTTACTGGCCGCAACGTCCAGCGTGGAGCTGAGCGCGGCGCCGCCGACGGTGGTGCCGGCGGTCGAGGTCGCGACGGCGATGGTGGTGTTGGCCAGGGTGGTGAAGCCCGCGGTGCTGGTCACCGCCATGGCGTCATTGGTGCCCGCTACCACGTGATGAAGGAGCACGTTCGCGAGCAAGTCGGGGTCGGTGGGCACCGCACTCCCGAGATTCGCGAAGGCCATGTCGGTGGGCGCGAAGACGGTGAAGGGCCCGTCGTTGGTGAGGGTGTCGGCGAGGCCTGCCATCGTCGCCGCGGAGAGCAGCGTGTTGAGCCCGGCAGCCTGCGCGGTGGCCACGATGTCCACCGGCGCGGTGCCCATGTCCGCAGCGGGCGTGCCCATGTCCGCGGCGGGGGTACCCATGTCCGGCGTGTCTTCGGTGTCGTCTCCGCACGCGGCGAAGGCGAGGGCGGCAGGCAGAGCCAGGGCGTAGGGGGAGGTGAGGTGCTTGATCATGAGCGGTCTTCTCCTGTGCCAGCCGTGGGCTGACCCGGCAGAATCTAGATTTCGTTCAATTGTGACGAAAAGGAGAAGAATGACACATTCGTTATCTACCCGTTATTTCTTATATATTTGAGTTCATCGTTGAGTAGACCCTCGACTCGGGCTGGACAAGTCCGGACAGAGAGATCCGGACGGCTCTCTTTTTGATAGGAATTTTGGAGACGGATTTCACGCTGGGCCGGGCCCGGGTCGCTTCCAGCTGGGCCCTAGAGTGGGGGCGAGGCAGGATTCCGCGCCATGCCCGCACCTCAACTGCCGCCCCTTCCCGACGACATCGTGGCCCGACTCAACGGCAACCTCGGTGGCTTCAACGAGCTGATGGGGTTTCGGTTCACGGCCATCTCGTACGAGCGTCTGGAGGGCCAGCTCCCGGTCGCTCCGAAGCTTCACCAGCCCTACGGCCTCGTGCACGGCGGGGTGTACGCGGCCGTGGTGGAGACCATGGCGAGCACCGCCGCCGCCCTCCACGGGATGGCCCAGAACCGACGCATCGTCGGACTGGAAAACGCCACGTCCTTCCTCCGCGGCACCCGGGACGGGACCTTGAAGGCGGTGTGTACGCCTCTGGCTACGGGCCGCCGTACCCACGTTTGGCAGGTCGACATCACCAACGACGAGGGCAAGGTGGCCGCGTCGGGCAAGGTCCGGCTCCTCGCCCTCGAGGCCGAAGAGAACGTGGGGGGTCGAAAGCTCGAGGCGAAGGGCGGCTAGCCCCGGCTCCTCGCGCTCTCGTAGATCTCCACCCAGCGGTGGGGGGTCATGCGCGTACAGAGCTCTCCGATCAGGTCGAAGGGGATGCGCTCCACCTTCTTGAATCGAATGCAGCTCTTACCCATGTCGAGTTTCGTAGGCACCCGCTCGCGGTAGGCCGCTTCGAACCAAGCCAGCAGCTCGGGGTCCGAATAGAGACCCATGTGATAGAGGGCGACGTGACCTTTGGTCGAGCCCAAGCCCAGGAAGGGGAGCGGGGTCTTCGGGTCGCAGTGGTAGCCCGGGGGATAGATAGACTTCGGCACCACCCAGCTCGGGGCCTCGGCGCCCGGACTGGGTTCGAATCCATGGGGAAGGTGGGTTTCGATGACGTCGACGAGGCGCGCCAAGGCGTCTCGTCGCTCTTCCGGCAAAGACTTCAGCCAGCCGGAGAAGCATTCGCGGGCTGAGCTCATGGTCACGAGGTTTGCCCGGTTCGGGGATTTCCGCCAGACCGCAGCCGCGGGTTCAGGAAGTTTCGGGGTCCTCTCCCGACGTGCCCCGCGGGTCGTAGTCGATCGCGGTACGCTCGGCCTCGTGTTCGTCCGAGGATCCCATCGAGAGCGAGGGAGCTCGCGGAGGGGGTCGCCGACGGGGCAGTGGCTCGCGTTCGGTGGGCTCCGGCTTGAGAGAGGGATGGGGCTGGGGCGCCGGCGCCGTCCGGGTGCGGCGGTCCGCACCCCGGCCCGGGAGTTGCCAGGTGTCTTCGACCTCGGCGCGAGGCTTCCGGGGACCCGGCCGGGCCGGGGCGCGGGGAATCGAGTAGGGCGAGTCGCGATCGTCGAGCTCCGAAGGTTCGACGACGCTCGGATCCGTTCGAGCGGGGAGCTCAGCTCGCTCCAGAGCCGCGGTCACGACCCCGAGCAGAACGCGCACGCGGTGGGGCTCACCGGTGATGACGACGTCGATGCCCGGCGCCGAGATATAGGCACGCGTCTCTCGGGTCAGCCCGAGCCAACGCTTGATCGCCCCCCACACCCCGCGGGGAGGGGGGTCAGCGGAGCCAGGCGCCCTGTGCCTCGAGGATGAGCTCACAGGCTTCTCGTACCGCGCCCTCGCCCCCTTCGGTGCGTAGGACGACATGGGCGGCAAGCCGAAGCTCGCTGGCGGCGTCCGCCACCGCCAAGCCGAGGCCGCACCTCTGGATGATGGGCAGATCGGGGAGGTCATCACCGATGTAGGCAGCCTCCGCGTCGCTGAGGCTCAAGTCCTTGAGGAGCTGCTCGTAGGCCGCCACCTTGTCCTGAATGCCGAGCAGAACGTGCTCCACGCCGAGCTCACGGGCGCGCCTTCGCACCACGTCGTCGTCGCGGCCGGACACGAAGGCCACGGGGATGCGGGCGGCCTGCACGAGCTGAATGCCGAGGCCATCACGCACGTGGAAAGTGCGGCCTTCGGCGCCGTCGGGCAGAAGCAGAACCTTTCCGTCGGTGAGAACACCGTCGACGTCGAGGACGAGCGCGCGGACCTTCCGGGCGCGACCCTCGATCTCGGCACGGTCGGGAGGGAGCGGCATCGTGACCGGGGATACCAGAGGGCCGGAGCCCGCGTCATCACCCTTGAGTCGAGGGCTTACTCGGCGTTGGCGGTGGCGTGAGCGGGAGGCTCGACCGTGCCTCGGCGGCGCGCGAGGGCGGCGCCGATGAATCCTGCGAACAGAGCATGGGGCTTGAAAGGCTTGCTCTTGAACTCAGGATGGAACTGGCAGCCGAGGAACCAGGGGTGATCCGGCAGCTCGATGATCTCGACCAGGCGACCATCGGGGGAGGTCCCAGAGAGCTTCATCCCCTTCTCCTCGAGCCGCAGGCGATAGTCGTTGTTCACCTCGTAGCGGTGGCGATGCCTCTCGCTGATGTGGGTCGCGCGGTAGAGCCGCGCGGCCAGCGAACCCTCTTCGAGGGAGCAGGGGTAGGCCCCCAGCCGCATCGTCGCGCCCTTGTCGGTGACGTTCCTCTGCTCCGGCATCAGATGGACGACGGGATGAGGACTGTCTTCGTCGAACTCCACGGAGTTCGCGTTGACCAGCCCCACCACGTTGCGTGCGTACTCCACCACCGCCATCTGGAGGCCGAGGCAGATACCGAAGAACGGGACCCCCCGCTCGCGGGCGAAGCGGACCGCGGAGATCATGCCCTCGATACCGCGCTCACCGAAGCCTCCGGGAACCAAGACTCCGTCGACCCCGGAGAGGACTTCCTCGGGGCGCGCCAGGTCCGTCGACTCTACGTAACGTAGGTTGACGGCGGTGTCGTGCGGGATACCTCCGTGGATCAGCGCTTCGTGAAGGGACTTATAGCTCTCGATGAGCTGCGTGTACTTTCCGACCACCGCAATCTCGACGGCATAGCTCGGCTTGGTGATGCGCTGGACCACGTGCTCCCACTGGCCGAGGCCCGCCCGCCGACTCCAAATATTGAGGAGCTCGGCGATGCGCTCGTCCACGCCCTGGCGGGCCAGATGAAGCGGCAGATCATAGATGCACTCGACGTCGGGGGCGCTGACCACGGACTCCAGCGCGACGTCGCAGAACAAGGAGATCTTGCGGCGAATCTCGAGCTCCACCTCGTCCTCACTGCGGCAGATGAGCACGTCGGGCTGGATACCGATGCGCCGGAGCTCGCCCACGCTGTGCTGGGTGGGCTTGGTCTTCACCTCGCCGGCGGACTTGAGGAAGGGCACGAGGGTGATGTGGAGGAAGAGGACGTTCTCGGGCCCCGCGTCCCGCCGCATCTGACGGATCGCTTCGAGGAAGGGCAGGGACTCGATGTCGCCCACCGTGCCCCCGATCTCGACCAAGGTGAGGTCAGCGTCCTCGGCCGCATCCCATATCGTGCCTTTGATTTCGTCGGTGATGTGAGGAATCACCTGGACCGTCTTGCCGAGGTACTCTCCCCGCCGCTCCTTGGTGATCACCCGGTGATAGATCTGGCCGGTGGTGAAGTTGTTGGCCTGGCTGAGCTCGACGTTGGTGAAGCGCTCGTAGTGACCGAGGTCGAGGTCGGTCTCCGCCCCGTCGTCGGTCACGAAGACCTCGCCGTGCTGAAACGGGCTCATCGTGCCCGGGTCGACGTTGATGTAGGGGTCGAGCTTGAGCATCGACACCCGGAGCCCGCGGGCCTCCATCAGCGCTCCGATGGACGCGCTGCACAGGCCCTTGCCCAAGGACGAGACCACGCCCCCGGTGATGAAGATGAACTTCTTCCGCTTTCTCGACATCCCGTTTCCTCTCTTGGCCCTCGCCGGTCGTCATCGACCGGTCGGGTCCGCCTGACCCCTCGGCTCGCTTCGGACCGGTGGGGGGCGATGGGGTCGCGCAGAGCGCGTCCCTCCCGAGGCACGGGTGTTCCGATTGTCACATCGTGCCCGGATTCCCAACCAAGATTTTTTGGGAGCTCGGGGGTTCGCGAGGACGGGGGAGGCGAGCGCGACCTCCTGGGTGACGCTCTCGTTCGAGGAGGGGCTCGCCGCGGTTGGGGTGGAGCCAGGGGGCTCCGGGCGATTCGGGAAGGAAGCGCGCCGAAGAAGAGGCGCAGGTTTGGCGCCGGGCCCGGGGGCGGGCCCGACGCCGTCGCGTCAGGGCATCAGCACGCCGTCGATGAGGTGGACGGTGCCGTTGAGGAGGCGGATGTCCGTGGCGGTCACGTTGATGACGTTGTTCATGGCGTCGGTCAGGGTCACGGCGTTACCCGCGATGTTGACCGTGAAGGTGCCGCCCTGGGCGGTGGTGACCACCTGGCCGTCCGTGAGGTCCGTCGAAAGCACCTGCGACGGAACCACGTGGTAGGTCAGAATCGAGTCCACCTGGGCCTGGGTGAGCATGTTGAGGTCAATCCCTGCGAAGGCCGAGTTGACGGGCGCAAAGACGGTGATGGGGCCACCAGCGAGCGCATTCTGGGTGGACGCGGAGCTCGCCCCCACTGCGATCTCGAGGGTGGAGAGGTCGTCGGTGGCGGCCACCGCTTGGGGGATTGTCGGAGGCACCATGACCGCGTCGAGGACGTGGACGATGCCGTTGCTGGCCATGACGTCGAGGGTCATGCTCAAGGCGGCGCCGCCGATGGTGCCCGCCATCGCGTCTACGGGGATGGTGGTGTTGGCGAGGGTCGTGAAGCTCATGGCTCCGGTGACTGCGGTCGAGTCGTTGATGCCCGACACCACGTGGTGAAGGAGCACGTTGGCGAGAAGCCCGGCGTCGCTGGGCACCGCGGCCCCGAGGTTGGTGAAGGCGGTGTCAGTGGGAGCAAAGACGGTGAAGGGTCCACCCGTGGCGAGGGTATCGGCGAGGCCCGCCGTGGTCGCGGCGGAGAGGAGGGTGCTGAGGCCGGCCGTCTGAGCGGTCTCCACGATGTTGCCGGGGCCGTCCGCAGCCGGCATGAGCACGCCGTCGATGAGGTGGACGGTGCCGTTGAGGAGGCGAATGTCGGTGGTGACGACGTTGACGACGTTGTTCATCGCATCGGTCAGGGTCACGCCGCTACCGGTCACGTTGACGGTGAAAGTCTGGCCCTGAGCGGTGGTGACCATCTGGCCGTCCATCAGCTCCGTCGAGAGCACCTGGGAGGGGACCACGTGGTAGGTGAGGATCCGGTCCACGTCCTCCTGGCTGAGCGAGTTGAGATCGATGCCCGCGAAGGCAGAGTTGACGGGAGCGAAGACGGTGATGGGGCCGCCCGCGAGAGCGTCCTGGGTGGTCTGGGAGCTCGCCCCGACGGCGGTCTCGAGGGTGGACAGATCCTCGGTGGCGACCACCGCCTCGGGGATGGTCGGAGGCACCATCACGGCGTCGAGGACGTGGACGATGCCGTTACTGGCCGCCACGTCGAGCGTCGCGCTCAGGGCGGCGCCGCCGATGGTGGGAGGCGTCGCCGCCGCGTCCACCGCGATCGAGGTGTTGGCGAGGGTGGTGAAGCTCGTGGCTCCCGTCACCGCCGCCGAATCGTTGGTGCCCGAGACCACGTGGTGAAGAAGCACGTTGGCGAGAAGGCCGGGGTCCGTGGGCACGGCGCTGCCCAGATCTGTGAAGGCCGCGTCGGTCGGCGCAAAGACCGTGAACGGTCCGCCGGTGGCCAGGGTGTCGGCGAGGCCCGCCGTGGTCGCCGCGGTGAGGAGGCTGTCCAGACCGGCGGCCTGCGCCGTAGCGACGATGTCGACAGGGCCTTGACCCATATCGGACATTCCCATGTCCGCAGGACCCTGACCCATGTCCATCGGAGTGTCGGTGTCGTCGTCGCCGCAGGCCGCAACGACGAAGGCCGTGGGCAGCGCGAGCGCGAGAAGGGGAGCAAAGTGCTTGTTCATCATCGTGAGGTCTCCTGTGCAGCCCAGGGCTGACGGGAGGGAGTCTAGTTAATGTCCATATTTTGCCTACAAAAAATCTGCATAAAGTTCGTAACCGGGGGATTTCGAACGCTTACAGGTGGGTCAGGATTTTTGTTTTCTTGGACGAATCTAGAATTCGCGACGGCAGGATCAGGACGAACTCTCACTTCGAGAGGTGGAGCGTCGAAGCCGCGGCGGCGTCGAGATTCGACGTCGGAAGCCGAGAAAACCCCGGGCTCCAAGGCTTCATGATTCGCAGCCGATCCCATCAAGACATTAAGGTGGGACGCCCAGATCGGTCCCATCGATGCCATTTCTGATTGGGTTCACGCGATCACGGCGCCCTCCACTGCACGGGCTGGCGTTGAGAATCGTGCGGCGGTTGCATAGTCACTTGGTATGGCGCCTCTCCCTCGCTCCGTTCCGCTCTCTCTCCTCGTCCTTCTTCTTCCCGCGGCCTGCGACGACGGGGCCTCCGACATTCCCGCCGACACCACCGGGGTCGAGATTCGCACCGTGTCCGAGTACAACCCCACCCTTCCCGAGCCCGGCGTGCGGGTGCGGGTGCCCGGAGGGACGTGGGTGACCACGGACGCGGACGGACGGGCCACCCTCGCCGGCGTCGAACCCCCCTTCGACCTCGAGGTCTTCCAGTCGATTCCCGTGTCCGGGGGCGAGCGCGTCTTTCAGGACGTGTGGGTCTTGCGGGACCTGACCGAGAGGAGCGTGGTCCTTCCGGTCGACGAAGACTACAGCGCGGGCATCTCCTGCTCGGTGTCCGGTCAGGTGTCGGGCTTCACCGGCGAGACCGTCCTGCCCTCCGGCTGGCCGGACAGCATCGAGTCTGACTTCGACGATTCGACGCGGATCTACTCGGCGCAGGTTCGCCTGCCGGCGGCTCCGGTACGCGTGGCTGCGTTCGAAGTGGTTCCCGGCCCGAACCCACAGAGTCCCCCCGCCCAGTTCATCGCGGCCGGTCAGGCTTCCGTGGACGCGTCGAGCATGACGGCCTGCAACCTGGCTCCCCTCGACCTTCAGCTTCAGCCCGTCACGTCCATGACCGTCGACCTCGACTACGCGCTCCCGAGCTCCTTCGCGGACGCGCGGGCTCTGGTGTACGTCGACGTCGACTCCGCCGTCGACGGTGACTCCATCTTCCTTGGAGAGCAGTCAGGCCTGTCGAGGCAAGGTCGCACGCAGGCGCTCCTGCCCGACTTCGGCGAGCCCCTGCTCGTCGTCACCCCCGCCGAGGTCTCCACCCGGCAGGTCGCAGGTCCCGCCAACGGGGGAGCGGCCAGCACCTTCTCGGTCAGCGGCCCCTACGTTCGAGCGGTACGGCGCTTCACCAACCTCAGCGCACCGCCGACCGAGACCTTGACCGTCGCGGACGTTCCTCAGCTCATCTCGCCCGCCGAGGGGGCTATGTTGACGGCAGACACCGTGTTCCGCTGGTCGGACGCCGCCACCACGGGGAGCTGGACCATGAGCATGCTCTGCTCGGTGCTGTCCGAGGATCGGGCCGGGCGCAACAACATGAACGTGAGGAGCCTGCCCGTAGAGGGTGGAGAGGCGGCCCTGCCGAGCTTCGTGTTCGACGCCCTCGATTCGGGCATGCACTGCAAATGGTCCATCGAGCGCACCGATACCCCTCGCCCGAGCGACCGCATCCACGCCGAATCGGAGCAGCGCTACCTCAGGGTACCTTAGGTAGAGTCCCCGCGTTCGCGCTGCGGCGTCGCACTTGCCGCGGGCCGCTCCCTCGGCGCAGGGCCAAAACTTTTGTTCCCCACCTTCAGGCGTTGAGTGCGTATATTCCGTAAGTATGGCGCCCCTGATCATGCGCACCGCTCCTCTCTGTTTCCTTTTTAGCCTTCTCGTCGTCGCCTGCGACGAGTCCACCGGCGTCGAGGTCCGTACCGTGTCCGAGTACAACCCGACCCTTCCCGAGTCCGGCGTCCGGGTTCGGATCCCGGGGGGCGAATGGGTGGTGACGGACGCGGATGGCCGGGCCACCCTCGCCGACGTCGAGCCGCCCTTCGACCTCGAGGTCTTCCAGTCGATTCCGGGGTCGAGTGGAGCGCTGGTCCTTCAGGATGTCTGGGTGCTCCGGGACCTCACCGAGACGAGCGTGACCGTCCCTGTCGACGAAGACTTCAGCGAGGGCGTCAGATGCCCCATATCTGGCGACGTGTCCGGCTTCACGGGTGAGACTGTCATTCCGTCGGGCTGGCCGGACGGCTTCGACTCCGTGTTCGACCCCTCGACCGGCGTCTATTCGACGCAGGTTCGCCTGCCGGCCGCGCCCCTGCGGGTAGCCGCCCTCGAAGTCGTCCCCAACGCCAACCCGCGACGTCCCCCCACCCAGTTCATTGCCGCCGGGCAGGCCTCCGTGGACGCGTCCGCCATGAACGCCTGCGACTCGGGCCCCCTCGACATCGAGCTCCAGCCGATCGGCGCTAAGTCCGTCGACCTCGACTACGTGCTTCCGAGCGCCTTTTCGGACGTGGTCGCGCTCGTCTTCGTCGACGTGACCCAGGGCGCGTTCGAGCCCCTCTACCTCGGCGCGCAGGCAGACCTGTCGAGCCAAGGCCGCGCCCAGGCGCTGCTGCCCGATTTCGGCGAACCCCTGCTCGTCGTCACACGGGCCAATGTCCCATTAAGACAGGTTGCAGGCCCGGCCGGCGGACGCTTCCTCGAGACCCTTTCGGTCAGTGCAGCCTACACGAGAGCCGAACGGCGCTTCAACGACCTCGACGCACCTCCGACGGAGACCCTGACCGTCACCTCGGTCCCGGAGCTCATCTCGCCCGAAGAGGGCGCGATGCTGACGGCCGACACCGTGTTCCGCTGGTCGGACGCGGCCACGAGCGGGGACTGGACCATGACCATGTTGTGTAGGGTGCTGTCCCTGGAGCCAGACGGGCGCAACAACATGAACCTTCGCAGCCTGCCCGTCGAGGGCGGGGAGGCGACCCTGCCGAGCTTCGTCTTCGACGCCCTGGATGCGGGCATGCACTGCGAATGGTCTATCGTGCGCAAGGAGAGCCCCCGGCCCGGCGACCGCATCTTCGCCGAATCGGAGCAGCGCTACCTCAGGGTACCGTAACTATCGTCCTCGTCAGCGCACCTGGGCCTCCACCACCCGCAGTCCCTGGGCGGTGTAGGGCCGGGTCCGAGCGTAGTCGTCGTACTCGGCGGCGATCTCCAGGCCAGCCTGACGAAGGAACAGCTCCAGCTCGCGGGGATAGATCACGCGGAGAGGGATCTCTGCCATCAGCTCCTCTCCGTCCGGAGCGTCGGCCCGCCGATAGTAGAAGCGCATGTGATTGATCTGCCGCCGGGGGTCGTAACGATTGTTCTCGGAGACGATCCAGCGCCGGCCGTCGGGTCCGATCATCTGCTGGGGGTCGTAGCGTCCCTCCGGATCTCGCTCCGGCGGACCGGAGCTCGGCGAGAAGATGTCGAAGCAGAAGCGCCCGCCCGGAGCGAGGTGGGTTCGAGCCGTCTCGAGGACCGCGAGAAGGTCATCGTCCTCGAGCATGTGAAGAAGGCTGTTGAAGCCGAGCACGACCCGATCGAAAGCCTGCTCGAGCCGCAAGGTCCTCATGTCCCCCTCGACCCATCGAAGGCGTCCGGCGACGTCGGGAGGCACCTGGCCGAGTCGTCGTCGGGCCCGCGCCAGCATCGCCGGGGCCAGATCCACCCCCACCACCGTCGCCCCCGCCTGAGCCATCGGATAGCTGATGCGGCCCGTGCCGCAGGCAAGCTCCAGCACCGGGCCCCGGGCCTCCGTGGCCACCGCTCGGTAAAGGGCGAGGTCGGCGCGGATGTGGACGTATTCAGCGTCGTACCAGTCGCCGTCCCCGTAGTGGTCGATGACCCTCACCGAGAGAGGGTCACCTCAGCGGCCCGACTTTGAGAAGGACCTCACTCGCGGCCGGCGCTGCCCAAGAGTCTCAGACGCAGAGCGTTGAGCTTGATGAAGCCCTCGGCGTCGCCCTGGCTGTAGACGTTGTCCGCTTCGAAGGTCACGTGGGCTTCCGAGTACAAGCTCTGATCCGACTTGCGGCCCACCACGCTGCAGCTCCCCTTGTAGAGCTTGAGGCGGGCGGTGCCGCTCACGTGCTTTTGCCCGTGGTCGACCAGAGCCTGGATGCCCTCTCGCTCCGGGGCGTACCAGAAGCCGTTGTAGACGAGCTTCGCGTACCTCGGAAGGAGCTCGTCGCGGAGGTGGAGCGCCTCTCGGTCGAGGCAGAGCTGCTCGAGGGCGCGATGGGCGGCGTGGAGGAGCGTCCCCCCGGGGGTCTCGTAGACCCCGCGGCTCTTCATGCCCACGAAGCGGTTCTCGACGATGTCGATGCGCCCCACCCCGTGCTCCCCAGCCAGGGTGTTGAGGCGCTCGAGCAGGGCTACGGGCCCGAGGCGATCGCCATCCACGGCCACGGGGTTACCGCCCTCGAACTCGATCTCGACGTAGCGCGGCACGTCCGGGGCCTTCTCCGGGCTCACGCTGAGCAGGAACATGTCTTCGTCCGGCTCCCGCCACGGATCCTCGAGCACGCCCCCCTCGTAGGAGCAGTGAAAGAGGTTGCGGTCCATGGAGTAGGGCTTCTCTTTGGTCGCGGTGACGGGAATCTGGTGCTTCTCGCAGTAGTCGATGAGGTCGCTGCGCCCTTTGAGGTCCCAAGTCCGCCAGGGGGCGACAACCATGATGCTCGGCTCGAGCGCGTAGGCGGTGAGCTCGAACCGAACCTGATCGTTCCCCTTGCCGGTGGCGCCGTGGCAGATGGCGTCGGCGCCCTCGGCCCGCGCGCACTCGACGAGGTGCTTGCCGATCACCGGTCGGGCCAGCGAGGTGCCCAGCAAGTACAGGCCCTCGTACACGGCGCTGGCGCGCACGGCGGGGTAGACGAAGTCCCGGACGAACTCCTCGCGGAGGTCCGCGACGACGAGCTTCTCGGCTCCGGTGGCTTTGGCCTTGGCCTCGAGCCCCTCGAGCTCGCCCGCCCCTTGGCCGACGTCGGCGGTGAAGGCCACCACCTCGCAGTCGTAGGTGGCTTTCAGCCAGTGGATGATCACCGAGGTGTCGAGGCCGCCGCTGTACGCGACCACGACGCGCCGGGGGTGGGCTTGGGTCATATCGGGACGCTAGTACTGCCCGGCAGAGATTGTGAACCGGCGCATTCCGACCCAAAGCACCTTAATGGCTTGTCCCGCGACCCGCTCCGCGGGCAGGTTCCCGAGATTGCTGGAATGAAGCGCCCATACATAGCTCTTCCCGGCCTGCTTCTGGCCCTCGCCGGCTCCCGAGCCGCGGCCGAGGTGCCCCGTCCCTCCGAAGACGGCCCTTCGACCCCCCGACCTATCGAGAGCCTGGACGGCTTCCGCTACCACGCGGTGGAGATCCAGAAGTCCCTCGCCGCCGACATCGTCGCTGCGGTGGGAAAAGAGGACGGCCAAGCGCTCACTCAGGTCGTAAAGCGGGCCCTCGTCTGGTGGCTCGACCCGCGTCGAGATCTGCGCCGCGGCGATCGGCTCGAAATGGTGTGGCGGTCCCGGCCCGGCTTAGAGCCCGTGGTCGAAGCCGTCTGGCTCAGAAGCGAAAAGCTTCGGGCCGACAAGGTGGCCGTGCTCCATCGGGCGCGCGGCGCCTCCTGGCCCACTTGGGTAGATCCCGAGCGGGGAGAGGAGCTCGAGCGGAGGCTCGTGGACTCCCCCGTCCAGAGCTATGAGCAGATCACCTCCTTGTTGAACGACGGACGGGGGCATCGAGGTGTCGATTTCAAGGCGCCCATGGGGACTCCGGTGGTCGCTCCCTTCGCCGGCGAGGTGGTCCGGGTGAACTGGGGGACCCGTAGCAACGGGCGTTGCGTTAAAATCGTCGATCGACGAAGGAACCTGGAGGCGCTCTTCCTTCACCTTTCCAAGGTGGACCCTGCTATGAAGGTCGGTCGAAGGGTTCGCAAGGGGGATCGCATCGGGGACGTGGGCAATACGGGCCGGAGCTTTGCGCCGCACCTGCACTACCAGCTCGAACGGGCGGGCCGGGTCGTCGACCCGTTTCGGGCTCAGAAGAGCGAGCGGGTGCGGTTGAGCTCCGCCGAGAAGCAGCGAGCGAAAGTTCGCCTGCGTCAACTCGAAGCCTTGCGAACGACATGGAAGTGACGTGACCGCCGTATTTCAAGACATGCCTCCGGTGGACATGGGTAGCCCGGAGGGAGAGATCCTCGAGGAAGAGCTCGAAATCCTGGGCAAGGTTCAGCAGCAGCTCGCCCAAGATCAGCTGGAGCGGGCCGCTCAGGACGCCGAATACGATACCGAGCTGCTCTCTTTGCGAGACCAGATCGCGGATGCCCGCCTCGAGGACGTCGCCCCCCTCGTGGCCGAGATGTATCGCATGCAGGCCCTGGGAGCGGCCAACGGCAAGGGAAAGAGCCTCCCCGTCGACGTCGCCTGCCCGTACTTTGGTCACCTCAAACTGAACGACGGCAAGAAGACCCGCGACGTCCTGATCGGCAACCGAGGCTTCGTCAAGGCGGGGAGCGCCCACAACATCGTGGACTGGCGCCACGCTCCCGTGTCTCGCATCTACTATTGCTACGAAGAGGGCGACGACTACGAGGAGATGTTCGGGGGCCGGGCCGTGCAGGGCCTGGTCGAGGCGCGCCGCACCGTGAGCATCATCGAAGGTGAGCTTCGTCGGGTGAGCTGGGCCACGGGGACCCTCATTCGACGAGGCGAAGCCTGGTTCGCCCTCACCAACGAGCGGCTGCCCACGCTGCAAGGCGGAGCTGGAGTGGCGGTGCGCCCGCCCGCGGCCCACCAGCCCCCCACGAGCTTTCAGGCGGGACGGCTCGGGGTCGTCGACGACGAGTCCCTCCGCGAGGACAAGCATCTCAAAGAGATCACCGCCCTCATCGACCCGAAGCAGTTCGAGCTCATCACCGCTCCGGATAGCGGCATCGTTATCCTCCAGGGCGGTGCGGGCAGCGGCAAGACCACCGTGGCTCTCCATCGGGCCGCCTATCTCCACTTCGAAAACCCCCAGATCTTCACCTCCAAAAAGATGGTCGTGGTGGTGAAGAGCGAGCCTCTCACCGAGTACATCTCTCGAGTGCTGCCGTCCCTGGACGTGTCCGGCACCGAGGTCATCACCCTCGAAAACTGGATGGAGAAGACCCGCCGCCGGGTCCTCCCCGAGCTGAAGCAGAAGCGAGTGAGGGACATACCGGCGTCCGTAGCGCGGATGAAGAAGCATCCCGCCGTCCTCGCCGCCCTCGAGCGCGGCGTGGCCGACGAGGCCGACCGCGTGGCGCGTGCATTCGAAAAGCAGCTCCCCGAAGGCGGTGGCGTCAAGCACGCGGTGCTCGAGAAGTGGCGAGGTCTCAAGAAGCTGGCCCTCCTCCCGCGCATCCGCGAGATGGGTCGCTGGCTCGAGTCCGGCGCCGCCAAGCGAGCCGGCATGAACCCCAAGCTCGAGCGGGTCCTGCAGGGCATCCTGCGGCGGTCGCGCAGCGCCGGGGACGACGTGTTGGGGGCCTGGGCGGATATCCTCACCGACCGCGAGCTCATCACCGAGGTGTTCGAGAGCCGCAAGGACGCCTACGATCCCTCGGACATCGGAGACCTCGTGAAGTGGGTGTCCTCCCAAGCGGACGACGGCCGGGACGAGGACGACGCTCGTGCCGACGAGGAAGATGCCCGAGGGAAGAAGCGCGCCGCTAAGGCCGAAGCCGAGGCGGCCCTCGGGGGCCGGCCCAACGTGGGCGATCGTCGACGCAGCGCGGACGACGATGAGGACGACCGCTCGCTGGGCGTGGACGGCCGCAATCTCGACGAAGACGCCCCGAACGGTCGACTCGACGCCCACGATGACGCCCTCCTCCTCAAGCTGAGCCAGCTCAAGTACGGCGGGCTCCCCATCGCCGGGAGCCAGAAATCCATCACTTACGAACACATCGTGGTGGACGAGGCCCAGGACCTCAGCCCCACCGACATTGGGGTCCTGCGCGGTGCCCTCACCAAGCGGGAGTCGATGACGCTGGCCGGAGACACGGCCCAGAAGCTCATCTTCGATAACGGCTTCGACACCTGGGACAAGATGCTCGAAGACGTGGGCATCGCCGGGGTCAAGATCGACCAGCTCAAGGTGAGCTACCGATCGACCCGGCCCGTCGTGGAGTTCTCCCGGCACGTGCTCGGCCCGCTCGCGGATCCAGACCCCCCCGAGGTCCCCCGAGACGGCGCCCCAGTGGAGCAGTTTCACTTTGGCAGCACCGGCGAAGCGGTCGCTTTTTTGGGAGCCCAGCTGCGAAGCCTGGTTCTCCGTGAGCGGCGAGCCAATGTAGCCGTCATCAGCCGCTTCGCAGCCCTCGCCGACGCCTACTACGATGGGCTCCGAAAATCGGAGGTCCCCTCTGTGCGCCGCGTGTACGGAAAGGACTTCAGCTTCCAGCCCGGCATCGACGTCGTGGACGTCACCCAGATCAAGGGACTGGAGTACGACTACGTGGTGCTCGTCGAGGTGAACGAAAACACCTACCCCGAACGCAAGGAGGCTCGCCATCTCCTCCACATCGCGGCCACTCGGGCCGTGCATCAGCTGTGGGTCATTTCGGCCGGCCGGCCCTCGCTGCTCCTCCCTCCCGACGCCTTCTGATCTAGTACCTCGGCTCGATGAGGAATTTGCCGCGCATGTGGCCCTCGGCCAGGGTCTGGTGCGCTTCGGCCACGCCCTCCAAGCCGCGCCTCCGTTCCACCACGGGTCGGATTGCGCCCGCTTCGACATGCTCGACCAATCGGCGAAGCCGTGCCCCGTCGGGATAGACGAAGACGAAGTTGTAGTGCCGCTTCCCGTGCCACATCTCTCGTCCCAGGCCGGTCAGGATCGGGCGCGGGCGCGTCTCCGGGACCCCGGCCCCAGGCGTGATTTCGGCCGTGGACCCGGCGATGTGGACGTAGCTCCCCCCGCGCCGAAGAAGAGCGCGGGAGCGCATCGAGTGAACGTGAGCGAAGGGGTCGAGCACGACGTCCTGCGGCTCGGATACATCCTCGAAAGACTGCGCGCGGTAGTCGATGATCTCGTCCGCACCCAGCGCCCGCACCCAGTCCGCCTTGCGGGAGCTGCAGGTCGCGGAGACGTGCATCCCGAGCACGTGCTTGGCGTACTGCACGGCGAAGCTCCCCACCCCTCCCCCGCCCCCGTGCACGAGGATCCGCTTGCCTTCGAGAGCGCCTTTCCGGGTCACGGGGTCGAGACCTTGCATGACCGTCAGGCCGACCAAGGGGAGCGTGGCGGCGTCCGACAGAGGGACGCCGCGCGGTGCCGGAGCACACAAGCCCGCATCAACCGCTAGATATTCGGCACAGCTGCCCCAGGGCGTTGTGAGCATCGGAGCCAAGGCGATGACCTCATCACCCACGTCGAAACCGCATCCGGGCGCGGCTCGATGGCAAACGACCTCACCGGAGACGTCGGCTCCGGGGATCTTGGGCTTGGGGATAATCATGTCCGAGAGAGGGTGAGCGCGGAGCTTGAAGTCCACCGGGTTGACGCCCGCCCCCGCCACACGAATCAGCAGTTGGCCCTGCGCCGGCACCGGTCGGGGATGATCGTCTCGCACCTCGAGGACCTCGGGCCCGCCGTGGCGGCTATAGGCCACCGCGCGCATCGTCTCCGTAGGGTGAGCCGGAGAGGGCAGCGGGAAGCGATGACGCCCTACGACGAGGCGCGCCGCGAGATTGAAGGCGCGCTCGAGGGGGCTCAGGTCCAAGGACACGGAGCCACGGTATCAGAGGACAGGAGCTGTTTCGCAGTGGCGACGACGTTCGGGGTCGAGGCGACCCGCTTGGTGCGATGTGCACCACGCATGCCATGTTCATGAAGCATCGATTGCGCCAGCTCCGCAGAACATGTTGCAGTTGCACATACTCTTGACGACCGAGAGACGAGCGGGGCCCAAGCCTTCCGGTGGAAGCTCAGCCTGCAGTCCCGACGTCCTGCAAGCTGACGGCCGATCCCGCTCCAAATGGCCGCTGCTTCATCCTGATGCAGACCGATGGACAAGGAGACGGCAGGATCCGATGTATGGCGCTCTGAGCCTAGAACCGACGTAGAATCACGCCGTGTCCAAGCTGACCGTTCAGGAAGCTCTCGAGTGTTTCCTCGCCGAGAACCGAAGCCTCGAGGACCTCGTACGGAGCGGCGGGGACGTCCTCGAAGTTGTCGTCCAGGACGAGTTCACGCACGACGTGATCGCTTGGGTCCCAACGCGTGCCGGGGTTCGACTCGCGGTCTTCGACAGCACCTGACTGGGCGGGCTCCGGGAGGTCCTCTCGGTCGACGAAGTGCCAAGTCCGGACGCTCTGCTCGAGGCACGGCTCCGCCGCGGCTGGCGTCCGGTGCCGTCCGCGCTGCAGTCCGGCTACAGGATCCTCGGTCACGCCGCGTCGATGTGCGCGGCTCGCGGCGACGGGACGGTGCGCTGCCGCGGGTTCGCCGCGGACGAAGAGGGCTGACCGCGACTGGACAGCCCGAGGACCCGAGGCTACGAGCGCCCAGATGGCTCGTCTCCACCCCGACCCCGTGGTCGACGGCACGCCCTGGGCCGGCGTGGACCCGGAGCAATTCGACGACTGGGGCTGGCAGCAGCGCCACCGCATCCGCGACCTTCAAGGCTTGGAGGGTCTCCTCGCGCTCAGCCCGGCGGAGCGCGAGGGTCTCGCCGCTACCGAGAGGTTGTTTCGCTTTGGTATCTCCCCCTACTACGCGCTCCTCGCCGAGCGAGAGGGCCCCGGCCCCATGCGGCGGCAGATGATCCCGCTTCCCGAGGAAGCTACCCTGCAGATCGGAGAACGCAGGGACCCTCTCGGGGAAGAGGGCCTCGAGGTCGTGCCCAACCTCGTCCATCGCTATCCGGATCGGGTGCTCCTCCTCGCCACGGATCGCTGTCCGGTGTACTGCCGGTTCTGCACCCGCCGTCGCATCGTGGGTCGGGTCGAGCGCCAGGCGCCGCGGGCCCTCCTCGCCGAAGCCTTCGCTTACATCCACAGCCACCCCGAAATACGTGAGGTGATCGTGTCCGGAGGAGACGCGTTGATGCTGGCCGACCGACAGCTCGACCACATCCTCGGCGAGATCCGCAGGAGCGCCCACGTGGACATCATCCGCATCGCTACCCGCATGCCCGTGACGTGTCCCATGCGCGTCTCGGCGGAGCTCGCGGAGACCTTGGCCCGACACGGGCCGGTGTTCGTCATGACCCACTTCAACCATCCGCGAGAGTGCACCCCCACCGCGGCCCGCGCTGTCGACACATTAGTTCGGGCCGGTCTCCCGGTGTGGAACCAGTCGGTGCTCCTCCGCGGCGTCAACGACGATCTATCCACGATCGAAGAGCTGAATCGACTCCTCGTGTGGATGAAGGTCACCCCCTACTATCTCCATCAGTGCGATCTCGCCGAGGGCATCGAGCACTTCCGCACACCCCTCGCCACGGGGGTCGAAATCATCGACGGGCTCCGTGGCCACGTGAGCGGTTTGATGGTCCCTAAACTATGCGTAGACGTCCCCGGTGGCCTAGGTAAAGTCACATTGCAGCCCGACTGGATCGTAAAGCAACAAGGCCGCCAGACCTGGTTTCGTACTTATGGAGGGCAGGTCGGGGAGTATCTGGACCCGTATTGACAGCGCCCACATCCGACTCTAGGTTTCCGCGCGGGATGACGAAGGCGGAGCTCATCGAGAAGCTGCAGAAAGGCCCCGGGAAAGAGCTCAGCAAGAAGCTCCTCGGCGAGATCGTGGACGATGTCTTTGGCCACATCGGGAAGGCCGTAAAGAGGAAGAAGCGCTTCACCTATCCGGGGTTCGGAACTTTTCAGCTCACGAAGCGAGCCGCGCGCGTGGGACGAAACCCCCGGACGAACGAGCAGGTGCAGATCCCTGCGCACAAGACGGTCACGTTCAGACCTGCCCCCAACCTCAAGAGCTCGCTGTAACCCGTCACGGGTCCGACACCCTCTAGCCTGCTGCCACCGAGCTGGTTTGAGCGTGGAGCTTGGCGGCCGCCTCGAGCTTGTCGAGACCCTTCACGAAGTCGTCCCCGATCATGGCGTCGAAGTCCATGAAGAGGCCCATCGCCTTACCCACGAAGCCACCGCTGGACGCGTCCATGGTCCACGTGACCTTGGTGCCCTCACCTTGGGGGATGAAGTCGAAGCGGGTCACGTTCTCGGCGCTGAACGGTTGGACGAAGTTGAGATCGATGGTGACGTTTCGATCCGGAACGACGGAGGTGATGGTCATGTTGCCCTCCCCCACGTCATCGTTGCCCTTCCACGCGTAGGTCGCGCCTTCGCCCGACGCGCTTCCCCCAAAGGTGCGGGTCATGTCGGGGTCGAGCTCGTCCCACGGAGACCATTGGCGCCACCCGTGGAAGTCACTCACGAGCCCGTAGACGGCCGGAGCGGGGGCAGCCACCACCTTCTCCCGAACCACCGTGTAGCGATCCGGGCGAGACTGGACAGCGGCGACGAAGATCGCCACCAGTACGACGAGGCCAACCAGGAGACTGCGCATTCCCTAGCTGTAGCAGCGGTCCGGCCCCGGACGCAGCCCCGGCTCCGAGGTCTTTAGCGATTCAGGAGGATCAGGCCGAGGATAGACACCGGCCATAGGTAGTAGGCGAAGTTGTGGAGGCCGCCGCGTCGCACCAGGGATACGAGCATCACGAGCGCCGCGTATCCCACGATCATCGACGACAGAAAGCCGATGACGAGGGCTGGCCCCGAGCCCGCGGGAAGCGCGACACCATCCTTCGCCACCAGCACCACCGCTCCCAAGATCGCGGGGATGGAAAGCAAGAAGGACAGCCGCGCGGCCACGTCGCGCTGGAGTCCGAGGAGCAGGCCGATGGCGATGGTGGAGCCGGAGCGAGAGATGCCGGGGGTGATGGCGAAGCCCTGAGCGAGCCCGACCGCGAACGCGATGCCCAAGCCGAGATGCTGTCGCGCCACATCGCCCCGACCCAGAAAGCGGGTGGCAAAGAGAAGCGTGCCGGTGAGAAAGAGCGCGCCGCAGACCGCGGTCGCGCTGTGAAAGAGGGCCTCGAAAGAATCCTTGAAGAGCACTCCGATGAGGGCGGTAGGAAGGGTGCCAACCACCACGCAGACCGCGAGCCATCGGTAGGCGTGGCCGCGCAGCCAGAGGCCGACCCCGCCTGCTTCGCGTATCTCGCCCACCTCGGTGAGGCTGCGCAGGATGCGAAGGATGTCCGCCCGATAGAAATAGAGGACGGGCAACAAGGTCCCCAGGTGGAGCACGAGGTCGAAGGCGACCGCCATGTCCTTGAACTCGAAACTCTCGCCCAGGAGCGCCTGGGAAAGAACGAGGTGCCCCGAAGAAGAGACGGGGAGGAATTCGGTCAGCCCCTGGACGATCCCGAGGAGCAGCGCCTGTAACCAAGCCGACACGGC
>JBCBRU010000060.1:0-23375 GCA_039819565.1 Myxococcota bacterium | reverse complement strand
GCCTCGGTGACTTCCGGCCCCACGCCGTCTCCGGACAGCGCTACGATACGCTTGGCTTCTGTCTCAGCCATGTCTCTCCTCGAATCTCTTGATGTCCGCGGAGCGCTCCAGAACGTAGCGGAGCGGGTCCAATCGGTTCATGAGGCAGTGCTTCGCGAAGGGGTCGACCTCGAAAGGAAAAGCCTCGTCCCCGAGCCGGATGTGCTGAGCCCCGAGGTCGATCTCGAGCTCCATGTTGGGGTCGTGGGAGAGATGGCCGACCAGCCGCTCGTAGGCGTTTGGCTGGGGGGCCACTGGGAGCAGGCCGTTGCGCAGAGCGTTGGCCTGGAAGATGTCGGCGAAGGACTGCGCCACCACCGCCCGGAATCCGGCCCCGGTCAGGGCCCAGGCGGCGTGCTCTCGGGAGGATCCGCAGCCGAAGTTGGCGCCGCTGAGCAGGATCGAAGCCCCGCGCCGAGCTCCGGGGTCGAAGCGAGCGTTGGGGGGTTCGCGCCAGTCCGCGAAGAGTTGGGCCCCGAGCCCCTCTCGGCTCACCGTCTTGAGGAAACGGGCGGGGATGATCTGATCGGTATCGACGTGGTCCACGAGGAGTGGCGCCACCTGGGATCGAATGACTTCCATCACGCGCCCACCTCTGCCATGCGTCGTGGGTCTGCAATGCATCCTGCGACGGCGCTTGCGGCCGCGGTAGCCGGAGAGGCAAGAAAAGTCCTAGCTCCCTTGCCCTGGCGGCCTTCAAAGTTTCGGTTGCTGGTGCTGAGGGCGTAGGCGCCCGGCTCGACGCGATCTCCGTTCATGGCGAGACACATGGAGCAGCCCGGCTCCCTCCACTCCGCGCCCGCGTTCAGAAAGGACTCGTGCAGGCCTTCCGCTTCGGCCAGGGCCTTCACCCGGGCCGAGCCGGGGACGACCACCATCCGCACCCCGGGGGCCACGCGCCGCCCCTCCACGATGCGAGCTGCGGTGCGGAGATCGCTGAGGCGCGAGTTGGTGCAGGAGCCGACGAAGACGGTCTGGAGGGGCTGGCCCGCGATGGGTACGCCCGGCTCTAGGTCCATATATTCGAGGGCCGAACGCATCCGGGCCGCGTTCTCTCCGTCCGGCGGGGGGATGCTCGCGTCCACGGGCACGGCCATGGCCGGCGTCGTCCCGTAGGTCACCATGGGGGAGATCCGGCTGGCGTCGACGACGATGGTGCGGTCGTAGGCGGAGGAATCGTCGGTGTAGAGCTCTCGCCAGTGCTCGACCGCCGCCTTCCACGCGGAGCCCTTGGGGGCAAAAGGCGCCCGGGACAGATAGTCGAAGGTCACATCGTCCGGGGCCACCATGCCCGCGCGAGCCCCCGCCTCGATCGACATGTTGCAGAGGGTCATGCGGCCCTCCATCGAGAGTCCCCGCACCGCCTCGCCCGTATACTCGAAGGCGGCACCGGTCCCGCCGTCGGTGCCGATCTGGGCGATGAGGGCCAAAATCATGTCCTTGGCGCTCACGCCCTCCGAAAGCTGTCCTTCGAAGCGGACCTCCACCGCCCGCGGCTTCTTCTGAAGGAGAACCTGACTGGCGAGCACCATCTCCACCTCGGAAGTGCCGATCCCCATGGCCAAGGCTCCAAAGGCCCCGTGGGTCGAGGTGTGGCTGTCGCCGCACACGATGGTCATGCCCGGGAGGGTTCGGCCCTGCTCGGGGCCGATGACGTGCACGATGCCCTGGTAGGGGTGTCCGAGCTCGTAGAGGTCGATACCGAAGTCGGAGCAGTTCGTCCGCAAAGTCTCGAGCTGCTTCAGAGCGTCCGGCTCGATGATCGGCAAGGCCGACTTCTCCCCTCGGAATCGACTCGAAAGCGACTGCACGGAGCGGGTGTCGGTGGGCGTCGAGTGATCCATGGTGGCGAGGACCCGGTCCGGACGCCGCACGGCCAAGCCTTTCGACCTCAAGCCGTCGAAGGCTTGGGGGGTGGTGACTTCGTGGATTAGATGAAGATCGATGTAGAGCAGGGCGGGATGCCCTGGCTCTTGAGACACGACGTGCGGGTCCCAGATCTTGTCGAGGAGGGTTCGGCTCATTGGAGGGCCTCGTCGGTGGGGGCGGAGCGAGCGGGCTCCGCGGGGTTGGGTTTCACGAAGAGATCCCGCGTCGCGTCGTCCAGTCCGGCGAGGGATTTGTTGAAGGCGGATAGATAGGCTTTGGCGCTGGCCACCACCACGTCCTGATCGCAGCCGTAGCCGCGGAGGTTGCGTCCGCTCGGGTCCTTGAGAGAGACCGTGGCCTCCCCCAAGGCATCGCTGCCCGAACCGGTGGCTTGGAGCTTGAAGTGGGTCAGCTCCGCATTTCGACCGAAGCACTCGTTGATGGCGTTCAGGGCCGCGTCGATGGGACCGCAGCCCACCCCCGAGACCTCTCGCTCGCCGCGGGGCCCGGCGATGGTCACGAGGGCGGAGGCGGTGGTCTCGGTGTTTCCGGTGCTGACCCGGAGACCAGCCAGGCGATAGGTCTCGACCTCCTGCTCGCCCTCGTCGCGGACCAGGGCGAGGAGGTCCGCGTCCGTGACCTGCTTACGCCGGTCGGCCAGCTTCTTGAAGCGGGCAAAGGCGTGGTCGAGCATGGATCCGGAGAGCTCGATGCCCAGCTCCGACAGACGCTGGCCGAGGGCCCGGCGTCCGCTGTGCTTGCCGAGCACGAGCTCGGTGCGCGGGGCCCCCACGGACTCCGGACGCATGATCTCATAGGTCTCCTGGTTCTTGATCATCCCGTCCTGGTGGATCCCAGACTCGTGAGCGAAGGCGTTTCGGCCCACGATGGCCTTGTTGGGCTGGACGTCCATGCCCGTCACCCGGCTGACGAGTCGGCTGGTGCTCGAGAGCTGGCGGCTGTCGATGGAGTGGTTGAAGCCGTAGAGGTCGCTCCGGGTCTGAAGCGCCATGACGATCTCTTCGAGGGCCGCGTTGCCGGCGCGCTCCCCGATGCCGTTGACGGCGACCTCCGCCTGCCGGGCTCCCGAGGTGAGGCCCGCCAAGGTGTTGGCGACGGCCAGGCCCAGGTCGTCGTGGCAGTGCACGGAGAGCACCACGTCCTTGGCCTCCGGCACCTCGGCCAGGATCCGGGTGAAGATGGCCCCGTACTCGGCGGGCTGGGTGTAGCCGACGGTGTCGGGGATGTTGATGGTGGTGGCGCCGGCCTGGATCGCCACCCGCACCGCCTGGTGCAGAAACTCGGGCTCGGTGCGGCCTGCGTCCTCGGCGCTGAACTCGACGTCCCCGCAGCGCTCGGTCGCGTAGCGGACCATCTCATCGATGCGGGCGAGGACCTCCTCCTTACTCATGCGGAGCTTTTGGTCCCGGTGAATGGGGGAGGTGGCCAGGAACGTGTGGACCCGAGGATGATCCGCCGACTCCAGGGCGCGCAGGGCGGCGTCGATGTCCCCTTGGGAGGCCCGGGCGAGACCGCAAATGAGCGGCGCATCGGCCCCGCGGCCATGGGTTTCGGCCACTCGGCTGACCGCCTTGAAGTCGTCGGGAGAGGCCGCCGGAAATCCAGCCTCGATGACGTTGACGCCGAGCTGAGCCAGAGCGCCGGCCACCTCGAGCTTTTCGTTCGTGGTCATCGTCGCCCCGGGGGACTGCTCCCCGTCGCGCAAGGTGGTGTCGAAGATAATGACTTGGTTCTTCATCGGTTCACTCCCCCGGCTTCGTGGTGACAGGGTCGACGAAGGACATCATCGACCGCAGCTGGCGGCCGACGAGCTCGATGGAGTGCTCGGTCTCGGCCTGGCGCTTGGCCCCGAACTCGGGGCGGCCAGCCGCGTTTTCGTCGATCCACCCGCGCGCGAACTTGCCGTCCTGAATGTCTTTCAGGATGGCTTTCATCTCCTCGCGAGCCGCGTCGCCGATGACCCGGCGCCCCGAGACGTAGTCCCCGTACTCGGCGGTGTCGCTGACCGAGTAGCGCATATAGGAAAGACCGCCGCGGTACATGAGGTCGACGATGAGCTTTAGCTCGTGGAGGCACTCGAAGTAGGCCACCTCGGGCTGGTAGCCCGCCTCGGTGAGGGTCTCGAAACCCGCCTTGACGAGCTCGCTGACCCCGCCGCACAGGACCGCCTGCTCGCCGAACAGATCCGTCTCCGTCTCTTCCGCAAACGAGGTGGCGAGGATCCCGGCTCGTCCCGCCCCGATGGCGGCTGCGTAGGCCAAGGTCTTGGCTTCGGCCTGGCCGCTCGCGTCCTGGTGGACGCCGATGAGCGCGGGCACGCCCGAGCCTTCGACATAGGTCTCCCGCACCCGGTGGCCGGGGCCTTTGGGGGCCACGAGGGTGACGTCGATGTCCTTGGGGGGCTGGATGGTCTCGTAGCGGATGTTGAAGCCGTGCCCGAACATCAGGGTCTTGCCGGAGGTGAGGGCGGGAGCGATGGACTCGCTGAAGATGGCCGGCTGCTTCGTATCCGGAGCGAGGACCACGATGGTGGTGGCCCAGTCCGCGACCGCCCGCACCGCGTCCACGGTGAGACCTTCGGCCTCGGCCTTCGCCCGACTCTTGCTGCCCTCGTGCAGGCCTACCCGCACCTCCACGCCGCTGTCTCGGAGGTTGAGGGCGTGGGCGTGTCCCTGCGAGCCGTATCCAATGACGCCGATGCGCTCGGCGCGAACGAGGTCGAGGTTGGCGTCCTGGTCGTATCTGACTTTCTGCATCTTCTTTCCTTCTGTGAGCCGCCGGCGGTCAGGCCGAGGGCAAAAAAAAAGCCCCGCGACCCGAGCTCTCTGCTCGGGTGCGGGGCCGTAAGCGAATCGACTTTCGTCGCTACGGCGGCCCGCACCCGGTGGTAAGGAGGAGGCCAATAAGGAGCGCAATAAGGAGCCCGAGTACGCTGATCACGACGACGACCGAGGGGACGACGACGAGCGCGGCGAGGGCACCGACTGCGGAGAGAACGAGAATGAACGGAACGACGAGCGCGTCCGACCGGAGGGCCGGAGCAGAGGGGGCCGAAGAGATGGCGGCGCCGCCCGTCACGGCGCGTGATACAGCGGCACGTCAACCCCTTTGTCAACGACCCCCCGGCCAAAAACGAGACAGTTTGACGCCGGGCGCGGATTCATCCGGCGCCGGCGGAGCGCTTTCTGTCTTGTCGACCTGGCGTACCGGCCTTAGCGTGGCGTCATGACCACTGCTGCGATGCCCGTCGAGGAGCATATCGTCCTCGCGCCCGAGGAAGAGCCCCCGCTCGCCATGACCCCCAAAGCGGTCGAAATGGTGAAGGAGGCCATGGATGCGGAGAAGCTCCAGGGCCACGGGCTCCGGGTGTATGTCCAGGGCGGCGGCTGCGCCGGCTTTCAGTACGGGCTCGATTTCGACGACAGCCCCCGCTTCGGGGACTTCGAGATGACCCTCGACGGTTTGAAAATCTTCGTAGACTCGATCTCGGCCATGCACCTCGAGGGCACGACCATCGACTACGTGATGGGGATGTCCGGGGCGGGCTTCAAGTTCGAAAACCCCTCCGCCAAGAGCACCTGCGGCTGCGGCTCGAGCTTCTCGGCCTGAACCGCCCCCCAGCTCAGAGCGCTTCGACGGTCACGCCCCAGAGGCTGGCCCCGAACACCGAGTCCTCCCGCTCGCGGTAGCGCACCCGCACCAGCTGCGACTGGAAGCGGGAGAGCGTCCCGCGCGAGCTCTCGTCGAGCCCTGACCAGTCCTGCTCGTCTCCGGCGAAGGTGTTGAGGCGGAAGACTTCCCCCTCGTCCGTCACCAGCACGCAGCAAGAACCGCAGCCGTCCAGCTCGTAGGCGCGCCTGAGTGTGCCGGAAAGCTCCTGCTCGCCCGTCCTACGTTGTCTCGCCTCACTCGATACCGCAACCATGTCGCTCCCTTGGGGGCTCTCACCCGCCGAAACGGCGTCCGCCGGGCGCCTTCGCGCCGCGTGGGGACGGGCCGTCTCGTCTCACGTTGCTACTTCGCCACGAGTCGAATCGCTACTGCGATGACTAATGGCCCTCACGTTCTAGTCTGACTCATTTTGTACCTACATGTCTCGAAATTCGTGCGTCGAGGTACGATACGCATGAATCGACCCTCCCGAGGCTCGGGAACGCCAGGGGGGAGCGCGGCTGAGGCCCGCCTCGTGCGCTGTTCGCTGGCGCCCAGCGCGGCTCCGGTTAAGCTCCGCCCGTGGAGTCGGTCACCCTCCGCGAGCTGACCCGGGGTCTCTCGGAAGTCGCGCGACTCTCCGCCGATCCGGGGGACGTGGACGCGCTGCTGAGGCGAGCCCTGGACGCGCTGGCCGACGCCATTCCCTACGACCTCGCCGCGGTGCTCGAGCTCGACGGGGACCATCTGACCGTCCGCTGCGCCCGCGGGCCGCTGGCTCGCCCGGAGGTGTTCGGCCACGGCGTTCCCGTGGTGCCCGGGTCGGCGGTGGAGCGAGCCCTGGAGTCTCGAAGGGCTCGCGTGCTCGGCGAAGAGGAGCACGCCTCCGGCTTCGACCCCTATCACGGGGTGGTGGAGCTCCCGGACGGGCACGGATGCCTGGTGGTGCCTCTGGTGGCGGCGGACCAAGCGCTCGGGGTGATGACCTTCGACCGCGCCCGCTGCCAGGTCTACGAACCGGCCACCGTGGACCTCGCCACGATCTACGGACAGCTGGTGGCCCTCGCGCTCGTGGCGGCCCGGCACGCCCAGGCGCTCGAGCGAGACAAGCGGCGCCTCGAGGAAGAGAACCGCTTGCTCATCCAGGACTCGAGCGACGACAGCCCCTCGGCCACGCTCTCTCACTCCCGCGCCCCGGCCATGCAGCGAGCGGTGGAGCTCGCTCGCCAGGTGGCGGGGACGGACGCCCCGGTTTTGGTGAGCGGCGAGACCGGGACCGGCAAGGAGGTCTTGGCTCGCGCCATTCACGAGTGGAGCGGCCGGGCGAAGGGGCCCTTCGTCAAGATCAACTGCGCTGCCCTCCCCGAGTCGCTCATCGAGTCCGAGCTCTTTGGCCACGTCCGAGGGGCGTTCTCAGGGGCGGAGCGGGACCGCCCGGGGCGCTTTCAGATGGCGGACGGGGGGACCCTGCTTCTCGACGAGATCGGAGACATGCCTCTGGCGGCGCAGGCTAAGCTGCTGAGGGTGCTCCAGGAGGGCACCTTCGAGCCGGTGGGCTCGGACGCGACGGTGCGGGTCGACGTACGGCTCATCGCCGCCACCCACGTGGATCTGAAGGCCGCGATCGATGCGGCCCGGTTCCGTGAGGACCTCTTTTACCGGATCGGTCTATTTCCTATCGCGCTCCCCCCGCTGCGTGAGCGCGTGGCCGACGTGGTGGGCATCGCCGAGCGCTTCCTCGAGGGCCTGGCTCGTCGGTCCGGGCGGGGGCCCTGGCAGCTCGGAGAAGAGGCGCGCCGGCGCCTCGTCGACCACGCCTGGCCAGGGAACGTTCGTGAGCTCATCAACGCGCTCGAGAGGGCCACCATCCTGGTACCGCGAGGTGTGATCGAGGGAGAGCTCGCGGTGGGGCCCGCCCCCCGGTCGAGCCCGTCGGCGCGAGGGGGCGCGTCGCCGGGCCCGGAGAGCTTGACGGTGAGGGAGCACGGAGAGCAGGTGGTGCGCGACGTCGGAGACGCCTGGCCCACCTTGGAGGAGCTCGAGACCAACTACCTACGGCAGGTCCTCGATCACACCGGGGGCAAGGTCTACGGCCAGGATGGTGCGGCGCGCATCGTGGGGATGAAGCCCACGACCCTTCAGAGTCGGCTCGAAAAACGCGGACTCAAAGGGCCGTCCGGACGTCGAAAGGGAGGCTGAGCGTGAAGGGATTCTGGTTCACCGAGGAGTTCGACTCCGGATTGCGCGTGGGGCTCGAGGTGGAGCGCACGCTGTTTACCGGCCGCTCCAAGTATCAGCGGGTCGAGGTCTTCGAGACCAAGACCTTTGGCAAGACCCTCGCCATCGATGGGCTCTTCATGACCAGCGTGGTGGACGAGGCGAACTACCACGAGCTCTTGGTGCAGGTCCCGATGTGCACCGCCCCCCGCATCGAGAACGTCCTGATCGTTGGCGGGGGCGACGGGGGCAGCGCTCGCGAGGTCCTGCTTCACCCCGAGGTGAAGCGCTGCGTGCTCGTAGAGATCGACGGTCTCGTCATCGAGGCGTCGAAGACTCACCTGCCCGAGATCGGCACAGCCTGGGACGACCCGCGTCTCGAAGTCCATATCGAAGACGGCATCGAGTACGTGCGCCAGGCGGAGACGGGGAGCTTCGATGTCATTCTCCTCGACGGGAGCGACCCGATCGGGCCGGCCGAGGGGTTGTTCGGCGAGGCCTTCTACCGAGACGTCGCCCGGCTCCTGCCCGACGACGGGGTCTTTGCTCTTCAGAGCGAGTCGCCGCTGCTCTTCAAGCAGGTCTTCCTGGAGATCCAGTCCACCCTCAAAGGCATCTTCGGCCAGACCCATCCCTACTTCCGCTCGGTGCCGATCTACGGGACCGGTCCCTGGTCCTGGACCTTCGCGTCTCGGAATGTCGACCCCCTGGCGCTGGTTCCGGAGCGGGTGGAGCACGTGACCCAGAAGAGTCGCATCTATAACGCCGACATCCACCGCGCCGTGTTTGCCGTCCCGCAGGCTTTGGGCCGCGAGCTGCAAGCCCTCTGACTCGAGCCGTCGTTGCCTGGCCTTCTCCTCCTGACGGCCTTGGCCGTCGCCTCGGATCTGCCGGATACCCCGTACGACCGCGGGCGTTTCTCGATCTCCGTAGCCAACGACGATTTTGGCTCGGACGTCGACGAGGCGTTCACGAGCGGCGTCGAAGTCATCGTGAGGGTGCCCGCCGAGAGACATTCACTCTCCGGGCTGTCCCCGGAGCTCGACCGGCGGCGGGTCCGAGAGTGGTGGGGGCTCGTCCTCGGCCAGGAGATCTATACGCCGGCGCTCCTGCAGGTGACGGACCTCGACATCCTCCGCAACGACCGGAGGTATGCAGGTTGGCTTTACCTCGGAATACAGGGCGAGCTGATCTACGAGGGCTCCCCCTTTCTGGCCGAGGGCTACGCCCACCTCGAGGCTCGCCTCATCACCGGCTCGACGGGCCCCCGGACCGGGACCCAGTCTCTTCAGCGCTATTGGCACGCCTTCCTCCGAGACATTCTGAATCGGCAGCGACTCCCCGAGGACCCGAAGGGTTGGGGGGTCTACCAGGTGCCCAACCACTGGGGGGTGAGCCTCGAGGTCAGCCACGAGGCGGAGATCTTTCGCGCCACCCTGGAAGACCGGGGCTTGTTCAAAGCCATCGGGAGTCAGCTCGGGGTGCGCATGGCCAGCCTGGCCGAGGCGCGGGTCGGCAACATGTGGATCGACGGCGGGGTGGGGGCCACGCTGCGCGCCGGTCTGATGCCGGAGGTCGTCTTCGACGAGTTCAGCCTACCGGCGGGCCTCGCCGACACCAGCGCCCTCCCGGTGGCCGCCTATGGCTTCGTGGTCGGGCGACTGAGCGCCTCCGCCTACAATGCCCTCCTGGACGGTCCGCCGGGGGCCGAGGGGCCCTGGCCTGAGCGCAACCCGACTCTGGCCCGCCTCGAGGCAGGCTTCGTCCTCAGGTTCGCTGCCGTCGAGTTCAGCTTTCGGCACGTCACCCTCTCTCCGGACCTGGCCGCGCGGCCCCCCGGCGGGGTGTGGATCCAGAACTGGGGCGATATCACCCTGTCCTTCTTGTTCTACTGAGGCGCTCGAGCGGGGCCCGGAGCTGCGGGCACGGGTCGACCTTCCGCCGCCGCCTTCAGGTTTTGGAGCTCGCGATCCAAGATCGAGCCCACGAAGCGATCGGCCATGATGGAGAGAAACCAGCGCTCCCCCGTGCGGGCCATCCAGTCGTCCTCGGCAGCTCGGGACCGCAGGCTCTGGCTGGAGCGGACCTTCGTGCCCCCGTCCGCAGGCTCCAGTTCGAATCGCCCCTCGATCTCGTAGGGGAGCTGGTCGACGTCCGGGAAGGTGTAGACCACCTCCATCGGGGGAACGGAGCTCGTGGACACGAGCCGCAGGCGGCGTTGCGCACCATCCTCCGGGGCGGCCACCACGAGGGTCCCTCCCGCGCCAAGCTCCGGTCCCTCGAACTGGCCTTCGCCGGGAGGGAGATACCAGCCGGACCACTTCCGAATGCGGGCCAGCCGGTCGAAGACCGCGTCCACGGGGGCCTCGATGACAGTGGAGCGCTCGAGGGTTCGGCGATCTGGGAGAGAGCGGGACCCGACGACGGCCAGGCCGAGAGCGAGGACCAGGGCCAAGGGGAGAATCCGAAACAGCCAGCGCACCCGGTGGCTTTAGCCAATCCCGCCGGGCGCATCTAGTGTACCGGCGCAGACGGGCGCACTAGCTTTACTCCGATGAGGACGTGCCGAGCCGCGAGGATCTGGGGCCTGACTCTCCTGTTCGGGGGGCCCGCGGCGGCGTCGGAGGGGGCCGCTCCCGAGCCTCCGCGCTGGTCCTTGGATACCTTCCGCGGGCTCCTGGAGGAGGTCGGGGGCGCGGGTCGTTTCGAAGACGTCGCTCAAAAGGACGCAGCCCTCGCGCGGGCGATGGCGCGTGCCTACGGGGTGGCTCCGGGGGCGGGGGCCTCGACGCCCCGTCTCGCCGCCCGGGCCCTCGCGGCGCGGCGCCCGGACCACCCCCAGGTCCAGTCGGGGCAGGAGCTCCTCGCCCTCGCGCGTCAGTTCTACGCGGACGTCGCCCATCGCGCTGCGGCCCTCGCGCGATTCGAAAAGAACCGAAAGATCCGGGCCTGGCTCGAGGCGCGGGCCGCGGAAGGGCGACAAGCGGCCGGGACCCTCGCCGCCGAGCTTCAGGTCGAGGCTCCCGGCCTAGAGGGTTTTCTCGGCCTCCCGCCCGAAGTCTCCGGGGGCGTGGCCCCAGGGGTGGCCGGGGCCCGGGCCGAAGTGGTGGGCCCCAAGCTCGTCATCGAACGTCTCCCGCGCGCGACCTTCCGGGGCGCGGAGGCGGAGCCCGGCGCGCCCCGGACGCGAGGGGGAGCGCTTCGCGAGGTACGGGCCGCGCTCAAGCAGTTCGACACCACCGCCTCGATGCTGGGGCGCTATGATCCCAGCTGGCGCAAACGTCGAGGCCGGGTCCATTTCGTGGCTCCCGCCTCGGCCCCGGCTGCCTACCTCCGAGAGCTCGTGGTGGCCGCGCGCGACGTGGGCTTCAAAACCGTATCCGTGGTCGTTCTCGACCCCCGCGGGCAGGTTCGAGTGCTCCCCCTCGCGATGCGAAGAAAAAAAGGGAGCGTCCCGGTGAGCTGTCCCCCCGAGCTGCCCATGCAGGACTGCGCGGAGCGGATCTCGCGGGCGAGGTCTCGAGGCCGAGCGGTGTTGGCGCTCTAGCCGAATCTAGGAGTCCTTCGGGACGTCGGTGAGGGTAGGCTCGTCGTCGTCGAAGTCGTCGCTGGCCGGAGCTCGCCACACGCCGGAGGCGGCCCGGCGCAGCCCTTCCCGAGGAATCTGCTTTCCGAAGAACGGGTCGGAGTCCCCCTCGAACTCCTCCTTCTCTGACTCGAGGCGAGAGATGAGGGCGCGAAGCCGACCTTGCTGGTGCTCGTCCACGTCTACGAAGACCAGACCCATGCCGGGGACCACCGCGGGATCGGCGGCGCTCTCCTCGACGACCCGAGTCACCCGGGCGTCCACTTCGAACGCGTGCGCTTCGTCGATGTCGAGCGAGCTGAGTCGGACCTGGGTATCGACGGCGAGGAGCGTCAGCGTCTCGAGAAAAACTCCCGACTCGGAGAGGTCGTGGACGAGGCCCGCGTTGAAGGAATCCCCGTCGTCGTAGACGAGCTTGAATCGAACCTCGTGACGGTCGAAACCCCGCTTATCCTTCCCCATAGCTTCGAACCCTATCACGGGCCCTGGCGCGGGGAAGTACCCCGCCTACAGCTCGACGATGAGGCCCGCGTATACGGTGTGGCGGATGAACTCGGCGGCCACGTCCGCGAACTGATTCGCAAACAGTGCGTAGCGAAGCTCCGCGGTGACGGGTCCTTCGATGGGTCGCTGCAGGTGAAATTGCAGAACGTTTTGGTTCTCGTCGGCTTCGGCGAGAAAGGCGCGGTCGGTCAGCGTCACGCTGTCGTTGATCTGAAGACCTCCGCGAAACCCGAGGTCCAGTCGAGCGGGAAGGGCGAAGGTCGCCATCAGGGAGATTCGGTGTCGATCCACGTTCTCGAGCTCTGAGGTGCTCCGCTGGACGCGGACGAGATAGCCGAGCTCGACCAGGAAGTCTCCCACCCACCGTATCGAGGCTCCTACTCGGGCCTCGTCGTCCTGCCGGTTTCGCGGGGTGCACCGAAAGCCTCGAGCGAGCTCTGCCTCCGGGTCCTCGCAAAAGGTTCGTCGAGGGGGCTGGTCTCCGTCGACCGGGACGGACACCACCAGGGCGTTGCCGGAATAGTCTCTAAGACGAAAGCCGCCCTGCAGGTTGAGGGAAAGCTCCGGGACCGGTCGCCACCCGATCCGTCCCCCCGCCGCCAAGCCGACGTAGTCGAAGCGGGGCTCGATGCCGAAGCCGAACGCGCTCCCGCCCCCGAAGGCGGCGGCCTCGAAGGGCCCCCGCCGCCATCCGAGCTCCGCCGTCATCTCCCCCAGCTCGTAGTCTCGTCGCCGATTTCGAATGCGGCTCAGGCGTCCCCAGCCGCGGGCGCCGAGAAACCAGCCGCGACCGAGGGAGAGGCGGCCTTGGAGCTGGGCGCGAAAGGCGAGGAGGTCCTCGGTGTCCTCCTCCACGAAGCGCTTGGCCCCCACGCCGAACTGACCCACCAAGAAGTGGCCGCCGCGGCCGCGGACCTGGCCTTCGACCTCGGCCGTCACCCGCACCAAACCGTCGGTCACGACCTCGCTGTCCGCAGCCGAGACGGAGACCGCGCGGCGGGCGTTGGTATCGACCTCGGCCCCGGCGGACGCCCGTACCTGAACGGAAGCCTCGGCCGAAGGGACAGCGAGGGCGAGAGCAAGGACCACCGCGGCCATGCACGATGCATCATGCACATCACACGCCGATTTCGTAGGGGCCGCGTTTTAGAGGCGGAGGATCCGAGAGGAGGGCATGGGAGCGCCGCCGAGATATCGACGGCGCTCGGGGCTCAGCGCCGGCGGCGCCGGAACACGAGGGCCAGACCCGGGAGGAGCGCCATCCACACCCACGGCATGGAGCGGTCCGAGGTCGTGGCGCAGGTGCAGTCGTCCTCGACGATAACGGGCTCCGGCTCCTCCACGATGATGGAGAGGGGCTGGAGGTCGAGCGACTGAGTGGCGTCGAGAACCTGCGCCGTGAAGGCGAAGGCGCCCGCCGCCGTCGGGGTGCCCGAGATGGTCCCGTCCTCGGCGAGAGCGAGGCCCGGAGGCAAGTTGCCCGACCCCGGCACGATGCTCCACGCGAGCGGATCCGCGCACGAAACCTGGGTGAGCTTGACCGGTCCGCCGTCCGTATCCGCGTAGCTGGTGTTGATCAGCGCCGCGGGTAGCGTGAAGGTGGCTACCGCGCAGTCGTCGTTGCCCTGCACGGTGAGCCGGAACAGCGCCGTGTCGAAGAGGGCGGTGCTGTCCTGGGCCCGAACCTGGAGGTCGAAGGCGCCCGCCATCTGCGGCGTGCCGCACAGCTCGCCCATCTCGTTGAAGGTCATGCCCATCGGGAGATTACCCATGACGCTCCAGGTGTAGGGCTCGATGCCGTTCGAGGCGCTGAAGGTCACCTTGTTGTCGTCCGTGCAGTACGCCTCACCCACGACCGCGTTGGGCAGCGGGGTCTGCTGAATCTGGATGGACTGACCGGGGCTCACCACGTTGAGCACCAGCTGGGTGGTGGTCGTGTTCATCAGGTCGTCCTGCACGCTGAACGTGATCGGGAACTGACCGGGGGTAGCCGGCGAGCCCTCGAGACGCCCGTCCTCGGAGAGGGTCATGCCCACCACCGGCAGCTCGCCGATCGTCGACCAGCGGTAGGGAGGCACGCCGCCCACCGCCGACAGGTTCAGCGAATACGGCCGACCAGCGATGGCGGAGCCGAGACCTTGGGTGCTGATCGCGAGCTGCACCGTCGGGGAGGTGATGCGCACCGAAAAGTCGCGCTCGGCGAAGGCGGTTCCGGAGGAGGCCCTCAGCGTGAACTCGAACAGACCTTCCGCAGTGGGGGTTCCCGAGAGAATTCCGCCCTGGGAGTCGAGGTTGACGCCGACGGGGAGCGAACCCCGCGACACGCTCCAGGCGATCGGGAGGGGACCGCCCCGAGCGTATAGACCGGTCTCGTAGGGCACTCCGAGCGTCCCGTTCGGGAGGGTATCGGTGATGAAGGTGATGGCGGCGCCAAACACGGGGAGAGCCGGGCCCATGGCCGTGTTGTTGGTGTCGCTGACCTCGGTGATGGTGTTCGCGGGGTCGACGATGAGGCCGATGAAGTAGGTCCCGGGGCTGACCGACACCGGCAGGTCGACCACGTCGATCGCGTAGTCGTCCGAGTTCACCGGGAGGTTGAGCTGGAACGTGTTCAGTGGCGTGTCGTCCGTCGTGATCGTCGGATTGCTCGACAGATAGTAGGTGTAGTCGAAGGTCGTCGCGTCCGCGACGCCGGTGTTGCTGATCAGGCGCGTGACCGCGAGCTGCTCACCGGCGGCCGCCGAGGTGGCGGTGGCCACGATCTGAGCCTCCAGATCCGGAATCGGGAACACGAAGGAGATCGGGTTCTGGGTGCGCCGGATGTTGTTGGTTTCGGAGGTCTCGGGCACCGCCGAGAAGATGTCGACGATGACCCCCAGATACAGGGCCTGGGTCGACGTGAAGGTCGACGGGATCTGCAGCTGGTCCGTGAACGTCTGCGTTCCCCCGGCCGCGATGGTCGCGGTGGGAGAGGTGAAGATGTCCGGGTCGGTGACGCGGATGAGCTCGTTCTCGGAGAGGTAGTACCGGTACTGGAACCCACGCGCCTCCGCCTGGGCGCTCTCGTTGCGGATCTCCAGGGTGGCTTCCATGGTGCGACCGATGAAGGCCACGCTGGGGGTGATGAGGGACTCCGCGCGGAGGTCCGCACCCTGCACCGTGACGGTGGTCAGGGCCCGAGCCGAGTTGTTGGTGACGTCGGCCTCAGCCGGGGTGTTGGGCGGGTTCACCACCACCAAGATGTTGAAGAGGCCCGGGGGCACCGACGGCACCGCGAAGGTCACGTCGATGGATCCCGTGGTGTTGCCCGGGAAGAAGATGAGGCCCTCGTACCCGGCGATGTCCGTGGCGTCGAACTCCTGATCGGCAGAGAAGTAGACGCCGACCGGGACGTTTCCGACGAAGGACAGCCCCACCGACTCAGCGGAGCCGCGCACCCGGAGAACGTCGCCGGCCTGTACGTTGCTGCTGGTGAGACCCACCACCTCGGCGGTCCGAGCCACGAAGTCGATCGCGTTGACGAAGTCCGCGGCGGAGACCGCTTGGTTGTCCGCCTCGTCCTGCTCGGCCACGCGGCTGCGAGGGTCGAGCACCGCGAGGATGCGATAGCGACCTCCGGGTACGGAGCTGGCCGAGAAGTTCACGTTCTCCGTGTCCAGAATCTGAGCCTCGCCCCGGAAGGTGGCGTCGAAGAGCCCCAGGTTGATGTCCACGGTGGTGTCCAGGGTGGCGTCGACCGAAGCGTAGAGCCGGTACTGGACGGTACCGTTGAAGGGCACGCCGGTGTTGTTGAGCGTGGTCGTGACGGCCTGGGAGCTTCCGGGGGGAATCTGGGCCGGGAAGCTCACGCTCGCCACGTTGAAGTTGGGCCCGGAGCCGAACTGGGTGCCGCCCACCACGATGTTGTTGCTCTCCGAGGTCTCGGTGACGCCGTTGTTCGCGTCGATCTCGCAGATCGGGAAGTAACGGCCCGGGGTCAAGGCGCCCGCGGACAAGGTGAAGGAGGCGCGGCCGGTCTCGGTGTTGGCTCCCGTGAAGGTCATGGGGACGGTGTTCAGGATGGTGTCGGTGGAGTCGAAGCTCGCGTCCGCGGAGGCCCGAAGCCGGACCTGAACGTTGCCCGCGAAGGGGACGCCGTTGTTCACCAGGTCGAGCTCGAAGTTCAGCGTGTCGCCCGGGTTGACGCCGCCGGGGTTGGTGACCCGGCAGTCGGAGCCCGCGAGCTCGTAGGCGGTGGCGAAGCGCTGGTCCGCGACCACGGCGTTGTTGCCTTCGTCGAACTCCGTGAAGCGTGCGTTGCTGTCGACGTTGGCGATGAGCCGGTAGTCGCCGGCGGGGAGACCGCTGGGGATGGTGTAGTCGATGGCTTGGGTGGTGCTTCCGTTCGGGGCGCTCGCGGTGGTGGCGGTGCCGATCAGGAAGTCGGTGGACGGGCTGAGGGTGTCGTCCGCGGAGAGCCAGAGCTCGGTCTGGAGGTTGGTGGCCGCGGAGAGGCCGATGTTGTCCACGGTGATGGTGCCGGTGCCCGTCGTGGACGGGAATCCGCCGCGCGGAAAGGACACGAAGGTGGCCGTCAGCTCGGGGTTGGGGATGTCGCCGGCGCGAATGACGCGACCGTCGAGGGCCGCGATCTGGGTGTTGCTGCAGCCGGGGCTGCAGGGCAGCTGGTAGCCGGCGGAGCCGCCGGCGTCCTCGAAGCCGATGGAGGCCGAGTAGGCGCTGGTGAGGTTCGTGCCGTCCGCGTAGCGGAGCTCGAAGGAGTTATCTGCCTCGTAGAGCCAGATCTGGTTCTTCGCGTTGCTCCCTCCCGCGTTCCAGTATCGGTACACCGACTCGATGACGAAGATCCGGTTGGGGCTGGTGCCGGTGACGCCGTAGCGCATCTGCTGAGAGCGGCAGTCGTCCCACGCGAAAGCGATGATGTTGTTCGGCGTGAACGAGCTCGGGATGGGATCGTTGGTCGTGTCGCTGAACAGGCTGGACGTGGTGTCGAAGGTCATCCAGCAGTTCGAGCTGATCCGAAACGCGTTGTACGCGGTGGCCTGGCCCAGGAACGTGAAGTTGAACGGGATGCTGATGGACCCCGTCAGGCAGTCGTCACTCCCCGAGCAGCTCGTGGTGGTGATGCCCGTGATGCCCGGGATGTTCTGTAGGTCCGTGTAAGGAGCCGCGAAGTTGACGACGTTGGGGATGGAGGTCTGAGCCTCGGCCGGCGCGGCGAGGCTGGAGGCCCCGAGCGCCGTGACGAGCGCGACCGCCCACCTCGCGCCGCGGGCTTGGGGGAGAGGAATCGGCAGTGTGGCGAAGCGTTGCATGGCGTGCGCCGAGACCTTCCCGTAAAGCCGAGATTTCTTCAACGTACCGCCACGAAGCCGTTGCAGGGGCGTTATCGTGCAAATTTGGGCGCGGTAGGCGCCCATGCGTGGAGATGGTGAGGCAGCTCACAGTTCATCCCCCCGACAAAAAAGTGACGGCAAGGATGAAAAAGATGGCCCGGGAGGCGGGGAGTCTACTCCTCGGCGAGCGCCCGGGCGCGGTCGAGGAGGGCTCGGCGCTCCGCCGCGAGCTTCTGCTCCGCGGCTTCGAGGGCCTGAATCAGGGCTCGCACTTCGTCCGGACCGGTCTCTTGCCAGGCCGCGGGCTCGAGCTCGAGGAGATCTCCGAGGCTCCGTGCCGGCGTCACCGAGGGCACTGGTTCGGTCGGGGCGGACGCCTCCGGCTCCCCCGCCACGGGCGGCGGCTGGGTGACCAGTCGACCGACGTCTCCGGACTCGACGGAGTTGCTGAAGTCGACGGGGGAGGTCGGATCCGCGCTGCCTCCGGAAGCGTCCTCACCGCCGGCGAATCCGTCGCCGGCTCCCTGGCCAGGGGCGGCCGCGGGCGGGCCGTCCCGCTGGCTGTCCATCTCCGGGGCGTTGGTAGCCAGGGCCTCGTCTCCGCCGCCTGTGGCCAGCACCCGCCCCGGGCGGGTCTCCTCGTCGAAAAGTCGGTTCCCCTGGGCAAATCGGTTTGCGGCCCGATCGAGACGCGACCGGCGGGCCCGCGCGTCGAGGCTCGCGAGGAGCTGGGTGCGCTTGCTGCGGAGCTTGTCCCCCGCATCCGCGAGAAAGTCGGCCTTCTCCCGCAGCTCCTCCGGGCCGTCCAGAGGGTCCACGCCCACTTCCGCCTCGCCCCACCGCACCCCGCCTCGGGGGGCCAGCGCCGCGTGCTCCGCCCGGAGACGCCGGAGCTCGTCGCGGAGGGAGAGAAGGCGGGTTGCCGCCCCTTTCCGGTCCGCCAGGGGTCCAGCTCGGAGCTTGGGGGCGAGGATGCGCATCTGAGCCCCGAGGGTCTCCATGCGGACCGCGAGGGCCTCTCGAAGGGTTCGCTCCGCGTCCCGTCGACGGGCATCCGCAGCCTCGAGGGCGGCCTCGTTGGCGAGAAGCGTGTCGGCGGGGCGGGCCTGGCCGGGCTTGGACGGGACGGACGAGGCGAGGGCGCGCTGGGCGGCGAGGAGGCGGTCGACCTCGAGCCGGGCCGTCTCGAGTTGGACCCGAGCCCTCGCGACGGACGGGCCGGGCTCGGCCCGAGCGACTGTCGCTCCCATCAGCCCGGCCAGGAGCCAAGCGAGATATGTGACCCGACCGCGGAGCACGTCGCCGACCTACGCAAGTCCCGTACCGAAGCTCGCCGCGCCGTTCCCGCCGCGGTCCGCCTCAGATATCCGAGGACCTGCGACCGCTCACCACGAAAATCGGGACGGGTCCTGTCGTCAAGCGGCGGACGACTGGGAAGGCCGAGGCGTGATCTCGATCGGAGCCCCCTGAGACCGCGCTGGGAGGGCACGGACCTGGCGCAGTGCGTCCTCGAGATGAAGGACGAAACGGGGCACATCGAACAGGGGCGCCTGCCCTCGTTGGGCGGCGAGGAGGGCTCGAATACGCCGCAGCTCGTGGGGCGCGCGGGCCAGCTCGATCGCCCGCTCCACGTAGGCCTCGCCGCTGTCGACGACGAGGTCCGCCGCCATCCCCATACCGGTGAGGACCCCGATGCCGGTGCGCGCGGGCGGAGCGCGGCCGGCAAGGGTGAGAAGGGGGGTGCCGGTCCACATGGCGACGATGCTGGCGGTGCCCGAGCTGAGCTTCCAGCCGTCGAGCCACAGATCCGCCCGGGTGTGGTGCCAGCGCTTGGACAGCGGCCCTTCGGCCGCGAAGAGCACTCGCTCCGGATCCACTCCGCGGGCTTGAAACGCGTCTCGAAGGCGGCCGCGGGTCCTTTCGTGGTCGAGTTGAATCCACATCACGGCGTCCGGGACGGCGTCGAGGATTTGGGCCCAGGCGGACAACACCGAGGGCTCGATTCGGTAGGCGGCGCCGAAGAAGCCGAACACGAAGCGGTCCGGGGGCAGACCGAGCTCCGCCCGCGGGGGCACCTGAGGTCCGGATCCGAAGCCCTCGCTGGCCACGAAGGTCTCCGGGAGGAGCACCAGCCGCTCGTCGTAGTCGCGTGCTCCGCGAGGACCGAGGCGAGCCGCGGTGGTGATTTGGGCGTCTACCAGCGACCGCGGCATGGAGCCGGGATATCCGAGCCAGTGCGCGGTGCGCAGAGCCGGGTGGCGGGCCAGGAGGCCTGCGCGCGCGGAGTTGGTGAACCCGATGGTGTCGATCAGCACGTCGAGCTGATCTCCGCGGACCCGCTCGGCCGCCGCGGAGTCATCGAGCCCCTCCAGTCCCACCACCGGGACCGCGGCTTCGATCCGCCGCCGCACGGCGTCATCGATGCGACGGGGGGCGTAGGCTCGGGCCTCCACGTCGGGGCTGTGCGCTTCGAGTATGGGCGCGAGAAGAAGACCCACCGGGTGGTCATGAAGATCGTCCGAGAGGTAGCCCACCCGGAGAAGCCGTCCGGTCGCGGTCGCCGGAGCGTGCGGGGGCGGGCTTTCCTGCGGCGCTTCGAGGCTCGTGAACGGGACCCGATTTCGGGCCAACCGACGTACGAGCTCCGCGGGCAGCCCGAGCTTGATGGCCCCAAAGGGATGCAGGCTGGGCGATCGGCCGGCGTCGAGCTGGTCCGTGAGGCCGGCGACGAGACGGCGAAGATTGTCCTCGTAGTGGGGCCACGCGCAGACCTCGGCCCGAAGGGCGAGCAGAGTGCCGAGGCTGTCCAGGTTGGAGGTTGCGTCGGCCTCTTCCAGGACCGCGAGCGCACCTTCCTTGTCTCCCGCCATCCGAAGCGCGTCCCCGAGCATCGGCCGAGCCCGGGCGTAGGCGGGGTGGACCTCGAGCAGCTCGCGCAGGATACGCACGGCTTCGCGGGGGCGGTACGTGGAGTAATGAAGAAAGGCCCAAGCGAAGACGACGTCTGGATCTTCGGGACGCGCCGCGTAGGCTTGGCTCAGCCAGGTTTTCGCTTCCTGGGCTTGGCCTTGATGGAGGAGCGCGAGGCCCAACCCGTGGGCTGCGGGAGCGTGGTCCGGATGAGCGGCGAGTATCCGCCGGAGCACCGGGATGGCGGCCGCATCGCCGCCCCGGCCGATGCCGTCGAGGGCCGTCTGTACCTCGGCGCTGCGCAGTGAGCTGAGGGGCCGCCGCCTCCGCTTCTTGGCCACGCTCGCTTCATCGACGCCTAATCCCGGGAGTTGATGGTCCCAACCCCGTATTTCTCGAGCTTGTAGTACAGGGCGCTCGTCTTGATGCCGAGCTTGCGCGCGGTTTCCGTTTTGACGCCTCCGGAAGTTTCGTAGGCATCGAGGATCTCGCGCCGCTCGATGGCCTCCAGGAAGTCGGGAAGCGTCATCGACCCCCGCCGGGGCGCGTTATCCGAGCTCCCCGGCTCACCGCCCACCGCGCTAGGAAGATCCTCCACGCCGATCAGCGGAGGGTCCGCGAACACCAGGGCCTGTTCCACGACGTTGACCAGCTCGCGCACGTTTCCGGGGAAGTGGTGGGTGGCCAGGCGCTGCTCCGCCTCCGCGGTGAAGCCTTCGACGTCCGAGAGGGTTCGGGCCCGCAGCACCTTCGCGAAGTGTCGAGCGAGGGGAATGATGTCCTCCGTGCGCTCCCGTAGCGGGGGGAGTCGGAGCGGGACCACGTGGAGACGATAGTAGAGGTCTTCGCGGAAGCGGCCCGCTTCGACCTCGGCCGCGAGGTCGCGGTTGGTGGCCGAGATGATGCGCACGTCGATCGGCACCGGCTGCTCCCCGCCCACTCGGTCGACAACCTTCTCCTGAAGGACGCGCAGCAACTTTACCTGCATTGAAAGAGGGAGCTCGGCGATCTCGTCGAGGAAGATGGTCCCGCCATCGGCAAGCTCGAAGCGGCCGAGCTTGCGCTTGACCGCGCCCGTGAAGGCGCCGCGCTCGTGTCCGAAGAGCTCGCTCTCCATCAGGCTCTCGGGAATGGCCCCGCAGTTGACCTTGATGAGGGGACCCTCGGCGCGAGGGGAGCGACGATGGATGGCGGTGGCCACGAGCTCCTTGCCGGTGCCGGACTCTCCCCCCACCGCTACCGCGGTGTCCCCGCGGGCCACCTTCTCGATCATCTTGAAGATCTTCTGCATGGCGGGGCTCGAGCCGATCATGCCCTCGAAGGCGCCCTCCGGGTCGTGGCGACGAGGGAAGTCGCGGGCTCCAGACAGGACCTCTTGCGTGGCCTCGAGGCGGGTGCGGGTGCGCCGATCCTCCCGCCACTCGAGGGCTCGATTCAGTCGGTGCCGCAAGTTGTCCGGCGAAAAGGGCTTTTGTACGTAGTCGTGAGCCCCCTTCTTTATCGCCTCCACCGCGTTTTCGATGGTGCCAAAGGCGGTGATGATCACCACCGCGATGTCCGGGTCGTAGTTCTTGACCGCCTCGAGCACTGCGATGCCGTCGAGGCCGTCCATCTTGAGGTCGGTGAGGACCACATCGGCTCCGTGGGCGCGGAGGAGCTCGAGCCCGGGGGCCCCGCCGTCGGCGTCATAGACGCGGTGACCCATTCGGGTCGCCACCGCGACTGCGCCTTCCCGCAAGGTGTCGTTGTCGTCGATGATCAGCACCGTCGCCATGGCTTAGGTCTCGGGGGTGAGGGGGACTTCGATGATGAAGCGCGCCCCACCCTCTGGGGAGCTTTCTACCCGGGTCGTGCCGCGATGGGCGAGCGCCGTCTTTCGGACCAGGGACAGCCCGAGTCCGGTGCCTTTTTGGCGGGTGGTGAAGAAGGGCCGGAAGATCTCCTCCCGCTTGTCCGGGGGGACCCCGGGCCCGTCATCATCGACGATGAATCGGAGGACGGGCCCGATCGCTTTGGCGGCGAGGCGCACCGTGCCGCCGTCAGGGGCGGCTTGGATGCCGTTCTGAAGCAGATTGAGCAAGGCTCGTTGCAGGCTATCGCGGTCCAGGACGGCGGAGCCGGTGAAGGCCTCGCGTTCGACGCTCACCCCCTTGTCCTCGGCCTTGCCGGCGGCGAGCGCGGTCACCTCGACGAGGAGATCTTCGAGATCGACGGGACGCAGCTCGAGGCTGTCTTCGCGGGCGAAGGACAGGAAGTCGTTCACGACCCGCGAGAGCACCCCCAGCTCGCGGAGGATCTTGTCCACGTGGCTGGCCCGAGGGTCGCCCTCGAGGTCTTCCTTGAGCAGACCCCCGAAGAGCTCGATGCCGCCGAGCGGGTTACGGACCTCGTGAGCGATGCCGGCGAGCATCATTTGTAGCTCCTCCTCCCGAGCATGGAGGGAGCTGGCCATGTTGCGCATCGTACGCGCCAAGATGGCCGCCTCGCGGGGGCCAGCGTCGGGAATCGGGGTGTCCAGGGCTCCCGCCCCGATGGCCTCCGCCGCCTCGGAGAGCCGAAAGAGGGGCTGGGCGAGGCGCCGGGCGAGCAGCACCGCGAGGACGGCAGCGGCGAGGACGCCGACCGCGCCCACCCCGAGCAGGCGCCGGCGCAGCTGGGCCAGAGCCTCTCCGTAGCCGACCGGGGCCGCCGCCCCCACCCAAGCGACGACCTCGCCCTCGACGAAGATCGGGGCGTAGGCCGATTTGTACAGGCGTCCCTCTCGACCTTCGAAGAGAGGGGCAGCCGCGGCTCTCCCTTCGGCCACCGCCTCGAGGGCGGTGCGATCGAGGACGGCCCGCCGGTAGGGCGCTCCGGTCGGGAGCTCTTCCCGGGTATCCACGAGGACTTCGTCTCGGAGATCTGCGACCACGAGGCGGTCGACCCGGGCGGCCACGCGCAAGGCCTCGAGGCGCACGCGGACGTTGCGAGCGGTCCGCGTGTCGTCATCGCCAGGCCCCAGCGCGAGGACCCGGCGGCTGGTCGTCTCGGCCGCCGCACCCGCCACGGAGACCAGCCGATCTGCGAGGGCCAACTCCAAGGATCGCGCCGAGACCGCTTCTCCCCACACCGCGACGGCGATCGCGACCGCCGCGGCCGGGACCACCAGGGCCACGAGGAGCTGAGTGCGAGGGGACAGCCTCATCATCCGGCGCCGAGGCTAGCAGCCCGTTGACCTGGAGCCCGCAACGGCAAGCTTCTTC
>JBCBRU010000059.1:0-23386 GCA_039819565.1 Myxococcota bacterium | reverse complement strand
GGCGACCGGGTCCCGGCTCGAGATGACTGAGATGATCAAGACGCTTCGTTGGGTTCGAGGGCTGTGGCTTCAAGGTACGGAGCCGAAGGGAGCGTCCCACACGAGTAAGCAGAAACGCCGTCGATTCACCCCCGAGCAGAAGGCCGCCGTCCTTCGTCGCCACCTCGTCGACAAGGCGGCGGTCTCAGACCTGTGCGACGAGTACAAGATTCAGCCCAGCTTGTTCTACGGGTGGCAACGACAGCTGCTCGAAAACATGGAGACGGTGCTCGACGGGGGCCAGGGACGGCGTGCGGACGGAGTTGGCCACATCCCGGTTCGTTCGGTGGCTCGGCGTATCGCGCGGCAAGTTCTACGATTGGCGAACCCGCCACAGGAGGGCCAACGAGCACAACGCGAGGCTGCCGCGCGATCATTGGATCGAGGACTGGGAGCGCCAGGCGGTCGTCGACTATCACGACGCCCACCCCCTCGACGGCTATCGGCGCCTCACGTTCATGATGCTCGCCGAGGCCCTGGTGGCCCTCAGCCCCTCCACCGTGTACCGCGTGCTCCGTGCTGCAGGGCGACTGGACCGGTGGCATCCAACGCCATCGAAGAAAGGCACCGTCATTCGGTCGCGGGGCTGGGCTCTCGGCTCGGGCGGGGGAGGACCTCGACGTCGCCGGAGGCGCCCTCCGGATCTCCGGCCGTCACCACTCGGTTTCGGCCGCCGTCTTTGGCCCGATAAAGGGCGAGGTCCGCCTGACGGAGCACGTTGGCGAACACCGCCCCCGGGCCGGCCACCCCCAAGCTCGCGGTGCAAGCCGGTCCGCTCGCTCGCTCCGCCATCGCCGCGAAGGAGCTGCGGATACGTTCTGCAAGACTCGTTGCGGTCGGCAGGAGGGCGGTCGTGGACTGAGAGATGACCACCACGAACTCTTCGCCGCCGATGCGAGCCACCAGATCTACGGGTCGGCCCTCCGCCTTGATGGAGGCGGCCGCCTCGATGAGGACGCGGTCCCCGGCTTCGTGGCCGTGCTCGTCGTTGACGCGCTTGAAGTGGTCGAGGTCGATGGCGATGACGCAGATCTCCTGACCGTTGAGGCGAGCCAGCTCAGCGTCGAGGCCGCGGCGGTTCAGGAGCCCCGTCATCGGGTCGCGGTCGGCGGCCGCCCGGGTCGAAGCGAAGGCGCGGAGGGTGCCGAGGTGACTCCCGGCGACGCTGGCCACGGTCTCGAGCACCGTCAGATCATCGGGGCTGGGGGGCAGAGTATCCGAGCTGACCGTCCTCACCACGCCAATGCCTTGACCGAGAAAGGTCAGGGGCACGCAGGCGCAAGCGATGTTCGTGTCCTCTCGGGCCAGGGCGTCGCGGCGTAGCTGATTACAAGCACCGAGTTCGACCGGGGTCGAAAAGGTCACGGCGCGGCCCCGCCGGAGCGCCGGACAGGCATCGGCCGCCCGGACCCCGCACGCCCTCGAGGTCTTCATGACCGGAGCCAGTCGTCCCGGCTCCTCAGGTTTCGCGAGGAGTAGATCGCACTCGTTTTCGGGGATGGCCCGCGCGTGCGCCAATCCCACCGCGTCGATGACGTCCGCCTCGTCGTCCGCAAGCTCCACGGCGTCGCGTAGACGCAAGCCGAACTCATGGCGGCGGGCGTCGGTCTCGTGGCGAGCTGCCGCCTCGCGAAGCCGCGCCGTCTCCGCGAGGATCCGCTGGCTCATGGGCCGAAAGACGAGGACCGCCTCCAGAATGAGGACCAGCAGCATGAGGGCGATGACTCTCCGCTCGTTCTCACCCATCTCCACGAGCTTGGCCTGCGAGACGTCCTCATAGGCGGACACCACGAGATTGAGCTCATCGAGGAGAGAGCTGTCGACCGCGCGCCGCTGGACGTCGGCCAGCGCCGCCGCGCGCGCCTCGGAACTCTCGGCTTCGAGGACCGCCGTCGCAGCTTCCAGGTAACGTTGGACCGTGTCCCGCACCCCGCCGTCGTAGAGGGCCAGCACGGACGGCGCCTGCGTCCCCGGAAGGCCCCGTGCGGCGTTGCCTTCGAGGAGCGCCCTTTGAGCGTTCCTCATCTCCGCGATGGTGGCCCGGAGCGTCTCGGCCTGGCGCTCCGCCGCGGGCGTGTCTTCGTTCGCGGTGGCGCGAACGAAGAGCCCCGCGAGGAGCGCGATACGCTGCGAGAGCATACGCTGGCGACCCGCCACGTTGATCTCGGCGCCGTCTCCCTCGCGAATCTCGAGCTGACGAATGCCGAACCAGCCGAGGAGCACGGTGAGCGCGGCCACCGCGACGAGCGCCACCACGTAGCGGACGGTGAAGTCGCCCCGGAGGCGCGGCGGAACGATGGTGTGGGTTCGCCGCATCTCCTCGATCACCGCCGCCGCGTGGGCGTCGTCGGTTCGCGCGCGGTTGTCCTCCACGCGGCCAAGCTTCGGCTCGCGACGGGAGAGCTTCACCCCGAGGGAGAGCGGCCGGGGTGGCTGTTCAGCGTTGGATCGCGGGAAGGTTCAGCGCAAAGAGATCGTCCGCCCCCTTCATGATCGCGGGTCCGCGAGCCAGGCTCAGGGGGAGGTGACGCTCGATGAAGTATCGCGCGAGCACCTCTCGGTTCGAGTCCCCGGAGCGCCGGGCCGCCGAGGCCATGAGGCGCGCGGCGACGGTCTCAGAGAACATGCGGAGAAAGGGCACCGAGCCCCCAGCGACGTCGCGGGGTGAGATGTCGTGCCGCTCGAGGCACCATTCGGCCACCGCCTGGACCCGATCTGCCGCCGCCCGCAGGGGCGGAGCGAGGGACGCGAGGGATGAGGTCTCGAGCTCCGTGGCCTCGGCGCGGAGGCGATCGAGCTCAGCCCGCCAGAGCTCCCCGCCGCGCATTCTGAGCTTCCGATTCGCGAGATCCCAAGCTTGGATGCCGTTCGTACCTTCATAGATGGGGGTGATACGCACATCCCGATAGATCTGAGCAGCCCCGGTCTCTTCGACGAAACCCATTCCCCCAAAGACCTGGACCGCCTCCGACGCCACCTCACAACCGATGTCGGTGGAGTAGGCTTTGGCCATCGGCGTGAGGAGATCGATGACGCCCTTCTCTTCGGCTCGCACCGCGGCCTCGGGATGCCGCTGGGAGAGATCCAGGGCGACCCCGGCCCGATAGCAGATGGCCCGGGCGGCCTCGATCTTGACCCGCATGTCCATGAGCATGCGCCGCACGTCCGGGTGCTCGATGATGGGCCGCGCGCCCCCGGAGGTCCCGACCGGCACCCCCTGCACCCGGTCCTGCGCCCACTGGAGCGCGCCCTGGTAGGCACGCTCGGCGCATCCGAGGCCCTGCAAGCCCACGTGCACGCGGGCCGCGTTCATCATCGTGAACATGGCCGCCATCCCGCGGTGGGGCTCACCCACCAGGAGCCCTTCGCACGCGTCGGCGTCGCCGTAGGCCATCACGCAGGTCGAGGAGCCATGGATGCCGAGCTTCTCTTCGATCGAGGTACAGCGCACGTCGTTGCTGGGCCCGAGGCTACCGTCGGAGAGGACCCGGCGCTTGGGAACGATGAACAGTGAGATCCCTCTCGTCCCCGCCGGCGCCCCGTCGATCCGGGCGAGGACCAGGTGCACGATGTTGTCGGTCATGTCGTGCTCGCCGGAGGTGATGTAGATCTTCTGACCCTTGATGAGGTAGGTGCCGTCGGCCTGAGGGATCGCCCGGGTGGTGAGCGCCCCCACGTCCGAGCCCGCCTGAGGCTCGGTGAGGTTCATGGTTCCCGTCCACTCGCCGCCGGCCAGCTTGGGAATGAAGCGAGCCTGGAGCTCCGGGCTCGCGTGCTCGGTGAGGGCCTCGATCGCCGAGGAGGTCAGGGTCAGCGTCTGAGCAAAGGCCAGGGAGGCGGCCGGCACCCACTCCGCGAGCACGTTGAAGAGGCTCAGGGGCATGGCCTGGCCCCCGAACTCCGAAGCCACCGGAAGACCGATCCACCCTCCCTCGGAGAGGACTCGCCACGCCTCGCCGTAGCCGTCCGGGAAGGCGACCCCGTCCGGATGCCAACGAGCCCCCTGCCGGTCGCTGGGCGCGTTGAGGGGCGCGATGACTTCAGTACACATGCGGGCCGCCTCTCGGAGCAGGGCGTCCACGACGTCGGGCGTGACCTCGGCGAAATCGGGGAGGGCCGCCACGCGCTCGAATCCGGCAACCTGATACAGAGTGAACAAGGCGTCTTCCACCGACGCGCGATAGCCGTCCATGCCCCGCTTGAATTAGCCCTTCGGCGTCGAGTTCCCAACCGCTTTGGCCTCCCTGCAGGGGAAAACGCTCGTTCTGCCAACGCTCGGGGCTCGAAAGAGGCCTCCTTCTCTCGCTCGTTGCCTTCAGAGGAGATGCGCCTTCACCTAAAAATGGTCTGAATACACTCCGGGCCATCCTCTCATTGCTCTGAGTACAACCAGACCACTAGACTCCTATGGCAAATTACTTTCCAAATGGTTGATTTGCTACCTCGGCCATCACAGCTTAGGGAGAAATCGGTTCATGGCGCTCAAAAACCTATCGCGAGACGAGATGCGCTCGCTGCTCGAAGAATATGTCCTCCCGGATCAGCTCCGGCCCCGACTGGAGGAGGAGCCACGCCTCGAACCCTTCCTGGCGGACTTCGAGGCACTCCTGGAGCGCTTCCTCCAAAGGGACGAGGCGGCGAAGCCCGACCCGAACTACGTCGACCGAAGAGCCGAGGCCCGAGCGCGGCGAGATCTCCTCGTGGATCGGCACGACAGGGTGGTGCGCCAAGCCTGGCATCTGGTGCAGATCGCCAAGAACAGCGACGACGCAAAGGCCGCCTCCCGATGGGAGAAGCTCCTGTTTCCGAACAGCCTGGAGTTCTATCGCCGCGGCGCCTACGCCCGGGTCGCCGAGGCGCGGGCGGTCAAACCCTCGCGCAAACAGCTTCAGCGCCTCGATGAGGTCACGTGTGCCTATGGCTCCCTGGCCGATCTCCACCGCGAGCGGGTCGAGGTCGCGTTGGAGCTCGATCAGGCTCTCGTGGAGCTTCGAGGCATCGAGGCCGAAGCCCCGGGGCCGGTGCCGTCCGCCCTCCCCTTGAGGCATGAGTTCATTCGCCTGATGCACCTGTTTCGCGAAACGGTGAGGCTGCTCGATCTCGCCCCCGGAGACCGGGCGGCCCTCCTCTCCCACGTCGAGGAGGCGGCAGGCCTTCCCTCCCCAGCCCCGAAGGCCCCGACCAAAAAAGCTAAGCGAAGGAAGAAGCGCCGGCGCTGAACTCTCAAGCCCGCGCGAAGGTCGACGGTTGCCCGACTCCCCGAAACCGCATTGCGCCGTCGTCCGGAGGCTGCTTCGATTCGACCGTGGCAAGCAGCAAAGGCGCCGTCATCGGCTACATCATCCTCACGGGCCTGGTGGTTCTCTCCCAGGGGGCCTCAGGCGTTGCGGATCTGGCCGGGGTCGACGCCATCAAGGAAGGGCTGACCGCTCTCGGGTATCCGGCCTATCTCATGACCATCCTCGGAGTGGCCAAGATCGCCGGCGTCATCGTGCTCGCGGTCCCGGGCGTCACCCGCCTCAAGGAGTGGGCCTACGCGGGCTTCGCGATCGACTTCCTCGGGGCGACAGCGTCGCATCTGCTGGCGGGGCAGGCGGTGGGCGAGGCCGCACCCGCCTTCGTATTTTTCCTGATCTTGATGGGGTCCTACTTCCTGCGTCCCCCGAGCCGGATTCTCGCGCCGCCGCTGTCTCTCTAACCGAGACGCGATTCTTGACGATCAGGGCTTCGCGAGCACCAAGCGCTCGAACTTGGGCTCGTCGCGAGCGACGGCCACCGACCGGAATCGGCCCTCGAGCTCGACCTTTCCGCTCGTGCCGCGCCGTACGTCGAGGATGAGTCGACCACCCGGACGGAGCACGCGCTCGGCTTCATCGAGGTACGTGCTCACGGGATAGTGAAAGCCCCAGGAGATCAACGAGAGCATCAGGTCGACCGACCCATCCGCGAGCGGAATGCGATTGTCCTCGGTAGCCTCGTGGGTGGCGACTCGCTCGGCGGGCACGCCACTGCTCTCTAGAGTGGTCCGAGCGATCTCGAGGGAGTTGTAGAATGCCCCTTTGGCCTCGAACTGATAAAAGACGCGGTCCTCGACCGCGGTCTTGTCGAGCAGATGTATCTCAGGGCTTCGATCGCGGTAGTGCGCGTACAGCAGGGCATCGATCCCCGCTACCCCACAACCAATGTCCAGGACGCTCGACGGTGCGGGAGGCAGATGCGGGCGCAGGCTCTCGTACTCTCGAAAGATATCATCCTGGTAGAGCCGTCCGATCTCCGAAGAGCGAACCCGGCTCTCGAGCGCCACCACGCGACCGTAAAGATCGATGGGAAGAAGGCGATCTAGAATCTGAAAGGCGCGACTTTGGGGCAGGCGGAGGTACGCGGTGCGCTGAAAGAGAATATAGGGGAGCGCGTCCGATGGGACGTGAATGACCTCCCCGCTCACGTCTCGAGGGCTTGCAACGGTCATGGGAACCAGCCGCGTGGAGCGTTGGAGGGGCCGGAGATGAAGTCAAGCTCCGAACGGAGGGCGGTGACGCAAGCGTTGCCTCGAGCGCTCCGCTGTCGACTCAGGTCTCGAGCAGGTCTTGATAGAGCCGGTGCCACTGCCGAGCGACGGTTTGCGTAGAGAACCGCTCGGCGGCGTGAGTCCGCGCGCGCTCCCCCAGGTCCCGTCGGGCTTCGGGCGTTTTGAACAGCTCCCCGAGAGCGGCAGCGAGCGCCTCAGCGCTGCTGGCGTCCACCCGTCGACCGTAGCGGCCGTGCTCGACGAGCTCGCGGAGCGGGGAGATGTCCGCCACGACGGGGGGAAGGCCCAGCATCATCGCTTCGATGAGGGCTATGCCGAAGCCCTCGAACCTGGAGCTCATCGCGAAGACATCGCAGCTCGCGAGGAGCCCCATGAGTTCGGGGTGAGGCAAGGCCGGAACGAGCGCCACGTATCCCTCGAGCTGGAGGCGCTCGATCAGAGCTTCCAGGGCCGAACGCTCCGGCCCATCTCCGACGATGAGCGCCTGGCCGTCCAGACCGTCGTCCCGAAGCCGGGCGAGGGCGCAGAGCAGACGGTCATGGCCCTTCTGATGCACCAGACGTCCCACCGCGGCGACGGTGAGCCGCTCCGGCGAGAGCCCCACCTCGGCGAGGCGCGCCCGGTCGCCCGCGACTCCCGCCAACGCGTCGTAGGGCACCGCGTTGGGTATCACCGTCGCGGGCGACAGCTGGAGCTGGGCCTCGTAGTGTCGAGCCACCGCGTCGCTGACCGCCACCACTCGGTCCACGGCATGGGCAAGCGCGCTCCGGTGCAACCGCTTCACCAGCCACATCTTGGCCCGAGAGAGCCGCCAAGAGTCGTAGTCGAGGTTGTGCAGCGAAGCCACCGTGCGCACGGAGCGGGGCCACAAGACTCGCCCTGAGACGCTCATCGTGGCGTGAAAGAGGTGAGCGTGGACGACGTCCGGGGAAGTCTCGTGAACCAACCCGCGGACCCAAGCGGCGAGCGCCGGAATCGCGGTGACGCTGAGTCGAGAGGCCGACCGCCGGTACACCTTCACCCCGCGAGCTTCGAGCCCCTCGGCGAGGGTGAAAGGCGGCGCCAACACCCCCACTTCGACCTCGACCCCCAGCCCCCGAGCATCCTCGGCGAGATGCATCAGCAGCGTCTCAGCCCCTCCCCGGCCGAGGGTGTCGATGAGATTGAGCACCCTCATGGCCGTAGACTCAACGCCGCGCGACAAAGACGAAGGACTCGCACCGATCTTCGGGGTCCGGCAGGTTCATTTGCAGGACCTGTAGCCCCACCTCAACTGCGTGGGCGGGAGCGAAGAAGCTGAGGTAGCCTGACTGAAAGAAGGGAGTGACGTCCTCGATCCGTAGGCCATTGTCGTCGGCGAGCTTGCGGAACTCCCCGGGCCAACAGCGATCGTAGTACGCCGGAAACCCCTGCCCCTTGCGCGCACCTGGAAACAAGCCAAAGAGCAGCGACCGGGAGACATCGTCATCGAGAGCGCGGTTAAGACGGGCAAAGAGAGAGCGCCCGCACGGCACGAAGTGGCCCATCCGCCCGTTGGGAGCGAGAGCTCTCGAGAGCACGCACATCGTCTGGCCTACGTCCTTCACGTGCTCGAGAACGGCCGTCGAGAGGATTAAGTCATACTCTCCATCGAGGGACATCTGGCTGACATCTCCCACCAACACTCGATCGTAGGCCCCCTTGGGCGCTCGATCGAGCTCATCGGCTGAGATGTCCAACCCTGTCACATCGAGGCCCAGTCGCTCCTTGGTCTCGATGCTTATCGCGGGGTGCTTGCCCCCACCCACGTCGAGGACACGCAGCTTCGGAGCGAGCAGAGAGGGAAGGAGGTCTTCAAGCCAGACCGTGTTGCCGTCCCGACGGCCCCATATGCGGCGTGCCCAGCGATCCTGACGGCGGGAAAGACGATGGTTGAAGGCGAGGAGGCTATGGATGGGAGAGTTCAAAGCGCGCTCACTACGACGAGGGTCTACGGGCGGGGAGCACCCGCATCAGCCCCTCGGCTGCGAAAATGAAGAAAACGAGGGCGACCTGAGCGCGGTGCCGGTTGGCCGTGCCCGCATTGCCCTCCACGAGGGCGTAGGCGGAAGTCAGGGCCAAGGTCGGAACCGCAAGCACACCTGCTTCAGGGGCCCGGCGAAACAGTGACACCGCCCCCCGCAGCCCGAGAATCACAACCCCGTACCAGACGATGAGCTCCGGGAGCACGAGCATCTGGCGAAGGTTACGGATGTCCCACGGAAAGGGGGAGAGAAGGAAGAAGAGCAGCCCTCGAGGGAGATAGCTGAGGGCTCCTGAGACCGAAGAGACATCGCCGCCGAAGTCACCAGCCGCCGAGCCTCCAAAGTTCAGGTTTTGTCGGTGAGACTCCATGAGCTCCAGAGAACGCATGGAAAACAGCTCCCGGGAGAGTCCGAAACGCTCTCCGAGGAGGCCTGCCGCGAGGATCGTCACGAGGAGGAAGATAGCTGCGTATGGGATGTGCCGAAGCCGCGTCACCACCAGCGAGGCCATCAGTCCCGAAAGAACCAAAGCCAGCACATAGGGGCGTATGAGCCCCACTCCGGCGAGCCCCGCGATCAACGAGATTGCGCTGATCACGCTCAAACCCTGCCGCAGACGCAGCGCGCTCGAGTACACGAGCATGATGAACATCCACCCGAAGGCGTCTCGGAGATTGAGGCTCGAGTAGACCACCATCGTGGGCCACAACGCTGCGAGGAGAAAGGTCACCTTCTGTGCCGCGCTCCCCGAGAGCCGTCCTGCGATATCGGCAGCGAGCTTCGCCGCAACGGTGGCCACGACTCCGTTCACGAGCGAGATCACGAAAGATGAGTTTCGGCCCGAGAAGAATCGCACGACCGCGTTGGCCGCGTAGTAAATCGAGAGCTCGTTGTACCCCACCACCCCCGACAGGTCTCGGGGGACTCGACTCTCCCAGTTCGCGAGGAGAAGATCCCCCCACATCTCATACAGCGCCTGGTCCGGGGCAAGAGTCATCCCGATTCCGGTGGAATGGAGAGCGACCGCCATCATCCAGTGGATGACCACCGCCGCCACCAGCCACAAGAGAGGGACCCCCGCCGCCTCCGTCCTCTCCTTGGCTGAGGACGGCATGGACTCCCGCACAAACGACGTCCCCTGCGCAAACCGAGCTCCAGCGAAACCGAGCACCAGGGAGACGGACATCCCGGCCGCGGCGACCGCGCCAGCCGGTCCTAAAGCGGCGCTGGCCATCGCCGCACACAGGACGACGACGATGACTCGGACATCCACGTCAGTCGATGCTCCCGACGAACAGGAACCGGTTTCCCCAACCGGGAACGAGGTTTGACACCGCCACCGAGACCTGGCCCAGGGCGAACTTGGCCAGATGAGGCACCGAGCCGGGGCGCTCGACCCGACTCGGCATGGGTCGAGGACTATCGGAGATCCGAAACACGAGGGTACGAAGCCCTAAGCGCTCCAGAGCCCCGAGCTGGCTATGACGGTCGGTGAAAATGAGATGGGTCGGAGGATGCACACCCGCGGACCGACGAACCCGTCGGAAGTACACCGACATCAGATAGTTAACGAGGTTGGGATTGTCTTCGATGGGCCCCTCCATGAACAGGAGGCCCCCGGGCTTGAGGCGGCGAAGGAGCGAGCGCATCATCCCCATGGGCTCGACCAGGTGCTCGAAGACATCTCCGAGATGAATCACGGAGAAGCTCTGGTCCTCCTGGGCGAGCACCTCGTCCACGGTCTCGAATTGAAGGCTGGGAAACTCCGCGCGAAGGCGCAAAACGAAGCTGGGGTCGAACTCCGCTCCCGTTCCCTTCCAGCCCCGCTCCGCGGCGAACCTCAGGAAGCGGGCGTCTCCACATCCGAAGTCGAGGAGGGCACGCCCCGGAGCTAATCCCTCGAGCTCCGAAAAGAGATCTCCTCGCTCCTCCTCCTCTCGAAAGTAGTGCGCGTCGTGATAGCCCGAACCATACATCTTGGAGAGCTCCGACGGACTTGGAGCGGGATCTACAAAGACGGTACGGCAGGCCTGACAGCGCCGGTACCGAAACTCGGTGCCCGCAAATACGGTAGGTGGGTGGTGCGCGGGGACGCTCTGCCGGCTGTCACAGAGCGGGCAAGGTCGAATCGACCTCTCGTTCTCATGTGGCGGCAACATAGCGATGAAGTCTTTCGTAGAGCTGCCGGGTCCGCGCCGGACGAAGGGCCAGGATGAGCCCTACCCCCGCGACCGCACTTCCGAACAGGAGCGGCGCGACGAACCAAGGAAGGCGGGAAGGAAGCAAGAGATGCAAAGCCATCAGCGCGCCCCCCGGGGCGAAGCCGAGGGCGGTCGCCACGGCCACCCTCCACGACGAGCGTCGACTCGCGGCCCAAACCATGGCTACGAGCACGAAGGTCCCGCTCATGATGGACGCCAAGGCCGCTCCGGAGCCCGCCATGCGTGGGATGAGGATGAGGTTACCCCCTAGGTTCAGAAGCGCTGCCGAGCCCATCAATACCGCCGTGGTCCTCTCTCCGCCTGACGCCGCGACGTACCAGCTCGGAGCTTGTCGGGCAAACTCGACGATGACGAAGATACCGAGGAGACTGAGGATTCGGCCCGCCTCGGCGTATCCCGGCCCATAGAGCAGGCGCGCGATATTGGTGCCGTCAAAGATGAACTCCACCCCCATAACCGCGCCGAGCCCAGTGACGGCCAGCGCCGTGACGTCGAGAAGGCGGTCCGTGTGCTCTGGCTCGCCTTGGTTCGCTCCGCTCCGAAAGAACCGCGCAATCACGGCGTGACTTACGGCGGACGACACGATGGACAGCATGATGACCAGTCGAATCGCAGCCGCATAGGTGCCGGTGACGGTGGCGGTCGTGAGGATCCCAAGCATCATCAGGTCGAGCTCCGCGTTCATCCAGGCGAAGAGGCCGGTGAGCCAGAACCAGAGCGTGCGCTGCCCGAGGGCCAGACGGCCGCGAAGATCGATCCCCAGGCGCCCGCGTACCGTCCTCAAGAGCACTATGAAAGCCAAGAGCGCGAGACTCAGCTGAACCAGCGCCGGAACCATCAAAGAGCCACCGCTCTGGGAAATGACGAGCAGCGCAAGCAAGAAGCCGAACCTCCTCACGATCTCGAGGAGGGCAGGCGTCTTGAACTCATCGACGGTGTACAGGGCAAAGGAGAGAGAGGCTCCGAGGCCATCGAGGATTCGACTCCCGCCGAGGAGAACCAGAAGCCCGACCCACATCGGCCCCTCGATCCACAGCCAGAGGACGAGCGCCGCGGCAAAGGCGAGCACCCCGAAACCGAGCCGAGCCTTAAGCAGAGCCCCGATGTGACTGGAGATGTGCTCGGGGCTGCGCGCGGCGCGGTGGAGGAGCGTATTGGCCACCCCGCCTTCCGAGAGGGTCCCCACCAGCGAGGCCCACACCACCGCCTTAGACCATGAGCCGAAATCATGGGGCCCGAAGGTACGGGCGAGAAGAACGAGGGCCCCTCCCCCGCCGATGATCACGGAGACTCGGCTGAGGAGGTTTAAGCCGACGCCTCGAAGTATAGCGCTCAAGACGAGGGCACCCTTCGGGGCCTCACGCGGGGAGGCGGGGCCTCACCACGGGCTCTGAATACAGTCGATACGTCCGGCCCCGGGGAAGGCCGAGTCTCCGCCGAGGCGTGCGCCCACACACCAATCAGCTCGACCGTCCCCGTCGATGTCGCCGACCGCCACGGAGTTTCGGAGGTAGCCAAGGAGGTCGGCGCTTGCCTCGCCCAGGATTCGATACGGGATCACGTTGGTGAAGTCGGTGCGGAAAGCCAGCGAGCTTCCACCCAGCACGAGCCCCACCTCGCCCGAGGAGGCGCGGCCGTTACCGGTGCCGTCGGCTAGGCCGGCTCCGAACACGATATCTGGAGAGCCGTCGCCGTTGGTGTCACCCACCCCGAGCGCCCCGCCGACGAAGTCGAAAGCCTCGCCAAAGATAGATGCATTGGCGGCGGTCACGGCGTTGTCGACCGTCCCGGACGAGATCGGCCCTTGCCACACGTGCACCTCGCCCGATTGCCCGCCGTCGTCGGCTTGGCCGGCGCCCACGATGAGGTCGACGTTGGCGGTGCCCTGAACGTCCGCCGCGTCGAGGTCCGTACCGTACAGCACATGCACCGTCTCCCCTTGGTATCGCGCGAGATAGTTGGCGGGGTTTGAAAGGGCCAGGGTCCCGGACACCGGCCCCTGGAGCACGTAGACGGCTCCACTTCGGGTGCGCCCCCCGATGGTGGCGTTGGGGGCAGACACGGCCAGGTCATTGATCCCGTCCCCGGTGAAGTCGCCCACGGCCGCCGCCTGACCGAGCCAACCGTTCGCGACCTCGCCCGTGATTCGCGCCTGGATGGTGGCGCTCGATAGATCGATGGTCGAGGTCGTGGTGAGTCCGGCTCCGCCAGCCACCACGTAAACTGCACCTGCATCGGTCCCAGCTGCGTCGTTGAAGCGCGCCCCGGCGATGATATCCGGCACGCCGTCATTGGTGACGTCGCCCACCGCGAGCACGCTCAGCCGGTCACCGGCGGCCGCACCCTCGAGGGTGGCTCCGCGGAGGGTCGAGGTCGCAAGGTCGATGTTGCCGTTCGAGTAGAGGCTCGCGTCCCCACGCACGACGTACACTTCGCCCGCGTTGCTCCGGGTGTTGCCGGTCGCGTCAGCGAACTCGGCCCCGAGAACGAGGTCCGCGTTGCCGTCGTTGGTCACGTCCCCGACGGCAGCCCCGCCGTTGATGCCGCCCAGATGGTCGCCTGGGCCCACCCCGAACACGGTGCTGGTCTGGGTACCATTGATGGACCCCGAACCGTTGGTGAAGAAACCCGCGCCGCCGGAGTAGATGTAGACCCGACCCGCCTGGTTGCGAATCGGGCGACCGTTGCGGGCAGGAATTCCGGAGAAGTCGTGTGCGATGAACTCGGCGCCAGCCACTCCATTCAGCTCCGCGATGATCATCGACGAGGTTTGTCCGTTGGTCTGAACGCCGGTGAAGGTCCTCGCGGAGGGACCGGACGCGAGGTCTTGGGTCACGGACTCGATGATGCAGGATGCGCTGCAACCGTCTCCGGCGGTGGTGTTTCCATCGTCGCAGGTCTCGCCGGACCCGGAGTCGACAGTGCCGTCGCCGCAGCCCGCGGGGGGGCTGACGGTGACCGAAAACGGGGTTGAACTGGCCCCGAAGTAACCCACGCCTCCGAGCTGGTGCATGCGCCACTGCGAGGTGTACGTGCCGGGGCTTGCCGGAGCCGTTACGTTGAAAGTGAACGTGGCGTTGGCGCCGGGGGCCACCGCCGACCCAAGCTGGACGATGTTCGTCCCCCACAGAGTGAACGGCGTGTTGTCCGAGTAGAGATAGATGTCAGAGCTGCCCGGCCACGTCTGCGTCCCGTCGTTACGGAACGTGATCGTGAACGAGAGCGACTGATTCGCGTCGGCGGTGGAAGGAATGGTCTGCGACACGAAGCTCGAATCGTAGGGCGGGGTCACCATCCCGGAGACGTCGGAGGCGACCACCAGCTCGGGTCCGAAGGCTCCCGAACCCGACTTGGACATCTGGTAGCGGAAGTCCTCCATTCCGAGGACGTTCGGGGAGGTGATCACGAAGGTGAAGACCGTGCTCCCGTTCTGGGCCACCGAGGCCGACACCGGTGTTGACGTGGTCCCCCACAGGTTTTGAGGGGAGGTCGTCGCGACGAGACGGTAGGTGCCGTCGTTCAGCCACGTCTCGGTCCCCGTGTTCTGAACGGTGACGGTGACGGTCTGACTCGAGTTCGGCGCGATGCTCGCCGGGAGCGTGTTGGCGGTAAAGGACGCATCGAGAGCGGGCGTGGCCGCGGCCGAGATATCGATGCTCTTAGAGAGAGAGGTGCCAAACGCGCCCGTTCCGCCGGTCTTGAACATGCTGAAAGTGAAGTCGTTCAGGCCGGTGGGGCTCGAAGGCACCCGCACCGTCATATTCAGCGTCGTCGAAGCCCCGGGCGCGACATCCGCGGTGAGCGGCGCCGAGGTCACCCCCCAGAAATTAGGCGGGCTGGTCTGCGAGCTGAACAGGAAGGTCCCGTCCGCAAGCCAGGTATCGGTGCCGGTGTTCTGCACGGTCACCGATACGGGAATCACGTCGCCCGGCGCTACCGTGGTCGGCACCGTGTCGCTCACGATAGAGGCGTCGAGGGGCGGCGTCGCCGCCGATACGACGATAGACTCGTCGACGCAGAAGGTGCTGCTCCGGAAGAAGTTGGCGATGCCTCCTGCGTCCGCCGAGCGAAGGTCCCGCATCTCCCGCATGAACCGATAGGTTCCGGCCACCTCGGGGGCGGTGATGTTGAACGTGAACGTGGCCGTGTCGTTAGGCGCGACCGCCGACCCTAGACTCGTGCAAATGGCCGAGCCCCAGCGGGTGAGGTCAGGACTGGTGCTGTCGGCGTTCTCTCGCGCGTACAAGCAGAAGTCCCCCGCGCTCCATGTTTGGGCTCCCGTGTTTCGCACCGTGACGCTGGCGGAGGTGATGGTCCGGGCGGGGATAGGGTCGGGGATGGTGTCGCTGACGTAGGTGCAGTCGTACTGGGGGGTTGTGGCACCACTGATGGTGATCGGCACGCTGAGGGGCCCGCCCGAGACGATGCCGCTTTGGCCGGAAACGTAGCTGAAGATGTTGGCTTCGAGCGTGGTGCTGGCCGCCGGAGCGGTGATGACGAAGTTGTGGGTCGAGCTGGCCCCTTGGGCCGTCGGGCTGTCGATGAAGTCGTTGGCCCAGCCGAAGTTCAGGTTCGCATCGCGTAGGCCCCACTCCGTCGTCACCGACCAGTCGACGGTGCCCGAGTTCTGGGCCACCACCTGCACGTTGACGCGCTCACCGGGGGCCATCGTCGTCGGGATGGTGTTCGACACGAACGTGACTGCGGAGCCCGCAGGAGCCACCTCGCGCGCCGTGGTCCCGAACAATCCCTCCTCACCACAACCGATGGCGGTGGTGGCGAGAATGGTAAGAACCCACTTATCCCACATGCGGCTTTGAATCTTCGTCATGTCGGTCTCTTGTTGCATGATGATGCTCGTTCTCTTCGTCGACGCAAGGTCTTTGCTGAGTGCTGCCACGTCCCCCCCTACGGCGTTGAGTGTGCCTAGTTTTCGGACAGCCGGCGAAGATATGTGCCGCGCGGGGGTCGCTTCGTTCATCTTGGAAGATGATTCGACTCCAGATTGGTCATCACACATCCCCGCATGATCGTTCACCTGCGGGATCATACGGACTTTCGGGGAGGCTCGGTTTGAGGTCGCGTGTGGAGACTGCCCACGCCCGGGTCAGGCGCCTCGGGCGGAGGGCGAGGGGAAACCTCAGGTCTTGATGGCGTCGCCGCGGGCGAAGATCGAGGCGACGTAGTTGAGGACGTCGGTGGCCGACTCCTCGTTGTAACCGAAGTTGCGGATCATGCGCTGCTTCACGATGTCGATCTTCTTTTGCGTCTCTCGATCGACGACGTTGGAGATGAGGGAGGAGAGCTTGATGCTGTCCTTTTGGTCCTCGAACAGCTTGGCCTCGAGGGCCTTGTGGAGCCGCTCGTTGGTCCGATAGTCGAAGACCTTTCCTTCGATGGCGAGCGCCCCGATATAGTTCATGATCTCACGGCGAAAGTCGTCCTTACGAGTCTCAGCGATGTCGATCTTCTCTTCGATGGATCGCATCAGCCGCTCGTCCGGCTCCTCGTCCTGACCGGTGTACTTATTCTTGACCTTCTCTCGCTGCGTGTAGGCCTTCACGTTGTCGATATAGTTCGCGCAGAGCTTCTGGACCGCCTCTTCGTCGGCGGAGATGGCCCGCTGGACCTCGTTCTTCACGATGTCCTCGTACTCCTGCTTCACGTAGGCCATGCACTCTCGATAGCGCTTGCGCTCATCGTCGCTAGAGATGAGGGAGTGGGTCTTCAGGCCCGCCTCCAGCTCGTTCATCACCAGGAAGGGGTTGAGATGCCCCTCGCTCTTCTCGGACACCAACGCGTTCGAGATCTTGTCCTGAACGTAGCGCGGAGAGATGCCCTCCATGCCTTCGCGCTCGGCCTCCTTGCGAAGCTCCTTGACGTTGTCCTCCGTGTACCCGGGGAGGCTCTTGCCGTTGTAGAGCTTCATCTTCTGAAGGAGCGACAGCTGGTGCTTCTTCGGCTCCTCGAGCCGGGTGAGCACCGCCCACATGGCCGCCACTTCGAGAGTATGGGGGGCGATGTGCCGCTTGATGCGGCCGGTGGAGTAGTCCTTCGTGTAGATCTTGATCTCTTCGTCGAGCTTGGTGATGTACGGCACGTCGATCTTCACCGTGCGGTCGCGAAGCGCCTCCATGAACTCATTGTTCAGGAGCTTTTTGTACTCCGCTTCGTTGGTGTGTCCGATGATGACTTCGTCGATGTCCGTCTGCGCGAACTTCTTGGGCTTGATCTTGTGCTCTTGGGACGCGGACAAGAGGTCGTAGAGGAAGGCCACGTCCAGCTTCAGCACCTCGATGAACTCGATGATGCCGCGGTTGGCGATGTTGAACTCCCCGTCGAAGTTGAAGGCCCGAGGGTCCGAGTCGGACCCGAACTCGGCGATCTTTCGATAGTTGATGTCGCCCGAGAGCTCGGTGGAGTCCTGGTTCTTCTCGTCTTTGGGCTGGAAGGTTCCGATACCGATGCGGTCCTTCTCGGACAGGAGCAGGCGGCGCACTCGGATGTGCTGCATGACCTTCGAGAAGTCGCCCGCGTAGTGGCCCATGAGCTCGCTGAAGATGAATCGCGAGGCGGGGTCGAGCTCGCCCTCGATCATCACCGGATAGCGAGAGTTCTTGTAGAGACCGAGGTCCTCGAAGACCTTCCGACGCCACTCCTCGGGGATGAGTTTGAGGGGCTCCTCGTTCATGGGGCTCTTGAACAGGCTGGCCCCCGCGATCGGGGCGAGCTCCTCAGGAAGCTGCCATTCAAAGGTGTACAGCGCTCCCTCGGGGGTGCGCGAGTAGCGCTCGAGGCCGCGTTTGAGGAGGCGCGCAATGGTCGACTTCGACGAGCCCACAGGTCCGTGGAGCAGGATCACGCGCTTTTCCGTGCCGTACCCGTAGGCGGCGGACTTGAGCACGTTGACCAGGCGCATCAGCGGGATGTCGAGGCCGTAGACGGCGTCCTTGCCGCCGTTCTGCTCGTCCCGGAAGAAGGGATACCGGACCAGCTTCTTGCGGCTGTCGATGTACTCCTCGCGCCCGTAGGACTCGATCATGTCGTAGACGCGCTGAAACGCCGTGCGCGCCACGTTCGGCTGATTGCGAACGATGTCCAGGTACTCGTCGAAGCTGCCCTCCCAGTGGAGCTCCTTGTACTCGTCGACGTCCTGGAGCCTGGCGATATCGGCAACGGTCAGGGTCATGTCGAAGGGACGCTAGCGGTTTCCGAGTAGTACGGGAAGCGTCGACCGACCCGTGAAAAGCCCCGAACGTGCGCGGCGCTAATACTGTCCGAGCGTTCCGGCTCGCTTGGCTCCCCGCACGCACGCCAAAAACCACCCGAGCGAGACGGGACCAGCGACGACGAGAAAGCCCCCCAAATAGGCCACGGAGCCGCTCAGCTCGGCGAGGGGCACACCGGCCAGGACCGCCTTGCGCATCCCCTCTAGGCAGTGGGTCAGGGGAAGAAGCGACGCCATCGCCTGCACCGGGGCGGGAAAGATCTCTTTGGGATAGAGCACCCCGGAGAAGAGCCAGGAGAGCCCGGCGAGCCCGGCTGTGATGGGGTCTCCCTGCTTGTAACGGACGACGAAGCCCGCCGCGAAGAGCCCCAAGATGCCCGTCACCGCCACCGTGAGGGCGAGGATGACCCCGGCCGCGCCCCACTGCGCGCCTTCGAAGGGCAGCCCGAAGAGCGTGGCTCCGAGCACAAAGAACAGGCCCGCGCGAGCGGTGGTGAACAGCAAGGTGTAGAGCCCGGAGCCGGCCACGATCGCTCCGAGGGGAGCCCCGGTGGCCAGCATGGCGGCGAAAGTGCCCGTCATCTGGGCCTGACGAAGAGACGTCGAAAACGCGCGGAGGGCCGCGTCGAGGAACCCCGAGAGGGCGAGGCCGATGAGGGCGAAGCCGAAGTAGCGACCTCCGTAGGGCTGAAGAGAGGGAATGTGGCCTTCAACCCCGCGCAGCATCAGAGCGAGAAAGAAGAAGGTGAAGGAGAGCGTGAGGACGCTCGTGGTCTGAACGAAGAGGAGGAGCCGGTAGCTCGCCGCATTCTTGACGTCCCGCACCAGGAAGGCCCACAGGATCCGCAGCGTGCTCACCCTGGCCCCTCCGCCACGAGCCGATCCCAAGCCGCGTCCTCCGCGGCCGCCTCCTTGTCGAAGGCCGCTCGCGCGGGGCCCTCCACCTCGCGCCAGGGGCCCTGGGCTTCGACCTTCCCGTCGACCATGAGCGCGGCCCGATCGGCGAGCGCGTCCGCCTCGTCGAGCTGGTGGGTCGCGAAGATCACCGTCTTCCCCTCCCCCTCAACCAGGCGTCGGCGAACGAGACGCCGCAGGCGGTCCGCGCGTCCCGGGTCGAGGGCTCGGGTCGCCTCGTCGAAGAGCAGCACCGGAGGATCCGGGAGGAGCCCCCGGGCGATACCCACCCGTTGCTGTTGCCCTCGGGACAGCTCCGCGAACCGGCGGCGCAAGAGGGCTTCCAAGCCGAGGGCGGCCGTGACCGCTTCGAGGCGGCGCTCGAGGTGAGCCCCCGAGAGCCCTTCGAGCACCCCGAAGAAGCGAAGGTTGTCCCGGACGTCGAGACGAAGATGGAAGCTCCGGGTCTCGGAGAGCACGTACCCGACCTTTCCCCGGAGGGCTCGCGGCCGATCGAGCCCGACGCCGCCCACTTCGACCTCGCCTGCGTCCGGAGCCACGAGGTTGGCGAGGATCTCGAGGAGCGTCGTCTTCCCGGCGCCGTTGGGTCCCACGAGGGCCAAGAGCTGCCCCCGCCCTACCTCGAGGTCCACCCCGCGGAGGGCCGGGACCGGCGCCGGTCGGCGCCAGGGCTGGAGCCACTCCCGACCTCGGCGGCGCCCGGGGAAGGCTTTGTGTAGCCCACGTACGCGAACCACTGGCGGAGCCTCGGAGAGGACCAATCGAGGGACTCGACTCAGGAGCCTCGGTTCCCGAAGCGCTTGGGGAACTGAGGACGGCGACCGGGCGCGTGGCGCTCGAGCGCGCGGAGATAGCAGGCCGAGTCTGGACAGTAGACGTGGCGGCCTCCGCCCCGACGCACCATGAACACCGGCTCGGTGTCGGCGGGGTCGGCGGCCGCGCGCAGGGCCGAGAGGCTGGGGGAGCCGATAGGGGTGCGCGGCAGACCCGGCCGGTCGGTGGTGTTCCAGGGGTCGTCGCGAGGATCCGCGGGGGCGCCGGGGCGCTGGCGTCCGTACTCGTCGGCGGCCGCCACTTCGAGCGCGAAGCCCTTTTGCAGGCGCTCGATGAGGAGCGCCGCGTAGAGCCGCCGCTCCTCGTCGGGGACCGGCCCGTGCTCCACCAAAGAAGCCACGATCACGAGCTGGTAGGGGGTGAGTCCAAGGCGGGCCGCCGAGCGCTCGAGGCTCGGAAGCGCCTCGAAAACCTGGCGGACGAAGCGGCGCAGCAGCTCCTCCGCCGGCAGCCCCCTCGGGAAGGCCCACACGTCGGGATAGATGAAGCCTTCCACGGACGGCCCTCCCACCCCGAGCGCTTCGGCCCGTTTGGGGTCGTGCGCGGCGGCCACGAAGGCTTCGGGGTCCGTAAGGCCGGCGCGACCCAACCGGGCCGCGACCTCTTCGATGGTGCTCCCGGCGGGAAGGGACACCGTATGTTCGAAGAGACCGCCGGACTCGACGCGCTCGATGAGCTGGACCGGCGTGAGAAAGGGGCCGAGCTCGTACTCCCCCCCCACCAGCCGCCCCGGGGTGTGCAGATAGGAAGCGTACACGTCCAGAATCCAGCTGGACGGCACCAGGTCTTCGCCCCACGCGAAGCGGAGGAGCTCGCGCGCGTCGATGTCCTCCGGGACCTGGACAATGCGGCGCGTGCCCGCCGGGTCCAGCGGGGTCACGAGTCGATCTTCGAGGGCGCCCAAGAAGCCATAGCCGAGCACCGTCAGCCCGAGGACGACCGCTGCGAAGACCATGGCGAGGGCGCGCACGGCGGGATGCTCGGGGCCGAGTCGGCTGTCGTCAACCGACGGAAGGCGGGTCGGGCGGCGCAGTGGACGGGTGCGGACGAAACTCAGACGAGCTCTGCGAGCACCGGGTCCGCGGCCGCCCGCTTCCAGAACTCCTTGCGGGCGTAGAAGAGGCGGGTGCGCACGGTGGCGGCGCTGGCCCCCACGATCTCGGCCACCTGATCGTGGGTGAGACCCTCGAGATCGACGAGGAGAAACACCGTGCGCTTCTTTTCCGGGAGCTGCGCGAGGACCTCGTGAACGCGGGCGGCCGCCTCTCGCCCCCGGGCCCCGGCCTCAGGGTCGACGCCCGGGCGCTCGTCCGGCGCGTCGACGTCGCGGTACTCCGCGCGATAGTCGGCGGGACGGCTCTTCTTCCTGCGCAGGTGGTGATAGCCGACGTTGAGGGCCACCCGGGTGATCCAGCTCGAGAGCCGAGCCCGACCCTCGAAGCGGTCAAGCGATCGGTGCACCTCGATGAACACCAGCTGCACGACGTCTTCGAGCTCCGGATCGCCGCGGAGAAGGCGATGGAGGACGCGCCACACCAGACCGCGATAGCTGCGAAAGATGGCCGTGAACGCCGTGGGGTCGCCCGCCCGCCACCTCTCGAGGAGCTCGGGGCCAGGGTCTTTCCCTGCCGGCTTGCGCAGCTCCCCGGCCATGCTCGCACAGTAACACCAAGCTCCGGCGAGAGGTTCCATCTGCGGACAACCGTCGCTAGGAATGCAGAGCCCGCCGAGGTAGCGAAGGCCTCCGTGCGCGACGTGCAGGTCATGATGCTCGCGGCGGGCTTAGGGACGCGCCTTTGGCCCCTCACCGCCCGCCGAGGAAAGCCCGCGGTGCCTTGGCTCGGACAGAGCTTCGTGCGCGGCCTCTTGGACTGGCTGAAGGCCCATGGAGCGACCGATGTCGTCGTCAACACTCACCATCGCCCCGAGTCCATTCGGGCCGCCCTGTCCAGCCCACCCGCCGACATGTCGGTCCGCTTCAGTCACGAGCCGACGATCTTGGGCACCGCCGGGGCCCTGGGCCACGCGCTCGCACAAGGGCTCCTCGACCCGGACCGCACCACGTTGGTGGTCAACGCCAAGCTCGTGACCGACCTCGATCTCACCGCCGCCCTGCGCACCCATCAAACCCAGAGCGCCCTGGTCACGATGGTCCTACGAAGCAACATCCGCCGGGAGGCCTTCACCACGGTCCGGGTGGAGAACCAACGGGTGTCGGGGTTCGGGCCGAGTCGGGTGCCGGAGGGTCCGCGGCCCCTCCTGTTTACGGGACTTCACTTTCTCGAGCCGGAGATTCTCCGCCGCGCCGAGGCGCGACTTTCGGACACCGTGCGTGACCTCTATCCCTCCGCCATCGCGGCCGGCCGGGTCGCCGCGCACGTTGACGACGACGGACGCTGGCTCGAAGCTTCGACCCTCGCCCGCTACCTGGAGCTGCACATCGCCGAAGCCCGCGCCGGCCACCCCCTGCCCGACGACGTGCAGGTCGAGGAGGCGGCCACCGTCGACGCGTCGGTCCTCGGGCGCGGGGTCGTGATCGAGGGCGGAGCGACGGTGAGCGAGTCCGTCCTCCTGGACGGGTGTCGGGTGGGTGCCGGCGCTCGGCTGCACGGAGTGGTGGTGGCCGAAGGGGTGTCGATCCCCGCCCAGCTCGAGTTGCAGGGGGTCGTGGTGGTGCCCCAGGACCTCGCCATCCCCCTTCCCGCGGAAAACGCGCCGCCGGTGACCCTCGAAGGTGCGTTGGCCCTCGCGCGCATCGAAGGTCGGGTCTCGTCCTCTTGACTCCTACCTCTCCCGACGAAACTCTCAACCGAGCGCCCCCCATGAAGTTGCGATACGCCGGAATCACCCACGTGGGGATGAAGCGCACCCACAATGAGGACAATTTCGCCCTCATTCCGGAGGAGAGCCTCTATATCGTGGCCGACGGCATGGGAGGCCACGCCTCCGGCGAGGTTGCCAGTCAGATTGCAGTCGAGACGATCACGAGCTTCTTTCGCATGACCACCCGCGATGAGGAGGTCACGTGGCCCTACAAGGAAGAGAAGAACCTTCGCTACGACGAGAACCGCCTGGTGGCCGCGATCAAGTTTTCGAATCAGCGGATCTTCGAGGCAGCCGCCCGCGACGCTCGCTACAAAGGCATGGGCACCACGATCGTCACCGCCTTCTTCACTCAGGGCGGCGCTTACTTAGGGCACGTGGGCGACTCCCGAGGGTACCGTCTCCGGGAAGGCCGAATCGAGCAGATCACGGACGATCATTCGCTCCTCAACGACTACATCAAGGCGAATAAGCTCACTCCGGAGGAGATCGAGACCTTCCCCCACAAGAACGTCATCGTGCGGGCCCTGGGTATGAAGGACACCGTGCAGGTGGACGTGAATCGCCTCGACCCGAAGAACGGCGATTACTATCTCCTGTGCTCGGACGGCCTGTCGGGCATGATCACCGACGAAGAGATCCGGGACATCACGCTCGAAGCCTCCGACGATCTCGAGCGCGCGTGCGAGCGGCTCGTCGATGCCGCCAACAAACGCGGGGGCACGGACAACATCACCGTGGCTCTGGTTCAGTTTCAGGCGGAGTAGTCCTCGCCCCCGCGGCTCGCTGTCGC
>JBCBRU010000058.1:0-23465 GCA_039819565.1 Myxococcota bacterium | reverse complement strand
GCGGGGTGCGGTTTTCCAGAAGGGCGGTTGCGTAGGGTAACAGCCCGCCATGATCGGCGACGGCCCGGAAGAAGGGAGGAAGATCTCGAGACAAGGACCGAATCGATATCCCTTCACCGGCGCGGAGTCGGTCCAGGACGCGGAGGTCGGTCGTGAACGGCATGCCCGCGAAGACCAGGTTTTCTTGGAAGATCCTCTGGAGGCTCTCGGCGATCACGAGAGGTTGCGGTGACGGCGCACCAGGGGGCCGGCATCCAGCTCGTGATCGCCGAGAGCCTCCAGAGGATCTTCCAAGAAAACCTGGTCTTCGCGGGCATGCCGTTCACGACCGGAGTGTCCTCGTAGCTGGCCAAGAAGTGGGGGCCCAGGATCTCCGGGGTGTAGCCGAGGGTACAGGCGGCCCCGTTGATGATGAGGTCGGTGTTGATCCCGTAGCGGAGCTTCGGAAGGCCCTCGTCGAGAGGGAGATCCTCGCCCTGGAGCTGGCGTTGGTAGGCATCGCCGTCGTCGGTGAGCACGAGGATTCGCCCCTCAAGGTGCAGGGACTCGTCGGGCGGGCTGACCACCCCAGGAAACTAGCATCGAAGGAAGAGCTTGGCCCGTGCAGCGCATTCGCTACCCTTCTCCTCGTGGAGCTCCAGGCACTCGCGCGGCAGGTCCTGATCTCACCGAGTCTCGAGGACAAGCTGGTGATTCCCGATGAGCTGACCGATCGCTGCCCTGGGGACGGAGCCTTTCGACCTTCGGAGCCCGCTCGGCCGCCAGGTCTGCGTCTGGATGACGATCGACCTCGGTCCGCTTTTCCGCGACCGAGTCAGCTCCACGCTGCGGAGGCTCGGGGTCGCGCTCTGCACTTCTTCGCCAACCACGAGCTTTTGGCGATCGAGCTGATGGCGGTCTGCTTGCTCGCGTTCCCGGAGGCGCCCTCCACGTTTCGCTTCGGCGTGGCCCGTACGCTCCTCGAAGAGCAACGCCACCTTCGGATGTATCGGACTCGAATGTTGGAGCTAGGCGTCGGCCTTGGCGATGTGCCGGTGGGAGGACACTTCTGGCGGGTGCTCGCCGGGATGCGGTCTCCCCTCGAATACGTCGCGGGAATGAGCCTGGTGTTCGAACAGGCCAACCTCGACCACGCTGCGCTATGGGCCCGCCGATTTAGAGACGCCGAAGATGTGGCCACCGCGGAGCTGATGGAGCTGGTCCTCGAGGAGGAAGTGGGTCACGTCAAACACGGAGCCACATGGTTTGAGCGCTGGCGCTCGCCAGGTCCGGCGTTTTCCGCCTTCGTGTCTGCGCTCCCCGTCGGCCTCGATGCGGTGCGAGCCCGGGGTCCGGTCCTCCAGGTGGCACCTCGTCTGCAGGCAGGCCTTTCAAGAGACTTCATCTCCGCCCTCGCCAACCACCGGGCTTCGAGAGGACGGCGGCCTCGGCTCTGGGCGTTCTGGCCGGACATCGAGGAGCATGCCGCGGGCCGGCCCTGCCCGTCCCGGAGGCTGGCCCAATTGACGGCTGACTTGGCTCCCGCATTCGGCGTTTTGGGGAGCGACGACGACCTCGTCCTCGCTCCGAAAGCTCCGTCCTCCGAGCATCGAGCGCTCCTCTCGACAGCGGGCCTCGCCACGCCTCGCCCTGTCGAGCAGATTGAGGACGCCAAGGGCCTTCAGGTCGATGAGGTTCGAAGCTGGGGATGGTCGGGCGAAGTGCGCCGGCGCCTGAGGCCGGTCCACCACGAGCTTCGGGTGAAGCCACCCGAAGCTCATCCCGATCGGCTGCGTAAGAGCCTGGTCGAGGAGCCGCGGCGGACCTGGATCCGGCGGGGGCATCTCGCTCCCGACCGGGCCGGAGCCAAGGCCGAGGGCGTGGACCAAGTAGCCGCCTACCAAGCTCGGGTGGGAGTTATACGCGTCAAGGCGGCCTTCGGAGCGAGCGGACGCCGTCAACGGATCCTGCGATCTGCGCCCCGCCGGGAGGACCGACAGTGGATCCGCCGGGCCCTTTCGGACGGCCCGGTGTGGATGGAACCGGAGCTCGTGCGGGTCGCCGATTTCGGTCTCATTCTTCCTCCCCAGGGGAAGCCTACGCTGTTTCGAATGCTCACTGATGCGAGGGGAGCCTATCGTGGCCATGTCCTAGGCGCGCCGGAGCTCGGTTTGCCGGACGACGTCGCCGCTCCCCTCACGCGGTTCCCTGACGGAGGGATGGCCGGCTTGGTGCGTCGACTGGCGGAGACCGCACGGGAGGCGGTTCCGGAAGGCCCGGTGGGCGTCGATCTGCTCGTTGAGCGGCGAGAGACGGGCCTGGCCCTTCAGCCGCTCGTCGAGATCAACGCGAGATACACCATGGGGCACATCGCGGTGGCCCTTCGTAGGCAGCTGGCCCCGGGAAGGGTCGCGGTCTGGGCTCACGTGCCCAGACGCGCGCTCAAGAGCGGTCGAGACTTCCCGACACTGGCCCGGACCTGGGCGGAGCCCCACATCGCCTCCGGTCCCGCGGGGCCGAAGATCGCAGGTGGCGTTCTCCCCACTACGGATCCCTCTCGCGCCGAAGTGATGCTCACGGCGCTCTCCGTGGCGAAGTCCCTGGAGGAGGCGATGGCTCAGTTGGGCGAAGCCTCGCCTCCGCGCTGAACGTACCGTTTCGGTCCGAGGCGACGAAAGATCGAGCCTTCGGGACCAGCCTCCTTGCCGAAAGCGCTATTCTTGCGGTGTGGCGAGAAAAGGCGAGGAGGAGCGGCAGCTGCCCATATTCGAACGTCTCCGACGCGCTCGCTCCGTGCAGCCTCTGCTGAGGCATCGTCAGTGCCGCTCCCCTCAGCGGCACGCCCCTCCTCTCAGCGCGGACGACGAAGCGGCCCTCGCGGAGATTCTCGCCCGGGTCAACGCGGCCCAGCCCCCCGCGGAGCCTACCGCCTCGATCGACGAGGAGAGCGCCTCCGGCCTTTCGGTCGCGGAACTTCTTCAGATTCGGGCCCGGGCCAAGCGCGTCGTGGCACCTCGAGCGACGGCTCCGAAAGATACCGCCCGCGGTCCTCTCGAGCTCATCGTTTGAAGCCTCTCAGAGACGCACGGTCGCTTGCTGGCGAAGCCAGTGGTCGGCCAGGACCAACGCCACCATGGCCTCCGCCATGGGGATGAAGCGAGGCAGGAGACAGGGGTCGTGGCGCCCCTTGGTGATGACCTCAGCGGGCTCACCCGCCTGATTCACGCTGAGCTGGGCCCTGGGGAGGCTCGATGTGGGCTTGAGAGCCGCCCGCAGCACGATCGGCATGCCCGTAGAGATCCCGCCCAGCATGCCCCCGTGGCGGTTCGTCGTCGTGCGAGGTCCGTTCGGCCCCGGTTCGAAACGATCGTTGGCTTCGGACCCCCGAGCCCTAGCGAGCGCGAAGCCCTCTCCGTATTCGAAGCCGACCACGGCGGGCAGGCTCAGGAGGGCTTTGGCGAGGTCGGCTTTGAGCTTGTCGAACACGGGTTCGCCGAGGCCGGCGGGCACCGGGTGCGCGCACATCTCGGCCACGCCGCCGAGACTGTCCCGATCGCGGCGAGCCCGGTCGATCGCTTCGGTCATGGCTCGAGCGGCGTCGGGGTCGGGACAGCGGGTGGGATTGGGTTCACCCTCTGGAGTGCGCTCGACCTGCCGCAAGGTCACCGCCTCTGGGACCGGGATATCCGCGACAATATCTCCGACCGCTTTGGTCCACCCCACGACTTCGGTGCCGGTTGTGGCCCGGAGGAGCGCCTTGGCGATGCCGCCCGCCGCCACTCGGCTCACCGTCTCACGGGCCGAAGCTCGACCCCCTCCCCGATAGTCGCGCGCTCCGTACTTGGCGTCGTAGGAGAAGTCGGCGTGGCCCGGTCGGTAGACATCTTTGATGTTCGAGTAGTCCTTGGAGCGCGCATCCGCGTTGGGGACGAGGAGCGCGATCGAAGTTCCGGTCGTGTAGCCCTCGAATACCCCACTGAGAATCTCCACGGTGTCGGGCTCCCGGCGCTGGGTAACGAGCTTGCTCTGCCCAGGCCGCCGCCGGTCGAGATCGACTTGCAGCGTGGCTGCGTCCAGCGCGAGCCCGGGTGGGCATCCATCCACGATGACCACCTCGCCGGGGCCGTGCGACTCCCCGGCCGTCGTGACCACGAATGCGCGACCGAAACTGCTGCCCGCTCCCACTCCCGCTCTCATGCCGCAACAGAACGCGTTTTTCGAGTAGGTCCGCGTAGTGGGCGGGCCCGATTGACTGTGAAGTCAACGCAGCGCTAGGGTCGCGTTGATTCGAAAATCGGTCGGACACGACACGAGAGGGAGCCCATTCGATGAACGTTCGTATGCAGGACAATGAGATCTTCAGTGAAGAGCACCGCACCTTCCGAGCCACCGTGAGGAAGTTTGCCGAGAGCTTGGCTCCGTTCTCGGAGGAGTGGGATGAGGCCGGCATCTTTCCCCGCGAGGTCTTCAATCAAGCCGGGGAGCTCGGGCTTCTCGGCATTCGCGCCGGAGAGGGCATCGGCGGACTCGGGCTCGACTGGTGGTACACCGTCCCTTACATCGAGGAGCTCGTTCGCGCCCGCAACGCCGGACTGGCCATGGCGCTTATGGTCCAGTCCGACATGGCGACGCCGATCATCGACGAGATCGGCTCCGATGAAGTGAAGCGAGAGTTTCTCGCCCCCGCCATCAAAGGGGAAAAGATCGCGGCCCTTGGAGTGAGCGAGCCGGGCGGAGGCTCGGACGTCGCGGCCATCAAGACCACGGCCAAGGTCGACGGTGACGACTACGTCATCAACGGGCAAAAGCTCTGGATCACCAATGGCACCCGCGCCGACTTCATTACTCTCGCCGTGCGTACCGGTGACGATGGGTACGGCGGTATCTCGCTTCTCGTGTTTCCCACCGATGTGAAGGGCTTCTCCGTCGGAAAGAAGATCAAGAAGGTTGGCAACAAGGCCTCCGACACGGCCGAGCTCTTCTTCGAGGACTGTCGGGTGCCTCGCCGATATCTCCTCGGCGAGGAGAACATGGGCTTCTACCACATCATGACCAACTTCCAGGGTGAGCGGCTCGTCGCCGCCCTCAGCTGCGTGTCGGGGATGGAACTGGCGGTGGCCGATGCCCTGGAGTACGGCAACGATCGCAAGGCGTTCGGGCGACCGGTCGCCAAGTTCCAGGTTTGGAAGCACAAGCTCGCGGAGCACATCACCGCCATCGAGGCCGCGAAGCGCTTCACCTATTTCGCAACCGATAAGTTCAACAAAGACCCCGGCTCTTCGGTGCAAGAGATCTCGATGGCCAAGCTCTTCGCCGGGGACCTTGCGCAGAAGGTACTCTACGACTGCATGCAGATGCACGGTGGGTTCGGATACACGACCGAGTACCCGGTGGGCCGCGCCTGGACCGACACTCGCCTCGTGACCATCGGAGGGGGAACCTCCGAGGTCATGAAGGAGATCATCATCAAGCTCCGTGGCTGGTGAGCCTCGAGTTACTTCTTTCTCTGGACGAAACTAGCGAGGGCCTCGAGCGCCTCCGGAGAACGGAGGCGCTCCGCAAACACTCGCGCTTCCTCGTCGATGACTTGATGCAACTCGGCGCGGTCTCGAGCCCGCAAGAGGGCTTTCGAAGCCTGCAGCGCTTCAGGTGGCTGCTCGGCAAAGCGTTGAGCGATGGCTCGGGAGCTCATGACCAAGCTCGCGGCCCCCCCATCTACGACCTGATTGACGAGCGCGAGGCTCTGGGCTCGCTCGGCTGAGAATACATCGCCCAGGAGGAGGAGCTCGCCGGCCGCGGCATGACCGATGCGCCGGGGAAGCAGGACGCTGGAGCCGCCTTCCGGCACGAGCCCCAAAGGCACGAAGGGCATCCGGAACTTCGCTCCGCGGGTGGCCACGACGTAGTCGCAGTGAAGCAGCATGGTGGTGCCGATGCCGATGGCGGGTCCATCGACCGCGGCTACGATGGGCTTCTCGCAGTCTACGAGGTGATGGAGAAATCGCAGGGTGGGATGGTCCGAACCGCCGCCCATCGGCTGATTCATGAAGTCTGTGATGTCGTTGCCCGCGGTGAAGGTCCCTCCACTCCCGGACAACAGAACCACGCGAACCTCGGGGTCGCGGCCGGCGCGCTCGAAGCCCTCGACGAGCGCCTGGTACATAGCCATCGTGAATGCGTTCAGCTTGTCGGGTCGGTCGAAGACGAGCTCGAGCACGTGATCGTTGAGCTCAGTGCGGATCTGGCCGGTCACGCGTCATTGTCGTCCGCTATTGACTGATGAGTCAATCACGGCCTCTTTCTCTTAAGGAATCAACGATTCGGCCCTGCCTGTCGCTTCTTCATCACCTCCTCGACGTACGCCCGTACCGAGGGCCGTGCCTCGAGGATTCTCTTGAAGCCTTTAGAGGGAAAGGACACCGCGAGCAGTTTTTCGGTGGCTCTCACCGTCGCTCCGGCGGGAGCGTCCTTCAGCAGGGACATCTCTCCGGCCACGTCATCGGGAAACAGAACGCCTACGCGTTCGCCGGAGCGAAGCACTTCAGCTCGCCCGGCAACCATGATCATGACGCCGCTCGGTCGCGTGCCCTCCACGATGAGATCTGCCCCGGGTTCGATCTCGAGGAAGTGAAAGTGCGGACGCACCTTCTCGAGATCTTGACGACTCAGACTGGTGAAGAGCGGGCTCGTGCGCAGGATCCGGTCGACTGAGCGATCCCGGAGGAAACGGAGGATCACGGTGAGAACGTCGGGGTGCGACTGGATGAGCGCCTTGAGCGTGGCCCGATCGATGACGATCAGCTCGCAATCGGTGAGCGCCGTGCAGGTCGCGCTTCGGGGCGCATCGCTTACGAGGGCCATCTCCCCGAAGAAGCTCCCCTCCCCCAGCTTCGCGAGACCTCGGCGAGGAGGTCCTTCGTCAATCACTCCCACCTCGCCCTCGGCGATGACATAGAGCGCGTCCCCCGGTGCCCCCTGGAGAAACACGTGTTCGTCCGCCTCCACGCGCCGCAGGCCGGACCGGTCGATGAGCGCGTGAAAGGCTGCCTCCGCCATATCCCGAAAGAGCGGTGTGTCGAGCAAGGCGCGCTCCGTCCGCTGGACGGCGCGCAGCTCTTCGGCCACCGCGAGCACCGCCGCATCCTCGACCGTCAGTTCGATATCAGGGGTGCCTCCGACCACCTGCGGTGTGGGCATGCCGGTGGGAAGGACCGCCCCGGAGCCCGGGCGGCTAGTTTTTGGGGGCGACGAGGGCTCACGACTCAGGGAGAGCTCGACCGAGCTCTCCACGGAGCTGGAGTCTAGAGGAATGGTGTACACGGCGGGCCCTGCCGGAGCGGACTCGGAAGACCGACGAGCGCCGGGCATGACGCTTCGTAAAGGAACCTGCGCGAGGCCCTCCCCCGTCTCCCAGCGCCGTGGGGTCGGGGACGCTCGGACGGGGGGCGGTGGGGACGGCGCCCGCGCGGCGCGCAGGGCTTGGATTCGGGCTCGGGTGGAGGAGTGTTGAGGGTCGATCGCGAGGATGTGCTTACAGACCGTAGCGGCCTTGAGGATCTCGCCTCGCTTTTGGTGAAGACCGGCCGCGCGGTCCAAAGCGTCGATCTGATCCAGGGTTCGGCCCATGGTCTGACAGATCAATGCGGTGTACCGGGGCCAGGCCGGCTCCTCCGGTTCTTCGCGCTCCAGGCGAATGCTCTGGGCCAGAGCTTGTTGGTGGCGGCCGGCAGCGAAAGCTCGCTCCGCCGCGGCGCGGAGCTGCCGAGAGGTCTCGGACATCTGGGAGAGCATAGCCTCGACCCGAGGCTGCGGCGCTACTCGCTCTCCATCTCCTCCTCGAAGCCCTCCGCGGCGGCTTCGATGGCCTCACCTAAGCCCTTGACGATCCTTCCTAGCCGGCGCCCTACATCGCGCGCGTGCTCTCGGGACTCCGTGTTCTTGAGCCCCTCCACAGACCGCTCAATCGCCTCGATCATCCCGTCGATGGCCTCTCCAATTCCGTCCCCGAGCTCGTCTCCGGCCTCTCGAAGCTCCTCCTCGACACCTTTGACGTAGAGCTGAGCCAATTCCCGCCGCACCGGTTCGACCCCGTCACTGTAGGCGTCGCGAAAGGTACGCTTGGCCTCCGGCGTTGAAAAACGCGCTTCTTCCTTCTCCAGATCCGCATCGAGTCGGTCCAGAGTGAGCGTTCCCGACTCCAGGGCTTCGACGTGACGTTGCGCCAGCTGGGTGCCGCGGTCCTCCGGTCCGGAGGAACAAGCGGTCAAAGCGAGGGCGGCCGAGAGGACAAGCGCAGAACGCATGTCGTCACCGTATGCACCGCAACCTCGGTCGTCGAGGCTTGCTTTATCAGGCGTCCGGCCCGTGCGATGGCTCCGCCATGCGTTGGATGCGAGGCGCCGGAGCGGCTGCGCTGGCGTTCGCGGGTACGGGATTCTTTTTCACCCGCATTGCCCCCTTGGCCACGGGGGCTGCGGCCAAGACCGCGTGCTCCGCCCACTTTCTTTCTGGCCGCAGCCTCGAGGCCATTCTTGCGGAGGAGCTCGAGCCCTTGCCCTATGTGAGCGTCGAGCTCTCGGAGGAGAAGAGACAGGTCCGGAGTCGTCTCCTCGGACTCGCGCCGGCGACCGCCGTGTATCGCGAAGGGCTCGGCTGCACCCTCGTACATGCCCAGAGCCCAGCTCAACTGCGTCAGCAGGCTCTCTTTCCGCGCCAGTTTGACGATCAGGCACCTCACGCTTTCGTCGACGCCTACGACCCTGTGCTCACTTCGAGTCTGGGCATCGATCGTCGTCGACTGGAGAGCGCCATGTATTTCGCGTTCGACGAGCCCTACCCCGAGGAGCCGTGGCGCACCCGAGCGGTGGTGGTCCTCTACCGCGGATTTCTCGTGGCTGAGGGCTATCGAGAGGGCTTTCAAGCCGATGCTCCGCTTCCCGGCGAAGGCTTGTCCTTCGGCGCCCTCGCCGTCCTCTATGGCTACGCCGCAGCTGGGGGCTACCTTCCGGAGCGGGACCATGCGGTCGCTTGGCCGGCGTGGGCAGACGACGAACGCAGAGATCTGACCTACGCCGATCTCTTCGGGATGGCCGACGGCTTGGACTTCGACGACGGTGACGGCTGGCTTGCCGACGCGCCGAGCATGCTCTTTCGGAGAGAGGACATGGGCCGATTCGCAGCCCAACGTCCGCTTCAGTACCCTCCTCACACCCATTTCGCTCCTTCCCGCGGGACGGCGAACATCTTGAGCCTGTTGCTTCGACGGGCCCTGGGGGATGCCAAGTACCATGCGCTTCCAGGTCGGCTCTTCGACGCCCTCGGTATGCGGTCGGCGGTCTGGGAGCTGGATGCATCCGGGACCTTCGGAGGGACACATCTCTTCGCCTCGGGGCGCGACTGGGCTCGGCTGGGCCAGCTCCTTCTTCAGGACGGGGCATGGAACGGGGCGCGTCTGCTCGACCCAGAGTGGGTGAGCTGGATGCGAAGGCCGCATCCGACGTCGGAGGGCGCTTTTGGCGGCCTCCTGTGGCTCAACCGCGGGGTGTCGGACAACCCGAAGGCCCGCCCTCTTCCCTCTTTGCCTCCCGATACCTTCTCGTTGAGAGGAGCTCGGGGACAGTCCGTCACGGTGATCCCGTCTCGAGAGGCGGTGGTGGTCCGCTTGGGCCAGACGCCGGGAGATGAGTGGCCGCTCGACGACTTCCTCGCGAGGGTGCTGGACGGCTTGCCGAGGCCACCGGCACCGACTCCACCCGTGCGATCGGCCGCCCGGTGAGGCGGGCAAAGCGGACCACCAGTACGACCGCGGTGGCGGTGAGACCGGCGGTGAGTCCCCACCAATAGCCGACGGCCCCGAGACCCAAGCTCCATCCGAGGTAGAGCCCCACGGGGACGCCAACGAGGCCGTGCCCGGCCACGTTGGCTACGAACGTGCTTCGGGTCTCTCCGGCCCCGCGCAAAGCCCCTGCCGCCACCGCTTGAATCCCATCGGACAGCGCAAAAACGGCTGCGATCTGCAGCAGCGTGACCGTCATGGCCTGAACGTCTGGGCTCTCTGGAGCGAAGGTTCGCGCCAGGTCTCCGGGTACCGCCCAGAACACGACGGCCCCCGCCAACATGAGGGCACTGCCCAAGCCGATGGAAAGGAAGCCCACCTTGCGGGCATGGGTCGTTCGACCGGCCCCGATGTGGTTTCCGACGCGTGCCGTCGCACCCACCCCGATCCCCACCGCGGACATGAAGGTGACGGAGGAGAGGTTGAGGGCGATCTGATGCCCGGAAAGAATCACGGGCCCCTCGAGGGCCACGAGCGTGGACGCACCGGTGAAGATCCCTATCTCGGCGCCGAGCTGCCCAGCGATGGGCCACCCGAGACGAAATACACTTCGAAGGTCCGCCCACACCGGACGGCGGTCGTCCGGGTGGGCGGTTTCGCGCACTGCTCGGGCCGACACCCAGAGCATGACGCCACTTGAAATAGAGGTTGCGAGACCTACCCCAAACGCACCCCAGCCCCATCCGAATAGGAAGAGGACGTCGAGACCGAGATTGGCCACGTTGGCAGCGAGGACCGCCATGAGGGCGGGGCGGGAGCGACCCACGCTGGTGAGATAGGCCCGGTATACGGAGTAGCCGCCCGCCAGGACGACGCCGGGGAGTCGTCCGACGAGGTACATCTGGGTTTGCGCTTCGAAGCCCGGCGTCCACTCCAGCCACGGCAGGCAGAAGATCAGGACTACGAGAAAGAGCATCGAAGGGATGGAGACGAGGACCGTCGCCCACAAGCCCTGGATTCTCCAGGCACGGGCGCGTCGCGCCTCGCCCGCCCCGTGCGCCTGAGACGCCAAGGGTTCGATACCCATGGCCGTTCCGAAAGCAAAGACGCTGGCGAGAAGAGCCAAGGCGTTGCCTAGGGCGACCGCCGCCATGTCCTCCGTGGAGACCCGACCCACCCAGAAGGTGTCGACGAGCCCCATCGTGGTAAGCCCGCCCTGCGCCACGATCATGGGGCCGGCCAGCGCGAGGAGGTTTCGAACCTCTCGGCCGAGGTGAAACGCCGCCCTGTCGTCCCCCGTGTTCATAGCGACGAGGTCTCTACGCGCAGCGGGTGGGGATGGCCACCTCGGACGGCCCCTACCCTCCAGCCGGAGGGCCTCACCTCACTTCGCGATGAGGTTTAAGATCTTCCCGGGTTTGTAGATCACTCGGGTCAGGGTCTTACCCTCTAGGAACTTCGCGACCGAGGGCTGCGCTTGGGCGAGGGCGAGGGCCGTGGCCTCCTCGGCGTCGGGGGCGAGTTCGATCTCTCCGCGGGTCTTGCCCATGACCTGAACCCCCATCTTGATCATATCGTCTACGAGAAGCTCGGGCCGTGCCTCTGGCCAACGAGCGAAGCTGATGCCGTCAGCGTGCCCCAAAGCTTTGGCCCAGACTTCCTCCGCAATGTGAGGGGCGAAGGGAGCGAGGAGCTGGCACAGAGGCTCGAGGGCTCCGCGGGCCGTGGCCCCTAGCTGGGCGAGCTCCTTGGTGGCCACGTGCAGGGCAGAGATGGCGGTGTTTAGGGCCAGTCCTTCAATATCCGAAGAGACCTTGTCGATGGCGCGATGGACCACGCGCAACGCCGCTTCCGAGGCGTCTTCATCGCTGACCTTGGAAGCGTCCTCTTCGTCGAAATAGAGGCGCCAGAACCGTTTCAGGAAAGACCCTTGGGCATCGATCCCCTTCGGATCCCACGGCTTGTCCTGATCGAGAGGTCCGAGAAAGGAAATATAGACCCGCATCGCGTCCGCCCCGTGGGTGCGGATAATCTCGTCGGGGTTGACCACGTTGCCCTTGCGTTTCGACATCTTCTCGATGCGCTGCTCGAGAACCGTCTCCGTGTCTCGACGGAAAAACTTACCATCCCTGTCCTCGACGTCGTCATAGGGGACGATGCGTCGGTCCGGGTCGTAGTAGGTGAAGGCTTGGATCATCCCCTGGTGACGAAGCTTCATGAACGGCTCCGGGTCACGCACTTCGCCGATGTCATAGAGAAAGCGCTGCCACATCCGCGAGTACATCAGATGGCCGACCGTATGTTCGGGACCGCCGACGTAGAGATCGACAGGCATCCAGAAATCACTCATCTCCCGATCGCAGAAGACGTCTTCGTTGTCGGGATCGCAGTAGCGGAGAAAGTACCAGCTGGAGCCCGCCGAGCCCGGCATGGTGTGGGTTTCTCGAAAGCACTTTTCACCGGTGACGGGATCTTCCACCTCTACCCACTCGGAGACCACCGCAAGTGGGCTTTCGCCTGTGCCCGAGGGGGCGTAGCGCTCCACGGGCGGAAGCTCCACCGGGAGCTCACCCATCTCTAGCGCTCGCGCCACGTCACCTTCCTTCGTCTTGAGGACCGGAATGGGCTCTCCCCAGTACCGCTGCCGCGCGAAGGTCCAGTCGCGGAGTTTGTAGGTGATACGAGCGCGACCACGCCCCTCCTTCTCTAACCACTCAATCGCCGCCTTCTTGGCGACGCCGCCTTTGGTGGCAATGCCGTCGAGAGGGCCCGAGTTCACCAAGACCCCGTCCCCGGTGTGAGCCGCGCCAGAAACGTCTCCTCCCGAGACGACTTCGACGATCGGCAGACCCATGGTCTGCGCGAAAGCGTGGTCACGCTCGTCGTGACCGGGTACGGCCATGATCGCACCCGTACCGTACCCATAGATGACGTAGTCGGAAATCCACACCGGGATGACCGCGCCGTTGGCGGGGTTGATCGCTCGAGCTCCGGTATCGACCCCGGTCTTCTCCCTGGTCGTTTGGCGATCGATCTCCGACATCGCAGCGGTGCGGCGCTGGTAGACCTCGACCTCCTCGCGCTGGGGCGCTTGAGTGATGGTCTCGACGAGGGGGTGCTCGGGAGCCATCACCATGTACGTAGCGCCCCAGAGGGTGTCCGGACGGGTCGTGAATACATCGATACCCGCGTCCTGACCCTGCACCTCGAAGCGAATCTCCGCTCCTGCGCTCCTACCGATCCGATCTCGCTGACCGGTCTTCGTCATCTCGGGCCAGTCGATCTCGTCGAGCCCAGCGAGGAGCTTCTCGGCGTACTCGGTGATGCGAATCATCCACTGCTTCATCCGCCGCCGTTCGACGGGGTGGCCGCCACGCTCCGACTTGCCGTCGATCACCTCATCGTTGGCCAGCACCGTCCCGAGCGCCGGACACCAGTTCACGAAGGTGTCGGCCTCGTAGGCAAGGCCCTTCTCCAGCAGCTTCGTGAAGATCCACTGCGTCCATTTGTAGAACTTTGGGTCGGCGGTGCTGACCTCCCGAGTCCAATCATAGGAGAACCCGCACATCTTCAGCTGGCGCCGGAAGTTCTGGATCGCCTCGGCCGTCGAGATCTGAGGAGGAATGCCCTCGTCGATGGCTTTTTGCTCGGCGGGCAGGCCGAACGCGTCGTAGCCCATCGGATGGAGGACGTCGAATCCCTGGGCTCGGCGCTTTCGACTCAAGACATCGGCGGCGATGTAGCTGGCCGGATGACCGACGTGGAGCCCTTTGCCGGACGGGTACGGGAACATGTCGAGGGCGTAGAACTTCGGCTTCTTCCCGTCGCCTTTCGCCACGAAGGTCCCGTCACGGTCCCACCGCTCCTGCCAGCGGGGCTCGATGTCCTCGGGTCGGTACGCCATGGGGGCTTCGGGTGCCATACCGGCGTTGGAGTGACAACACGCCGTCGTCTCGCCCCCTCGACCGCAGTATGGTCCGCATATGTCTTCCTCAGATTGGACCTGTTTTCGAGTGGAGCGCGTCGGCCGGGTGGCCCAGGTCGCCATGTGTCGTCCCGAGAAGCGAAACTCGATGATCCCGGCCTTCTGGCGTGAACTTCCGGAGGTGATCCGCAGCCTCGACGGTGCGGTTCGGGCGATCGTGCTGTCCGCCGACGGACCGCACTACACGGCCGGTCTCGACCTCGCCATGTTCGCGGGCATTGGGGCTCAAGCCGAGGGCCTTCAGCGGCCGCTCGGCTTCATGCAGATGCTCGAGCTCCTGCAGGATGCCTTCACGGCCGCGGAGCGCTGCCGCGTACCGGTCATCGCCGCCGTACAGGGCGGATGCATCGGAGGGGGCGTCGATTTGGTGACCGCCTGCGATCTTCGGTACGCGACGGCGGACGCCTTCTTCACTATCCAGGAGACGAATCTGGCCATGATGGCCGACGTGGGCACCTTTCCGCGGCTCTGTCACCTCCTCCCCGAGGGGGTGGTCCGCGAACTCGCCTATACCGGGCGAAAGTTTAGTGCCGAGGAAGCCCAGCGTTTCGGCTTCGTGAACGACGTCCTTCCGGACCATGATGCCCTCCTCGATCGGACCATGTCGGTGGCTGCCGAGATCGCCAAGAAGGCCCCCGTCGCCGTGCATGGCTGCAAGAACATCATTACCTACGCTCGAGACCACAGCACCGCGGAGACCCTCGACTATGTGCGCCTTTGGAACGCGTCGATGCTCAGTATCCCCGAGATCATGGAGGCGATTCAGGCCCGCGCGGAGAAGCGGGAGGGGAACTTTACCGAACTCCCTCCCCTCCTCGAGGATCTCGAGGAGGCGTAGTCCGCGTTGCCAGCGTGAAGAGAGCTCTAGGAGGCTTGAACTACGGGTAGCCCTCGAGACGTGAGCTCGGTGGCCGATTCGAAGGTATCGGGATCCGCGAGGGTCCACGCACGAGCGTAAGCCTCGGAGAGCTGTCCACGAAGCAGAGCTCCGCTGTCCAAGAACTCGAAGAGCTGGCCGTAGTGCCGAGTCTCAGCGAAGGTGACCCTTCGGATGATGTGCCACGGTCGGAGTTTTCGGGGGTGGTCGATACCCGCCGCGCCCATCAGCTCCAGGAAACTCTCCACCGTCTCCTTGTGATAGGAGGCCACCCGAGGTGCCTTCTCTTCGACCACAAGACCCACGGTGAGCTCGGGAGCCATGGTGGCCACGCCGGCCGGGCAGTCGTTGCTGTTGCAGCGACGTGCTTGGATACAACCCAAGGCCATCATCATTCCCCGGGCCGAGTAGCAAGCGTCCGCCCCCAGGGCGAGGGCCCGAGCGATGTCGAACCCGGTGATGATCTTACCGCTGGCGATGACTTTGATCTTTTCCCGCAGATCGGCACCCACGAGCGCGTTGTGTACGAAAACAAGCCCTTCGGTCATAGGTTGCCCCAGAGAGTTCGAAAACTCGAGCGGGGCGGCTCCCGTTCCCCCTTCGGCGCCGTCAACGGTGATGAAGTCCGGACACGAACCGGTCTCACGCATCGCCTTCACGACCCCCAGAAACTCTCTCCACTTACCCACGCATAGCTTGAAGCCTACTGGTTTTCCGCCGCTGAGCTTGCGGAGCTCGTCTATGAACTCGAGTAGGCCTCGCGGTGTCGAGAAGGCCGAATGGCCAGGTGGGGAGAGAACGTCTCGACCCAGAGATACGCCCCGGATTCGAGCGATCTCGGGAGTGACCTTGCTCGCGGGAAGGATACCCCCGTGCCCTGGCTTTGCTCCCTGCGAGAGCTTGATCTCGATCATCTTCACTGAACTCTGACGGGCGTTTTCCGCGAAGCGTTCCGGATCGAAGGTTCCCCGCTCCGTCCGGCAGCCAAAGTAGCCGGTGCCGATCTGCCAAATGAGGTCTCCGCCGTGGAGGTGGTAGTGGCTTATCCCGCCTTCGCCCGTGTTGTGGGCGAAGGCGCCCTTCTTTGCCCCTCGATTGAGGGCAGCGATCGCGGTGCTGCCCAAGGAACCATAAGACATGGCGGAGATATTGAGCACCGAGAGCGAGTAGGGATGGTCAGCGCGTCCTTCTCCGATCAGGACTCGAGGCTCGTCCTCGAGATGGATCGGCGCCATGGAGTGATGCATCCACTCAGCCCCCGGCTCGTAGAGATTGCTCTGGGTACCGAAGGGAACCGTGTCCAGAACGCCTTTCGCGCGCTGGTACACCAGGGAGCGGTCCTCTCGCGAGAACGGCATACCGTCGGTGTTCGACTCCACGAAATACTGATTGATCTCCGGCCGTATCATCTCGAGGAGGTACCGGCCGTGTCCGAGGATGGGAAAGTTCCTTCGGATCGTGTGCTTCGTCTGGACCATGTCGTACACGCCGAGCCCGACCAGCGGAAGGACGATGAGGAACAGCCAGGTCACCGCAGGGATGAACAAGCTCAGCAGGAGGAGACCGATCACCGTGGCTGCGGCGACGCGCACGAACTGAGAACGCACGCCCTTCCTGTGGGGTCTCGCGAGGCGGAATACAAGAGTGCTCCGAGTCCCGGAGAACGGTGAGCCTCGGTAGGATCCGAATCTGCGCCGAATCTGCGTTCCGGACCGCGTTCTGCGCCGGGGCGCCTTCTGCTTGTAGCTGCGGCCGCAAGTAGAGTTTACGCACGGAGTACTGATGGCGAGGCGCTCCTTTCCATGGATCTTCGTCGCCTTGGCTCTCGTCGCGGTCGGGCTGTTCTGGCGCGGCCGGCAGCTCCGCGCTCTGCGTCGAGCGACGGCTCCCTCCCTTCGGCCGGCAAAGTGTCCTTTTCCTCTGCCTCCGGACGTCGATGAAGGAGCCAGCGCGCTGTGCTTTTCGCTTCGGCTGGGACCCGGTCTCAAGGTGTTCGGCGTGGTGCTCGAGCCTCAGCTCGAAGCGACGCCGGTATTTCTCCTCGCGGGGTCCTCGGAGGGGCCTGGAGAGGCCTTTCTTCCGTCGCTCGACGCGTCGGGGCGGCGAACCCGGTTCGGAGCACGACCCGTGATTTATCTGGAGCGAAGAGGCATCGGTGCCTCCGGGTCAGGATTCGAATGCACAGCGGACCCGTCCCCGACCGCGTGTCTGCTCGCCCTCCGCGGCCAGGACTTCGACTTCGAGGCCTTCGGTACTTCCGCCGCCGCCGCCGACATCGTTCGGGTGGCGGACGGGTTGGCGATGGAGCGCTTTTTGCTCGCAGGCGCCGGAGATGGGAGCCGGCTCGGTCTCGAAGTCCTGAGACAGGTGCCCCATCGAATCGAAGGCGCGTTCTTTGAGTCGGTCGTCCCTCCAGGGGGCCGAGGTCTCGAGGCTCGCGTCACGGCCGGCGATGCTGCCCTGACCGAGTTGATGGCGCGATGTCGGGTCGCCCCCGAATGCCCTCCTCCGGTCGACCTGGAGGCGGCGGTGCTCGCCCTGGAGACCCCCATCGTCACCCGCTTCGGGACCGTTGAAGGCCACGAGCTGACCGAGCTCTTGTTCCGAGCTCTCGAGCACGCGGATCTTGCCGGGCTGGTGCCGGCCGCTCTCCGGGCTGCAGCCGAGAGACGTTCCGAGGCCATCGGGCGTTTCGCCGGCGCCGTACGTCGTCGTCAGCGACCTGGGGCCCCCGCATTGAATCTCTTCATTCTCTGCACCGAGCAGGCTCCCAGACTCGAGTTGGAAGCGCTTCAGAGGCGAATCTCGGCGCTCCCGCCGCGGCTCCGACCATGGCTGGGGCGGGTGGCCACCGAGTTGATGCTTTGCCCAGAGCTGGGCTTCCCTCGGGCAACCTTGGAGCCGCCACCCCACCCCTCGCGGGCGGAGGTTCCCGTGCTCATTCTGGCCCCGACCCTAGACATCACCTCAACTCCGGAGCTGGCGGAGGCCATGGCGATGGAGTACGCGCGGTCGACGCTGATTCGACTCCCCGGCCGGACCCGATCTCCGGCGTTGACCCTTCACAGTCCGAGAGCCCGAGTCGATGTGTGTGCCGCCGGTCTCCTCCGGCGCTTTTTGAGTGCACCCCAGGACCCGGTCGATACCTCGTGTACCCGCGACCGGCCGCCTCTACGCTTTTTCTCCGACTGATCGGCAACATGCCCAGGAACACCCCCTTGGGGAGCTGCGTCTCGGGTTCTTCGCGGTGCTTCGACGCGTGACGAAGCGAGTAGAAGTGGCGTCCTCACTTCACGGCAGCAAGAACCTCCGCGGGATGCCGGGCCGGATCTACGGTACGCCAAACCTCTCGAACCTTCCCTCCGCGAAGGAGGAAGGACTGCCGGGCTGCGAACTCCCCTCGCACCGGGACCCCGAAGGCCGCGGCGGCGCTCCCGTCGTCTACGGCAAGGGGAAATGGAAGCTCGTATTTATCGATAAAGGCCGCGTGTGACGACGCGTCTTGGAGTGAGACGCCGATGACGGTGACGCGAGATGACTCCAGATCGGGGAAGCGATCACGAAACCCCTGAGCCTCCACCGTGCACCCAGGGGTGTCGTCCTTGGGATAAAAGTACACGAGCACCCAGCGGTCCGTAGGCTCCCCCAGATCCACCGTGGAGCCGTCGTGAAGCGTGAGGGTGATGGGAGGGGCGGGGTCTCCGACGCCGAGCTTGAGGGCCGAGATCGGGACTTTCGCGGGCGGCGTTTCGGCCAGTCGGCCGGCGGGCGGACGTGGTTTCGACTCCGACGCCTTGGGCTCAGGCGCAGAGGACGTTTTCGCGCGACACCCGGCTGCTACCCACATCACCGCCATCAGCGGAATCCAGCGGCACATAGGCGTAGGGGGCCCCCAGTCGAGCTCCCCGTCAACCGAGACGCGGCTCAGTCGCCGAATGGATCGGACAGCTCGATATCCTCGCCGCGCCCCGGACCGACGGACAGCAGACTCAGCTCGACGTCCAGCTCCTGAGCAATGCGATCTACGTAGGCTCTCGCCGTCGCTGGCAGATCCTCGAGCTTGCGGGCGTGGCGAACTTCTCCGAACCCCGGAAGCATCTCGTATATCGGACGAACTCGCCCCACGTCGTGGGCGTTGTCGGGGTAGGTTTCGAGCCGTTCGCCATCGAGTTCGTAGGCGACGCACACCCCGATGTGGTCGAGCCCTCCCAGGACATCGAGCTTGGTCACGACGAGCTTTTGGATCCCTGCCACTCGGGTGGCATAGCGGAGGGCTACGAGGTCGAGCCATCCACAGCGGCGCGGTCGCCCCGTTGTGGCGCCAAACTCACGCCCGGTCTCCCGCAGCTTGTCGCCGAGTCCGTCGAGAAGCTCAGTCGGAAACGGTCCAGCTCCGACCCGTGTGGTGTAGGCCTTCATGATCCCGACGACGTGACCGAGGTGGCGCGCTCCCAAGCCCGTGCCCGTGGCCGCGTTGCTCCCCACCGTGTTTGAGGAGGTGACGAAGGGGTACGTGCCGTGATCGACATCGAGCAGGACGCCCTGCGCCCCTTCGAAGAGGATCCGCTCCCCCTCGCGGGCCGCCGTATCTAGGGCTTGGCCGACGTTTCCGAAATAAGGGGCGAGACGCTCGCCGAGCGCCACCGTGCGTCCCACGATGGCCTCGATCTCCGACTTTTCGTAGGGGGTGGCCTCGTTGTTGGCCACGAGGAGGGCGTTGAGCTCGGCCACTCGCTGCTCGACCAAGCCCGCGACCCGGTCCGGGTGTGCGAGGTCCGCGACCCGCACGCCCCGGCGAGCGATCTTGTCTTCGTAGGCAGGTCCGATGCCGCGGCCCGTGGTGCCGATCTTGTCCACCCCGCGAAAACGCTCACGAGCGAGATCCAGACGGCGATGGTACGGCATGATGAGGTGAGCCCCCATACTGACGAAGAGTCGCCCCTGGGCTTCGACACCTTTGGCTTTGAGAGCCTCGATCTCCTCCAGGAGAATCGCCGGGTCGACAACGACGCCATTGCCGATCGCGCACTTCGTATTCGGATGGAGGATACCGCTCGGGACGAGGTGAAGGACCGTCTCCTGGCCGTCCACCACGAGCGTGTGACCGGCATTGTTGCCGCCCTGGAAGCGCACGACCCAATCCGCACGCGAGCCATAGCGGTCCACGACCTTGCCCTTCCCCTCGTCGCCCCACTGCGTCCCCACAACCACGACGTTGGCCATGGGCGGGTTACAGCATTCGTCGCCGCCGCTGCCTAGTGCGGAACGCGAGTCGAGAAGTTGCTGAGGTCCGCGGCGCCGCGTCGGCGGGCCGGGTCGACCCAAGCGTGGAGGGCCCCCACTACGAGGACCGTGAGCAGTCCCGGGAGGAACACCATGTGGGGCGCGGCCCGAGCCGCCGGAAGGCCCTGCGCGAGAAGCGTTCCCCAGCTTGGGGTCGGCGGCGAAACGCCGAGGCCCAGATAGGAAAGCGCGGACTCGTAGAGCACGTTTTCTCCGACGTCCAAGGCCAACCCCACGCCCAGGGTTGGGGCCAAATGAGGAACGAGGTGGAGCCGAACGAGCGACCAGGAGGAGAGGCCCAATCCCTCCGCTGCGCGAAAGAATGGACGACGGCGGATGTCTCGGGTCATCGCTCGAGCCATCCGGGCCACGTCCATCCAGGACAGCACGCCGATGATGAGCCCAAGCCGAAAGACCGCCGTGCCCTCTCCCCCCAGCGGACCTTGAAGGCCGGAAAGAAGCAGCATGAAAGGAAGCTTCGGAAGAGCGATGCCGATCTCGACCATCCGCATCAGGCTCCCCTCCAGCCACCCGCCCGCGAGCCCCGCCAAAGCGCCCAATAGGGTTCCTAGAGACACCGCAATCAAGGCACCGAGAACAGCTACGGCAAGAGAGACACGACCGCCGTGAAGGAGGCGTGAAAGCTGATCTCGGCCGAGTTCATCCGTGCCGAGAGGATGTTCGAGGCTCGGAACCGCCCCCGTCTCCGGACCCAGCGTCCAGGGATCTATGCCGAGGAAGGTATCGATCGCGTCGACCCCCAGACACATGATCGCGATCGCGGCCGCTGAGGCCATCAGCGCGCCGCGGAGACTCATCCCAAATCCTCATCGAGCGACGGATCGCGAAGACGCGGATCGAGAGCGAAGAGGGTGGCGTCTACGGAGGCCGCGGCGAGCAGGGTCAAACCGGAGTAAGCCACCAGGAGCACCGTGGCCGTGAGATGGTCTTTCTCCAGCACGCTCTCAACGAGCAGGGTCCCCATACCCGGGTACACAAAGACTCTCTCGATGATCACAGCCCCTCCGAACAGCGTGGGAAGCGCGTGGCCCGCCGCGGAAAGAACCGGAACGAGCGCGCTGCGGGCCACTCGAGCCAGAAGACGGGTCCCCGTGACCCCGCGTGCCTGCAGCCCCACAACGAACGGAGCTCGAGCCGCATCGACCACGGCCGCTCGAACCAGGCGGAGCCAGCGACCTGCGAAGTACAGCGCGGTCACGAGGATGGGGAGAAGTGCGTGGCGAAAGCCTCCCAGCCAGCCCGAACCGGTACCGCTCGAAGGCAAGAGCTGTAGCTGGAGGCTGAACGCGAGGATGGCCAGAAGCCCGAGCCAGTGTAGCGGAACGCCATGTCCGAACAGGGCCAGGGTCGAGAGAATGCGGTCCCACCGTCCCCCGGGTGCCCTCGCTGCGACCGCTCCGAGAACCACAGCGAGGAAGAGCCCTCCCATGAAGGCCGGAAGCATGACGCTGAGGGTACGAGGGAGCCGTTCGGCGAGGAGTTCACGGACGGGTCGACCGTGCCGAGTCGATGTGCCGAGGTCTCCTTGCAGGATACCTTGTCCCCCGGTCCACCACTCACACCCTCGGGCGTTCACCCCAAGGAGCCAACAGCGATAGCGAGCGAGCGGACCTTGGTCGAGGCCCCTCAGCTTGCGGATACGCTCGACCTCCGAGCGGGGGAGATCCCGTCGAATCCCACCTCCGACCGCCTCCCCAGGGACGGCCTCAACGGCTACGAAGAGCACGAACGAGAGCGGTACGGACGCCGCGACAGGAAGAAGAAAACGCCCCAGGAGCCTTCTGCGGAGCCTATGCAGGCTCACTGGCGGCCGTTCTCCCCCTCTGTGAGGCGCATCTCGACCTTCGTCTCCTCACCTGCAAGCACGCGTGCCGTCACCACGCGTCGAGCCTTCATATCCGGGTTCACGAGCACAACCTCATGGACGCCCTCGTAAAGAGGGATGCGCGGGAGCGGGGTGAGCCCCATCGCTTTGCCGTCGACGGCGACCTGAGCCCAAGGCGACACGCGTAGCTGGAGGAATCCTTTCCTGGCTCGGATCTCGGTCTCATAGGTTCGACCGGCCGTAACCTCCACGCTGCGCTCGCGTTCGAACCGCAGTTCAGCTTGCACGACCCGAATGAGCCGCGAGCCTTCGGGCAAAAGAAACGGGCCCGCTCGTCCTTCGGGGCCCGCGGGTCCTAGAGCATCTCCGTCGACGAAAACCTCCGCGCCCGGCTCGGTTAGCACCGTAACTTCAGCCTTCGTAGGGCCTCCGCTCCTCCACAGAGCGCCTCCCAGTCCAAGGACCAACCCCAGGAGAACTGCGGCCACGGCCAAAACCACGTACTGAACGCGGTCGCGCGGCACCACGAGGTCCTCGTCGAACTCCTCGCCGGAGTCCGACGGCTTCCTCTGCATCAACAAGCGCTGGGTCCAATCCGAGAAGGCACCCTCCGAGTGTGGATCGCGGATGAGGCGCGTCTTTTCGGGGGCGTCCCACGCCGAGGTCACCGCCGCCGTTTGCTCGTCTTCATCCGGCGCGCGGTCCGTCACGGAGGGCATCGCGTCGGCAGCGGGATCCGACGGAACCGGGGGCTGCTCGTCGCTTTGCGTGAGCTCCAGGTCCTCGGCGACGCGACCGAGGGCCGGGCGCTTACGCGACCCGACCTCGGTGGCCACGCGGGCCTGGGGAAGCGGAGGGGCGGTCAAATCCTCCTCCGGAGGGTACGCGGGTAGAGAATGGGCCCGTGAGCCCCGGCGCGCGGCGGCGAGATCGCCCGTGTGGGCCTCCTCTCGGAGTCGGTCCTTGAAGAGATCCGCCATGAAATCCGCAATGGTCTCGCGCGAGCTACGCAGCCGAGCGTCGTCGAGAAAGTCCTCGAGAGCATCCGCGAGGCGGTCGCCGTCGCGATAGCGATCCGCCGGATGTCGCTTGAGCGTCTTGAGGACGATCGTCTCCAGCCCGGGCGGGTATCCCGGAAGCGCTTCGCTCGGCCGCGGGTGGTCGCACTTGATGATCGCTTGGAGGGTGGTGAGCTCCGTGGCCCGCTTGAAGAGACGAGTCCCCGTCGTAGTTTCGAACAGCACAATCCCGAGGGCGAACAGATCCGTTCGATGATCTACGCTGTCCCCGAGCGCTTGCTCCGGTGACATGTAGCTGTACTTCCCCTTTAGTACGCCTGAGCGCGTCTGCTCGACCTTATTGGCGGCTTTGGCAATGCCAAAGTCGACGACCTTCACGTGTCCTTCGAAGGTCACCAGGATGTTCTGCGGAGATACGTCTCGATGCACCAAACCGAGGGGCTGGCCGGCGAGATCCTTGGCGCGATGGGCGTGAGCGAGACCTCGGGCGGCGTCCGCGATGACCTGCACGGAATGGGAAAGAGGGAGCGATCTCTGCAGCCGGAAGGCTTGATTGTAGATCGACCGCACATCTTCGCCGTGGATGTACTCCATGGCCAAGAAGTAGCGACCTTCGATCTGCAATCAAGCCTTCCGGCTGCAGAGATCGCTCCCTCTTTCCCATTCCGTGCAGGTCATCGCGGACGCCGCCCGAGGTCTCG